>NZ_JAMYSP010000030.1:0-71490 GCF_040322015.1 Mesorhizobium sp. M0208 | reverse complement strand
AACCGGGACGAATCCACTCGATTAGGATGAGTGATGAATGTTACAAAACAAAGACATACCGTCCACTCATCTAGGAAGAGTGACACTGGTGGTCATTAAAGGAGGTTGGACGAACACGGTGCACGGGCATATCTGCCACAGACGCTTTCAACCCTGCGGGCGCAAGTCTGTCACCGGCCGGTAGAAGATCACACGCACCGACGGAACAAGCTGGTTGAGGTAATCGAAATCCCGAACATTGCCGGTCAGGACCGTCGCGCCCAGCAGACCGGCCTGGTGAAAGATCAGCGCATCGTTGAGGAAGCGGCGTTCATGCCCCTCCCCTTTCGGCAGACGGCTCAGCCGGAACAGCAGGCCGGCAAGCATGCCGGCGCGTCCCCAGGCGGTGGCGTCGGGTGCATGCAGCCGGTGCACTGGAATGTCTTCAATCGTGCCTGCAACCACTTTCAGGACCGACTTCGTCGTGGGGTGCGCTGGGTCGAGCCGGCCGAACAGGTGGCTGAGCTCGGCAAGGCAGACGGCCGAGTGCTGACAGAGCCGATAGGTCAGAAGGTCGTCGACCACTTCGGGCGTGCGGCCCTGAAGGACATCCAGATAGACGCTCGTGTCGAGAAGCAATGCACCGCCGACAGGCGCCTGGTCCCCTGCCCAGGACAGAGCGGAATCCGGCCGCCGTTCCAGCCCGCCGGCACGCCGCTGTGGTTTGAGGGAACGCAGTGCGCTCCCGAGATCAAACGCCAAGATCAATGTCTGCGGAGATGCTGCCCTTGCGGCGGACGAGCCGGGCGCCAAAATCGTCCTCGAGGGCCAGCCGCGACAAGGCGAGCTCCAGCAGCTCAGTGTCGGAGGTCACATGAGCGCGCTTCTTTGCCGCCTCGATCAATTCCGACGGCACCCTGCCGGAAAGACGTGTGTTCTTGGCCGCGCCGAGAAGGCCGACCGCCCTCGCCTGCTCAAGCACCAGACGGTTCCGGGTGTGGGCGATCCGCTCCTCGCTTTCGGCTGCCGTTGCGCCACGTACGCTCATCCTGGATTCTCCTGTTGAACGAAACATAAGGGATGTTGAACATGAAGGCAAGGATTGGCACTGAGAAAGAGGGCCCTAGGAGGGTCAACACTGGATCGGACATGGTCCGTCGCCCGGTCATGCTATAGCACGACCCAGCGTGTGGTCGTACGCGACCGGCGCAAATCTCGGGAGCTATTGGTCAAGCACCTCGCGGTGGACAATTGGGCGCTTTGGTCGCACGTTGGGGCTCTCAGAATCGCACCACTGTGACATTCAAATGATCGAGAGTTTCGATGGGCAGTCCCCGTAATTTCATGACGCCCATCGACGCGGTCGACACCAGCGACCTGCCTGACATTGTCGACGTCGTCATGGAAATGGGGCACCCGGATGAGGCTCCCTCCCCTCCCACGCAGGTCCTCGACTCGCGACAAGCATCACTGCCTGCGCATCTCGAAAAGCTGGCCGACCGCGCGCGCGATTACGTCGAGGCGGCGAGTTCGGCAAACACCCGTCGCGCCTATGCCGCCGACTGGAAGCATTTTTGCGCCTGGTGCCGGCGCCAGGCGTTTGATCCGCTGCCGCCAGATCCACAAGTCGTCGGCCTCTACATCACGGCCCAGGCCTCAGGATCGGAACGGGACAAAAAGTCTGTGTCGACCATTGAGCGCCGCCTGTCGTCGCTGACCTGGAACTATACGCAACGCGGTCAACCGCTCGACCGGAAGGACCGGCATATCGCCACCGTGCTCGCCGGTATCCGCAATAAACACGCCTCCCCTCCCCGTCAAAAGGAAGCCATCCTGCGCGACGATCTTGTCGCCATGCTGGAAACGCTCGATCGTGGCACGCTGCGCGGTCTGCGCGGCCGCGCCATGTTGCTTTTGGGCTTCGCCGGCGGCTTGCGCCGCTCCGAAATCGTGGGCCTCGATGTTGCGCGCGATCAAACCGAGGACGGGTGCGGCTGGATTGAATTTTTCCCGGACAAGGGCGTGCTGGTTACGCTGCGAGGCAAGACCGGCTGGCGCGAGGTCGAGATTGGCCGCGGCTCGTCCGATGCCACCTGCCCGGTCGTCGCCCTGCAGACCTGGCTGAAGCTGGCCCGCATCGCGCATGGCCCCCTCTTCCGCCGCGTCACGGGGCAGGGCAAAGCTGTGGGCGCCGAGCGGCTCAACGATCAGGAGGTGGCGCGGCTGGTCAAACGCGCGGCCTTGGCCGCCGGCGTGCGCGGTGATCTTTCCGAGGGCGAGCGCGGCCAAAAGTTTTCGGGCCACTCGCTGCGTGCCGGCCTCGCGTCCTCTGCCGAGGTTGACGAGCGCTACGTGCAGAAGCAGCTTGGTCACGCCTCGGCAGAGATGACACGCAAATACCAGCGCCGGCGCGATCGCTTCCGCGTCAATCTAACTAAGGCGTCAGGATTGTAGAGTGCGGTACGCCCCCCAGCCGCAGGTGACTCTGGATGCGCCAATCCACCCCGGCGCCACAGATCCAACCATCATGTTGATGGGTTTCCAAGGTTTATTGGTGCGGTCGCAAGCCTCCAACTTGAAGAGCTGTTCCCAGCTGGGAACTCAAAGTACGGGTTGTGCGAGAAGTTGCTTCTCGATGAGTTCTCCAGGATCGTTCGCCGACACTTGGACTAGCCCCCGAGGGAAGTTGCCTGGCGACTGCAGGAGCCTCTTGCTCGACGCTGGAGGAAAGTGCGCGTGGACAGGACGTCCACGTGCCAAACGGTGCTGATTGCTGTCAAATCGCATGGGGCGCCTGGCGACAGATCCGAGCCGCTGAGTTGCCATTCGCGAGAGCCGCTCGGCCCGGACGGAATGCCTCGTTGCAGGGTAGGGGCCGTGGGGCGTCTAACTTGTCAGTCTGGGGGGCGATCACCGAAGTGACATCGGAAGCGGCGCGGCATGGCTGCATCACAGACACAACCCATCGTCTCCGACGCAAAGGATGGTGACTCCCCTAGGACTGCGCGAGCTCAGTACCTCCGTCACAACGGGAATTTCGCCGCCGCGCCAAAGTGGGGGGAGGGGGTATCTCTCCATGCGCCGAAACCTACCTGCGCTTCTGTAGGTCGCTCGCCGCCGTACGCGGAAGCCAGAGGCCAACCGCGTACACCAACGTCGACTATCTAGGAGGACAAAACGGGCAACGGGGCTCGCCCGTGCCCATGCTGCATAACCAGCTTCATAGCGGTCTTTTTCAATACCTGATGCGCAACTTTGACGGCACAGGGAAGCCAGCGATAACGAAAAGTTCCCAGCTGGGAACTGCCCTGTGTCCATTTGCTCGAATTCTCCGAATCGGGCATACCTCCAGTAACGGAAAAACCGCGTAATTCGAAAAGTTGGCGTAGTTGGCGTGGCGTTAACAGCTTGTTAACCACAGTCGCTATCAATAGGCGCTGGGTGCAAGAGGAGAATCTGGGTGACGCGGCATCTAAGTAGCCTTCAGTTCATGAATACCTTTTCGACGAAACTCGAGAAGGCACTCAACAATCTTTCGCTGGCTCAGTATCCTCCTGATGCGATTCGTACGATGCGCAAATTCACTTCGACGGAAGTGGCAGCATTGCTAGGAGTGACCGAAGCTTACATAAGGCAGGTCTCCTTAAAAGGGCAGGGGCCTGAGCCAGAGACAACGACCACCGGAAAGCGCTTATATTCTGTGGAGCAGGTGCTGGACCTTCGGATGCACCTGGCGGAAAAGGCACGGAAGAAATGGATCAATCCTCGTCGTGTTAAAGGCGAGGATTGCCAGATCATCGCGATCACGAACTTCAAAGGTGGATCGTCCAAGACAGCGACCACTATTCACTTGGGTCATTGGTTGGCACTACGTGGATATCGCGTTCTCGCAGTCGACATGGATCCCCAGGCGTCGTTAACAAGTCTGCAAGGAGCGTTACCCGGATTTGACTACCGAGAAGGTGACACCCTTTACTCAGCGATTCGGTTTGATGATCCGGTGCCAACGGAAAAGATTATTCATCAGACGCATATCATCGGATTCGACGTCATCTGCGCCGGTCTTGAGCTGACAGAATTCGAGACGGCCGTTACCCTTGAGATGCGCAAGAGCGGTGGAACCAGTTTTCTGCTTCGAGTGTCACAGGCCCTCGAACAGATCGTCGATAGCTACGACATCGTTCTTCTCGACTGTGCGCCGTCACTCAATTTCCTGACACTTTCGTCGCTCACTGCCGCTACCGGAGTCCTAATCCCAGTTCCAGCGCACATGCTCGATGTCGACTCCACAGGGAAGTTTTTGGAGCTGGCCGCATCTTATATGCAAATCCTGGATGAGGCTGGTGCAGGCGCACGTTGGGATTTCGCCAAATTCCTCATCACAAAGTTTGAGGCCAACGACCACCCGCAAGCCAACATGCAGGCCCTAATGCGCCAAGTGTTTGGCGAGGATTTACTTCTGAATTCAGTCTCCAAATCCACTGCGGTTGCGGACGCTCTCACTTGGAAGCAGAGCCTCTATGAAGTGCAACGATCGAGGTTTTCGGCACCTAAAACTTATGATCGTGCAATCGAATCGATCAATGCCGCGAACGCGGAAATAGAAAGCCTCATCACAATGGCATGGAGGCGTGAACAGTGAGCCGTAAAGATTCTAAGGGCATGTTTGCTGCTGTTTTGGGGCAACTCGGGGAGGACAATTCGGAGGAGGGCGTCAGCCGCCGCACGTCATCGCCGCACCTGATGAAGGTGGCGGCTGGTGTTCGCCAAATGCAAGAGCGTAGCGATATCGCCGACAAGTTACTGAAGTCAGGCGAACAGATCATTGAACTCGATCCCGACAAAATACGGCCGTCGTCTATCACCGATCGATATGATGACGCCTACGAGATTTCCGCCATTGCTGAGATCACTGAATCCATGCGGGAGCGCGGTCAAATTGTGCCTGGATTGGTTCGGCCAGTACAAGGCAAGGATGGCGAGTTTCAAATCGTCTATGGTCGCAGAAGATTAGCGGCAGCTAAGCAGCTTGGGATCGGATTCAAAGCGGCCGTCCGCGAGTTAACTGATGAACAAGCAGTCATTTTCCAAGGCGAAGAAAACACCGCTCGAGAGGATCTTTCATACATTGAGAAGTGCGCTTTTGCGCTTGCGCAGCAGGAAGCGGGATACAAACGGGACACCATCTGCGCTTCGCTGTCGACAGGAAAATCGCATGTCTCCGAGATGATCAAAATCGCCTCATCGGTCGACAAGGAGATACTGCAATCGATTGGTAAAGCTCCCGGGATTGGTCGAGGACGATGGCAGGAATTCTCGAACCGCTATTCCATAGACGGCTCACCCGCAAAAGCTTTCGATCTTATTCGCAAAAACAAATTCCGCGAGGCAACGTCCGACGACAGATTCATTATTCTGCTTGAGACGCTTCCATCGGAGCATAATGCGATCAAAGAACCTGCGGGTCCGGCCAAGCCATCAAAGCCCAAGATTGCTATGAAATCCTGGGCTGCTCCAGACAAAACAGTCAGCGTCAGCCTCAAAGACAACGGAAAAACTACCATGATTGCCGTGGGAGAGGCTGAAGGATCGCGTTTCGCAGCGTTTATCGCCGGACAACTGGACGACCTGTTTGAGGCCTTTCGGAAGTCCATCACGAAACAAGGAGTCTGAAACCGCAAAAGAAAAAGGCCCCCGAACGGCAAGCCGTGGAAGCCTCTCTCTGAACTAAGCACTCTGAGAATCGCATCTCCACGAATCACTGTCAAGAGTCATTGGCGTCGTTTTGGCGAGCAGGTTTCTTTTGCCTAATCGAGGGTGAAAGAAAATGGAGACGAATATTGCGACGACGCCCTTTGGGCGGCGATCGATGACGCTTGGCATGATTTCAAGCCAAGTCACCGCAAGGGCCGTGCCGAAGGACGCGATCGTCCACAAATGGCATGTCTTCCAAGATATCAAGGACGCCAGGATCGCTCTGGGCGCCACCGATCGCGCTTTGGCTATTCTCGACGCGCTGTTGTCGTTCCATCCGGACACAGCGCTTTATGGCGACAGCGAACTGGTTGTATGGCCATCCAACGAGCAGCTTATCCGCCGCGCCAATGGCATGCCCCCAACGACCTTACGGCGGCACCTGGCCGTTCTGGTCGAGTGTGGATTGATCATTCGTCGGGACAGCCCAAACGGCAAGCGCTTCGCCCGGAAAGGGCAGGGGGGCGAGATCGAGCAAGCCTATGGCTTCGACATCTCGCCGATCGTCGCGCGCGCTGAGGAGTTCAAGAATCTTGCGGAAGCGGTCAGATCTGAGAAGAAGGCCTTTCGTCTCGTTAAAGAGCGGCTAACCATATGCCGCCGTGACATCGTCAAGATGATCGAGGCCGGCATTGAGGAAGGCGTGCCGGCGAACTGGGGCAGGGTCCAGCAGGCCTACCAGGCGATTGTCGGCCAAATACCACGCACCGCACCCAGACAAACCCTCGAGGCGATTGCCGAGGAGCTTGAAGGCCTTTGGGCTGAAGTGCGTGAAGCATTGGAATCATTTGTAAAAACACAGAAAGTGGACGCCAATGAGTCCCAAAATGGGCGCCACATACAGAATTCAAAACCAGACTCTAAAATTGAATCTCAAAGCCGCTCAGGAAATAAAGATGAAGCGGGCGCCAACGTTACGGACACCGACAACGTACGGAGCCTACCGAAACGCGAACTACCGCTAGGGATCGTGCTGGATGCCTGCCCGAACATGCTTTGGCTGGTGAAGGGCGGCGGCGGAATCCGCAACTGGCGTGAATTTCTGGCCGCGGCCGAGGTTGCCCGACCGTCCATGGGCGTCAGCCCGAGCGCCTGGGAGGAAGCGCGAACGGCAATGGGTGAGCAGCAGGCGGCGATTACCATTGCCGCGATCTACCAGCGGCAGGACCAGATCAACAGCGCCGGCGGCTATTTGCGCAGCCTGACAGATCGAGCAAAGGTCGGAAAGTTCTCGGTCTGGCCGATGGTGATGGCCTTGTTGCGGGCCAAGCTTGACGCGTCGAAGACGACCGGAACCGGAGCTGAAGCCGCTGCCGTCGATTTGGAGATGGCGGGCAAGGTCGTCCGCACCGAATCCCGGCTGGAAATCAGCAATGCGTTGCGCCGCAGCCTCGACAAGCCAGGGCGCGGATCATGATCAGCCGGGCGGTTTTCGATCCGTGGACGGTGGCTGCAGCGCTTGCCGGGACGAGCGTCTTATGAGAGCATCGAAGGCATGAAAAAACCAACACGACCAGGAACCGACGCCCGATGAAACCGCCGGAATGGTGTGGTGGAACTCACTCGCCGAATCCGATCGTGCGGCTTGGCTGGCGCGGGCCGGCAGCGCTGTTCCAGCTGATGCCTGGGCCGCGTACAAGCGGCTCGGGAATGTTGAACGTCAGCCACGGACCGTAAACTGAGGACTGTTCTGCAGCGGGATGACGGTTAGCTCGTGGGTAGTTCGGCGACGAGTCCAACCCGGTGGGCTCGATCGAGTAGGTTCTTGACTGAGGAGGCAGACCATTTTGCGCTTCCTCGTGGGGTTCGCTCATGCAGGCGCTCGAGCTGGCCAGCGATGTCGCGGAGCGACAGGTCTGGGTTAGACTGCGAAATCCCTGCCACAAGAGTCATCAGGCGATCTTCGGGAGGCAGAGGAGACGCCCGCTTTAGCAGTGTGGATTCGGCCAGGTGCTCTGTGACGAGCCACCTCACTGCCCGCCGCAGTCGTTCAGGCGTCCAGTCGAGGCCGCGCTGGTTCAGGACCCGAGCGATGTCGTCCCAGTTATGGTCTGGTCGCATCCGACGGACCGTCGGAAGCCACTGGTTCATCGTTGATTGTAGCCGTCGGCCATAGGCTGCCTTTTGTATCGCGGTCATTTTCGCCAGGGCTTCGGGCCTGCGCTCCCGGATACCAGGATTGCCTGGTAGTCGCCCCTTGGATCGTGCAGCGATGATGCCGGCCTTGGTTCGCTCCGAAATCAGTGCACGCTCGAGCTGGGCAACGGCGCCGAGTACCTGTAGCGAAAACATGCCCTGTGGCGTCGACGTGTCGATTGGATCTCGGAGAGATCGGAAATGCGCGCCCTTCTCAGTCAGATCCTCGATCACCTGAAGAAGGTGGCTGACCGAGCGCGCAAGGCGATCGAGACGCACGACGACCAGGACATCGCCGGCGCCGATGTCGCTCATCAACCGCAGTAGGGCCGGGCGAGCTCTCGACGCGCCGGATCCATGTTCCTGAACGACGACGTCACAACCGGCCGATCGCAGCTCAATCTCCTGCGCTTCCGTCGCTTGTTCGTCCGTCGACACGCGCGCGTAGCCGATTTGCCGGCCTCTTGGTCGTCCGGAGCGTCGATCTTGCGCTTCACGGGCCATTTGCGGCGTCTCTCAGTAGGGGAAAGAGGCGTTTGTACAAACACCGAAGATATCAACAAACGATCGTTTGTAAACGTCTCTAGTAGTCCTTTGCGTACCTCCTACGGCTTCGATAAGCCTGAAAATCAACGTTTTCTAGCCTCCTGATCGCCCCAGGGCGTGGGCTGTACAGTCCCGATATGTGGTCATTATCGATAGTGAGAAAGCCGCTGGAGAAAATCCCCTGCAAGTCAACTTAACAGCCGGATAGCTTGACTAACGCGAATCAGGCATCATGAAAACAATGGCTTACGAAATCGGTGCTTTGTCCCTCGACACCCTCATCGCCCCTGTCGCGAAGGCCACCGAGGTTCTGGCGCGGCTTGGCGAGCGGCTGGCCCGCTCACCGGTCCGCCACGGTTTTGTCGAGCGCCAGCACTTCGCCGACGCGGCTGCCGCGCTCTGGCTCGCGGGCGAACTCGTCCACGTCGAAGACCTCGTCCTCCACGACGCCCATATGGACATTCGGACACCGACCCACGAGCTCACCCGCGCGCATGCGGTGCTGCGAACCCGACGGCGAATTTTTGCACAGAAGCCGGACTGGGCGCTCAGCCGCGACGGGCTTTTGGCGCTGGCCGGCCGGGGCGGTGCGATGCCGGCATCGGGGCCAAAAAGCCGGGAAGGGGAGGGGGCTGGAAACAGCGTCGTTGAAGCCGATGTTCGGGACGATATTGAGGACGAGCTTCTGGCTGAGGAGTTTGCCGAGATCGATGCCGTCCTGGCACGCTCGTCGAAGATTCTGAGCGGCGCCGACGTGCCTGCTCGAAGAGAGGAGACGTCACTTCGTCACCGGCCGGAGTCGCAAAACGGCCTGATCTACGATCTTGACTGGAATGAAGAAGAACGGCTGGCCGAATGGCAGGACGTTATCGCCAGGACACGCGATCTGCCGGTCGTCCTGCGCGGCGCGATCCTGCTCGAGGCCTGGTCGGACATCGAGGTGCTTCAGCATGGCGTTTGGCTCGGGCCGCTGCTTGTTGCCGCGCTGCTGCGGCAGGAAGGTCTTGCCGCCAACCATCTGGCCAGCCTGCATCTCGGCGCCAAAAACATTCCGCGGGAGCGGCGACGAGCGCGCAATCGCTCCGATCGGTTGCTGGCCTGCCTCGATGGAATCCACGACGCGGCGCTGGCCGGCCTGAAGGAACACGATCGGCTGGTGCTGGCAAAAAGCCAGATGGAGCGAAAACTCCGCGACCGCCGCGCCAGCTCCAAACTGTCCGACCTGGTTGAACTGGTGCTGTCGCGGCCACTCGTCTCGACCGGCATGATCCAGGAGCGGCTAAAGGTGACAAAACAGGGGGCACTCAACCTGGTCGGCGAGCTCGGCCTGCGCGAGATGACGGGGAGGGGAAGGTTTCGGGCATGGGGAGTGATCTGAAACGAGCATCGAGAGGTTGCCGCCCTTGTCGTGGGCTATGACAAGAGACTAAGGCACTGATAATGCAACATTATCGTTCGTTTTTTTAACATGACAGGCTGTGCGGAAAATGGTCTATCTGATGGCCAAAAGCGCACAGGCGATTTATCATGATCCGGCGTGATTCGAGCTCCCACCTCGCCTTTTGTCGCCTTGGCTACACCGACTGTGTCCGGCTGGGCGATCCCGCACGGACCAGTCGCGACCGATGCCGCGGCTGCCGTCATGGCAGGCGCGGCCCTCAACGCGCTGGACGTGCTGGTGCGCTCCGATCCGCCAAGGGTGGGCGCCTGGCGACAACGCCTGGCGCTGAGAAACGCAGTCGCGGCGGTGCGGCTCGCTGGCCGCATCGAGGACGAGGCAGCGTTGCGCGACGTCTGGAATTTGCCCCCGCCTGGGGCTGATTTGTCGGCAATCGGTCCCGCAGGTGGTTGGCTGCTTGACGTCGGCTCGTATCGAGGGTGCCCGAGCTCGATGCCGACATGCTTGCCGGCATCGTCGATTTGTTCGGGTTGCGATGGGGCGAGTTTTTTGCTCTGTTGCCGACCAGGTCGTTCATCTGGTGGTGGACGATGACGGGAGACCGGCGCCGTACTCCGCCGCGGCGATCGTCGCTTACGTTTATCGTGCGCGTCGCGATGCCGAGCCGCTCGGTTGGTGGCTAGCGGACCTGGTGCTGGCGCGAAAGCTGCGTTGGCCAAGGCCGGTTCCGCTTTTGATGGCGCAGGTTTTTACGCCAGCCTTCCAGGCAGAAGGCGGGGCGCGGGATCGCGACGAGAATACGGCCCGGGGAGCAAAACTTTGAGCGGGCTGTGTGCCTGGCGCTGGCGCACGGCGCCACCGAGGCGTGCCGACTGGGAACTGAACTTGGCCGGCGCGCCGATAGGCTGTTGGATCCCAGCAACATCTGAAAGGAGCAGTGACATAAAGGAAAGCCAGCCAATGCTGGTCGACACCGAACTTAAGCATTTGCCGGCGGCGTTGCGATGGCGTGAATGGATGGGTCGCGTCGAAGCGGTGATCTTCGCCGCAAGCGAACCGGTGACGCGAGAGGTCCTGGCGCGCGTCGTCGGCAAGAGCTGCAACATCGATCTGATCATTGACGACATCCGCGACGAATTGCGCGGTCGACCCTACGAACTCGTCTCCGTCGCGGGCGCCTGGCAGCACTGGACGCGGAAAAATTACGCGGACGCCATTCGCGCTGCAACGGGCCAAGGTGCCGGCGGCAGTGCAGGAAGATCCCTGTCGCAGCTGGAAAATCTGGTCCTCATGTGCATTGCCTATTTCCAACCAATCACCCGCGCCGAGCTGTCGTCCTTCTTTGGCAAGGAAGTGAGCCGCGACCTGATCGGTGTGCTGCGTTCGCAAGACTTCATTGCGTCCGGTCCCCGAAGCCCCACCCAAGGGGCACCCTACACCTATGTGACGACCAGGACGTTTATGTCCCACTTCGGGCTCAACACGCTGCGAGACCTGCCGGACTTTGATGCGCTCGAGGATGCCGGATTGCTGTCGAAGGAGAAACTGCTTGCAGGAGAGAGTCCCTTCGGGCTTCTGGGTGCGAGGACCTGTCTGATGGCGAACCTGCCGGGGTTGAGGAAATCGGCCAAACAGAGTGACGGTCTCGGTGGCATTGGCCAGCAGGCCGCTGCCAACGAAGAGTTGTGGGTCGAAGTACCTGGAGTCTAGAAAATGGATGATGGAACCAAACCTCAACAACCCAAATCGGTGAGTGAGGCCACACTGGAGGCGCGTCTTGCGAAGTTCGTCGCCGCGACGTTTCCCGGGCTGGCGATCGACCTTCAGGAAACATTCACAATCCGTCTGGGCCACTCGGATCACGCCATCGGAAGCAAGCAAACCTGGGCCGGGGGGCGGGCCGACATTCTTGTTCGGAACGGCGGCAAGCCTCTCGCGGTCATCGAGCTGAAGGCGCCAGACGAGAGCATCGACAAGGATGCGGTACGCCAGGCGCTGTCCTACGCGCGCTTGGTCGAACCCATGGCTCCGCTGGCAATCGTCACGAACGGTGTCGAGACCTCCATACTGCGAAGCTTCGACGGAGCGGTCGTTGATACCGAAACATTCGACGAGGCGGCGGTTGCGGCAAGGTTCAAAGATGCAAGTCAGCTTGCGGGGGCGATCTACGACGACGCCGTGAGGGACCTGCTGGCCCGTGATGACATCGTCTTTGCCGATCTGCTTCGATCGGCATCGGTGCGCGCTCTTGACCAAATGACCGGCGACGTCAGGGATCTCACGCGGCCTCTATGCAAGGAATTCTCTATACCACGCACGGCCGTTGAGGCCCTTGCAGAATCCGTCCAGGCTGGCAACCGAGTGACGGTGCTTGTCGGTCCGGCGCTTTCCGGGCGCACCAACGTACTCGCTCAGTTGTGCCCGCGCGGCGATCTTACGCCAATCTTTATCGACGCGGTTGCTGCCGACCATGGCCCGATCCGGTTCATGGCAAATGTCATAGCAGCCAAGCTGTTCCGGTCGGCCAGCGAGGACACAGTCCGACACTGGCTTCTGCACCGGCTCCAGCAACCAGCCGCTCATCCAATCGCAATTGTCGTTGACGGCTGGGGCGGTGGATCGGGAGAGCGAACCCGACAGGACGTCTCGGAACTCATTCAACTCTGTGAGGGTAACGGCATTGCAATTGTGACAGCGATTGACGAGGCCTGGTTTGAAAGTCTGGCCATCACCGGGTCGGGGCAGGTATCAGCATTTGGGCGCGAGGCTGTCAGGATCGACCTTGATCCTCTTTCTCAACCCGAGTTCGCCACGGCAGTCCAACTGATGGCCGAGGATTGGAACCTTCATTGCGACCGTGGTTCACAGTTCAACGCAGACTACCGTCAGCCTCGCATTCTCCGTCTCCTGATTGCAAAAAAGCCATTGGGCTCACCGCCAATCATCGACGAGCAACGCATGATGATGACCATTACCCGTGTCCCGACCGTCACTGGCCCAAGCCTTCTTGACGGCGCCTGGGAGAGGATAGCGAATGGCACCATGAGGGATGACTTCCTGCGCTTCGCAAAGGCGTTCATGGAAGACGAATCCGGGCAGCCGGGCGACCCGCGTGCGATCGTGCTCATCAAAGGCCTTGGTGCCATTTCCCTGCAGGGAGCTGAGGCAAAGCTTGGCGAACCAAGGATCAAACGACTCGTCGATAGCGGTTTGGTTTCATACTTGTCGATGCCTGACGGAGACCGTTTTCTGTATCCGCGCGTGCCAGAGATTCTCGCCAAAGCGGCTGCGATTGTCATCGCTCGCGACATTCTAGGGGCCAACATCAACTCGGAGGAAGAAGCGAACGATCTGTACGACATGTTCATAGCGAGCTGCGCTGGCCTGCCACTTCCCGATGTTGTCGGCGCAGCAGTGCTGCGGGAGATTGCTTACCACAATGGCGATCTGCTGCCTTGGTTCATTGAAACAATGCTGGAAGACAGACCAAACGTCACGACAATTGGCGATGGTGCGACGATAATCATTCGAACACCCGATGGCATTTCGGAAGAGTTGGAGGTTCCTTTCGGTGCAGGCGGTCCGGCGATCGGCAATGATCTCCCATTTCTGATCCTGTCTCAGATTCTCGCGCTGCCCATGGCCCGGAATGAAGTTGGAGACATCAATGTCAATCTCGCTCTGGAGATCGGAGCATCCCCAAACTTCCTGCTTCGCGTCGATGAAAGACTTCAGGAATGGCTCGGCCTTGAAACCCATGATTTGCCCGGGGGAGGTTCCGTCATTTGTCCGAACGCTGGCGTGGTCGAGCCAGTGGTGAATTCGATAATCCAATTCGTTCAGGCGCCTCAGCTTCGCAGCAGGGCTCCCATGATGATTGAGCAGATGGCCAACCATGCGGCGGCGGAGCCGCCGCATCCTGCACTCGCCCTGCGCCTATGGACTGCATTCGGGGTGCTTGAAACCTCGATTGAAGAGTCGATCGCAGCTGCCGCAACGAAAGCGCGAGCGGAGTTTTTGAAGCCTTTGTTCGAGAGGCTTGCGTCAGACATCCACCCAAATGATAGGTGACAGCCCCGAAGTATCTGCAGATGTTTCGAGCCGAACGATACTCGATCCCAACTGCAGGCTCGCATCCGTGGCGTCATAGGCAGGGTTGGGAATGGTGTTCTCAAAGCCCAGACGGACTTTGCCAGACTATCGAACCTGACGAGATTTCCCATCGTCGCCATATTAGTTACAACAGGGGTCCAAACTGGTGACAACAGGCGATTGAGACCATGGTTGTCCCAAAGCGCACGGCAGCTTAGCCACGAGAGAGCGACACCGCCTGGCGCTCGATGGAACCCACTAGCCCGCTGCCTCACCACCAACCTGGGCCGCGACGGCTTCCTCGAAGACGGCAGTCTCCGCTATTGGCGCGGAGACGTTGGCGGCGATGAATATCGAATCGTGCTCCACCGTTATGAGTACTCCGCCGTTCTGGTTATTTTGCTTTGCCTTTGGGTTTCTGGTGATAAAGCCCAAAAGCGGAGGTTTTGTGCCGTCCGCGGGTTTCTCGTGCGAGCGGATCTCGCCATATCCGCCAGCCAGCTTGCCGAGTGGCAGGCCCCTTTGCAGAAGCCGGGGTAAAGTGTCGGTTGTTTTGAGGGCTTTGAGCGGGTCCTTTCCCTTCGGAATGACCTTGTCGTCAGGAATTGCCGCAACCGCGGCCATCAGTTCATCAATAGCGGCTTCAGTCATGACGAGGCGGGCATTCTCGGCATTATCCTCGTCACGTCCGAGGTAGCAGACGGCTCCATCTTGAGCGAGCGTCGGCAGGTTGAGGGTCTGCAGGGTCTTTGTATCGTCGAAATACGAGACGGTGACCGTCACAGGAAACGTCGCCGGCATTTTGGCGGGTAATCCCACCCGACCAAGGCGCGTTAACAGCGATTGTTGCAGGTCGAGCGCATAGTTTTCCCGCATTCGCTGAAACAGGAAATAGGGTCCGTTAGCCGCAAGCAGTTTTCCAATAGCAGCGCGATTCTCGGATCGCAAGTCTTTAGCATCCCATTCCAGTCGAATGGCGCTGCCGTCCTCTAAGCGGCCCAGAGGCGTCGTCAGGGAATTGCCGTAGTCCCACGACGTGTGCGTCAACGGGCTGACGTCGCCGGCAAGCAGCAGAATTCGTTTCGTACCCTCTTCGCGCACGAGATCGCATGCCGGCGTCATCACGATGAATGCGTCGCGAAGGTCTGTTTCCTGGCTGGGCGCGGGATAGTCGCGGCGCAGGAAAACATCGCCGAAAGCAATTGAGGGTTCGAGTTTGTTGGTGGCCACGCCAAGCCGTGCGCGATGCTGCCAGACGGTCTGGTGAACGAGATGCTGGAGGTCACTGGTTCCGGCAATATGGGGAGCGGGATAGAGACTAAGGTCGACCTCCTCGAGTGCGCGGGCCGCCTCGATGGTCGGGCCATCAGCCTCGATCTCAAACTGGAGGGCGCTATCAAACACGTCGACAAGGTAGCTGCCCAGCGGCTGCCCTTCGAAGTTCAAGAGCAACTGACTGATCTCACCATAGTCGGAGAGATCGAGCCGTCTTACGGTCTTGAAGAAACGAGCCGCCGCCTCTTTGAGGCTCCCTTCGTAATTCGATAGGAAAGTTGCGATCTTTACCGCATCAACAAGGTGCGTCGCTAAGCGCTCTAGCGTACGTGGAAGATTGTCCGCCTTAAGCAAATCGTCCTTGCGGTAAAACCTAAACAGGGCGCCAAGGAGCTTCGCTTGGTCCCGGAAGTCGGCTCGCTTGTCATTTAGTAAATGACTGCGTGACATGAGCACCACGGGCGGCGGCGAGGCTTGACGTGCAACCATCAGCTCCTTCACCAGCGTGATTGACTGCGCAATGTCATCAGGCTCCTGGAGGTTTCCAAGGAAGAGATCGGCGAAGATGAGATCGGCAGTCTTGGCGGCCTCGACAACGGTGCGTCCCATGCGGATCGGGGTAATTCCAAAAGTACCCAGTGCAACTTCGAGGTCAGCGAGAAATTTGGTGTCGGCCTTCTTGTTGTTTTCATAATCCGTGAAGAATTCGCTCGCGAGCGCCGCCAGCCCCTCCTTCCCCTTCCATACCGCCGTCACGAAAGCATCACTATGGATCAGCTCGGACCCGTCGATGTTCTCGTAATCTGGGAAGAGCTCCACCAAGACGTCTTCGTACGCGCCGGCATCAGCAAAGAAGGTCGACCATGCGTCCGCATCGATGTCGCTTGCCTTAGGCACCTCGTCATAGGCGTCATCGATGATGACCGCGGTCTGGATGCCCTTGTCCCTAAGAAGCGCATTAAGTGTCATGGGACGAACGCCGCTTCCGGTAGCTCAAGAACAAACTCATTATGCCGACGTGTCTGCGAGTCCTGCTTGTCTGATATCGACAAGGTGCCGCCAAGATGTTCGGCGTTCTCTTTCGCAATATAGAGCCCGAGACCGCGCCGCTTCGACTTTTCCTTCAGCGACCAAAAAGGTCGGAAGATCTTTTCGATGTGATCGTGCGCGATGCCGCTGCCATTGTCCTCGAACGTGATAGTGGGCGGGTTGCTTTCGATGGTGACGGTTATGGTGGGGACGAGCCGCGGCTCGCGGTTTTGCCGCATCTGAATCCAATAGAGAGAGTTGGAAAGCAGGTTCTCAATGATCTGAATCACCATGCCTTTTACAAGTCGCACGCGAATGGGATTTTTGGGCTTGTTGATCTTAAGCAACACGCCATGGCGCGCAAATTGCGCCGCGTGGCCCTCTTGAATGTCGTCGAAGAGCTCTGCGAGATCGAATGTTTCGGAGCGCTGGCGACCGGAAACGCTGAGCTGATCAAGTACGCGAAGCCGCTTGGACACACTTTTCATTTCGGAGCGCAAGGTGTCGAGGCGCGCCTTGAGCTCGGATGGCAGATCTCGGCCTTTTAGGGCCTCCAGAGCTTGTAGTGCGCCCTCGGTTGCGCGCGCGAGCTCATGAGCCACGACCTCGACCATCAGGCCCACGCCGGCCATTTGAATCATTTGCTTGCCATCCGCTTCGACTTCTTCGATGCGTTTCTGAGCTCGTGCTGTGAGATCTTGGAACTCGACGAGTGCATGCTGAAGGTCATCGACGACATCCTGTTCGTCCTTGGGAACCAGCCTCCGAACTCGGGCAACCGCGGCAGAGGCGCGCGATTTCAGCTCGTCGATTTGCGATCTCATGTCGCCGAGCTCAACTGGGGTGAGCTTGTGTCGCCTGTCTACGTCCTTGAAGAAGCCCCAGAGTAGGTCCTTGATGACATGGCCCAGGACTTGAACGAAGGCAGCTTGTTCTGGGTTGACCCGGAGACCTTCGCGATTGGTTTGATCGAGCAGGTGGGGGTTGCCTGCCCGCGTGATCTGAACGTGTCCGACAAACTGGTTTTTGTTCAGGACATATCCGGTGCGGCCGAGCGCGCGCCTGTCTAGTCCGAGCCAGTCATCCTCCTCATCGCCATAGGGAAAAACGCGGAAGCCATCGCGAAAGAGCAGAATTCCACTCCAAGTTTTCTGCAGGTCGCGAACGTCATTGCGAGTACCGATGCCGTCGATTGCGGTGAAGTGACGGCGATTGTACCAGTAACCTTCGAAGTAGAAGGGCCCAACGGAGACAAGCGCAGTCGATGGAATTTCTCCCGAGGTTCCGGTGAGGAGACCCTCAAGATCGGGCTCCGTGAGTGTCAAGACGTCCGACTCTCGCGGATGGGGGTAGCCGAGGTTGACCGCGTCCATTCGGACAAACAGCTCGGGCTTCCCCTCCTTGAGCTCATATCGGCCCGTAAACGAGGCGTGGGCGGCTTCCAGAAGCGTCTTGTCCATAAAGTCGATAGGGATGCGCGTTCCATTCCAGGAAAGGACAATGCGGGGTCGCTTTTTAGGGTCAAGGAAGGGATCAGTAAGTCGCGCGAAGTCGTACCGAGCGAATTGCAGTAGGCGCGCCTCGGTCCAGTCCTCCCGGAGGTCACCAATGGTTAGACGTGTGCCGCTCCAAGCCCCATCCGGCTTAGAGCCGCCAGTACGGGGTTCGAACTTCACGTCCTCGATCATGGCATCAAGATCAGCGAAGGCCTTCCAGTTGATGTCTAGAACGTTGACAGTCCGATCGTCGGATTTCGCAGTCTCAACTCTTAGGCGCTCACCCAGCCGCATGGCGGAAAGACGCCCGATGCCCTTCTCACCCAAATAGGGCGTCGTCGCCCGGCCGGTGGCGATCGAGCTGTCGACCTCGTGTTTGCGCGAAGGGGTTCCGATAGTCAGGTAGTAGCTTTTCAGTTCGTCCATCGACATACCGTCCCCTGTATCGGAGACGGTTATGGTGTTGGCTTCGGCGTAACCGTCATCAAGGTTGGCAATGAAATCTTCGATGGACTTGCTCGCCAGAGCTGGCGCGAATGATGTGCGAGCGTTGGCGGCGGTAGGGTCGAGGCGACTCTCGAGATCGCTGCGAAGGTCACTGAGCGCCTCGGCGCTGCTCGCCTCAAGAGCACGAGCACGGATCTTAAGATAGGAGTTGCGCCGAAGCGGGACATTGAATACCAGCTCCACCCCTTTCCGAGAATGAGCGTCGATGGCATTCTTGATAAGTTCGTAGAAGGCAATGATATCCGAGCTAATTAGCTCGGCGCCCAGCTCCAAGACTGTGCGGGCAGATATTTTGAACAAGTGGCCCCCTCGGTCGGCAATATCCAGGCAGAACTGACTGCTCTAAGTCCCCAGCAGCTTAGCATCAAGCGAAGGTGTCAAGAACCTCCCTCTGACCTCCGGCCCAATGCCGGTGACTTTGCCGTCTACAGCTCTTTTGGCAGTGGCAATGCAAGGGTTTCCCGGGCGATTACGCGACACCTCGTCACTTGTGGCAGATCACACATCCTGCCGCAGCCTCGTCAATTCCGTAGACGTCATCGATCGTAGGCACAACATTGCCGGCGAGCGGATTCACGCGGCGCCGCGCCAATAGTCGCGCGCGGCGCTGCTCGAACTCCCGCTCGATCTCGTCGACCCGCGCCGGGGCGCTGAGCTCATCTAGGCCCTCTCCCTGGCTCCAGGTGAAGGGTGAGCCGTGATCGCGGGCGGTCTTCTCATATCCCTTGGCCTCGTCGAACGCGTCGGGGTGCTCGCGCATCAATCGCACCCACTCGATTTTTTGCTGGAAGAAACAGAATGTGCAGCCCGAACGAGTCCGCCATCGATAGTACTCGGGTTCGCCTAGGCCGGCGCTCTCGAGCGTTTCGATCACACCGGCCCTACTGATGCCGTCCTCTCTCAGAGGGAAGTGCACCTGCATGTTGCCATGGGTCGCCTGATAGCCCTCGCGACCGGGTTCATCAGCCCGGATGGCCACGTAGGAATGCACGACAACCCCGGCATTGAGGTCCTCACGCAGCCACTGCTCGAGCGGACGGAGCTTGAGCTGCCGCGTGCACCACCGAGTTTTGGGGGAGGGCAGGAAATGATTGTATTCCTTAAGCCAGAAGTCGAAATCCCGGTCCGGATTAAGCCGGGTGATCGGTTTTCCCAGGAACCCCTCAAGCTTGTCGAGGAACGAATACACCTCTTCCAGCTCTTTGCCGGTGTCGGTGAAGAAGTATTCGACATCGACCTCTGGCCGGGTCTGCCGCATATGGACGGCAAGGGCCGCGCTATCGCGCCCCCCTGATATCCCAAGGATATGACGCTCACGCACCGGAATCGTCATGCTGGCTCCAATCCCTTGCCTTCGGAAAGGCGTTCTACGATGCGCGCGAGAGCGGCAAGCTCTACGGCCGGCCTCATGCCCTTTAGCCGAAGCTGCGCCATCAAGTCGTCTGCCGCTTTGTCTGCAGTCGCAAGCTCCTGTTTCGACACCTGGAAGGTATGGAAGAGTGGCTTCTCCTTGGGGTCCAACCCTACCATGACCGAAATGGCTTGGGAGGTTGGGGAGCGGCCGCGAACCGCGGCGAATGTCTCTGCCTCGCGAAAGCGCAGGCAGAGCTTAGCCATTTCGAACATGGCCTGCTCTTGCTCGCGGTCGGACCAGTTGCGCGGCGGCTTGTGAACGAGCAGGCTCGCCAATCCTTCGATGTCGCCGCTGTTTCCCTCGAAAGCGCCGGCGCGCATGATGAAGGCGTCGACGCGCAACTCTGCTGACACCCCCGACGCCGTAGAGGAGCGCGGCCCAATCCCCTCAAATGTCTTCGTGTCGACCCCAAGATGCTCGGCGAGATTCTTGCGGAGTTCCTCCAGCATTTTCGGATAGGCGGACTCTGCCTTGTTCAGTGCGGCGACCACGCTGACCCCGGGATCGGGTTCTCCCTCAAGCGCGGACGCGAGGTCTGAAAACAGCAGCGCTTCAGGGTCGCTGGCTTTCAACACGATGTCCCTAACCTTACGAACACTTTCGGCCAGCGTCTGAGTGCGCTGCGCCCACAGCGGAAGAGCATGAAAGCGCTGATAGAGCGCCGATGCGACCGGCAACGCCTTCGCTTCAACGGGATTTGCCTCGGTCGAAAGGAGTGCGGCGAGCTGCTGGACGAACGCGTCGTCCCGCTTGGAGCGCGAAATTCGGCGAAACTCGATGGCTGCCGGATCCTGCAGAATGCGGTCGGCGATGATATCGTCGATGGCGGGCTGGAAAGCGCCGTCGACATAAACCGCAACCGCGTTTCTATGCGCCAGCAGATAGGACAATACCAGCACAGGCATGACCCCGCGCTTGATGCCATATGGCCGCGCGGCCCAGGTGTCGAAGAGTTCGGCCAGATTGACCAGCTTCTCACCCAACACCGCCCAGGCAGGCTTGAGTGTCTTGCCCGCCCCGTCATCGGCAGGATCGGCGAAGCGCCACACGCCCTTATCGTCCTGCCGATGCAGCCCCAACGGCCGAACAATCGTCAGATAGAGCCCACGCTCGACCGGGAAGTTCTCAATCCCAAGGTCTGCCACATCCGACTTCGAAACCATGGCATGCATCAAGGTCCTCAGGCCTGCCATGGCGGCAGTCGAGGGCTTGTCCCGATAGAGCAACTCCGATTGGATGGCGGGTGCGCTGCTGAAAGCAGCGCTCGCAAGCGCCGACGCCAAGACGGTCAGTTCCCCGCCATCGAGTTTCTTGCCGGCTGCATCCTTTGCCCTGTCACCGAATGCCCACCACCGGGCCAAAGAGAAGGCCTTCAGCAAGTCGCTGCGAACAATTTCGGCGATCAACGATTTGCGTGCCGACAACTCTCGGCGGGCGATCCGATCACCTTCGAGCTGCGGATGCGTCTCTTCGATGCGGTCTAAGGCATAGAGGTCGCTCGCATGATCCCTTAGCAGATAGACCTGCTCGCTGGCGGCTACACCGGCCAGGACACCCAAGTTTTCCAATTCGAGGCTGAGTTGCTTGGCAGCGACCTTAACCGGCGCCTCGAAGCTTCGCGCATCGGGAAGCAGCATTATGAGAAGACCTGCCGACCGCCGCTTCGTCTTGGCCAGCGACACAGCGGTTCGCTTGGCCCACGCAGCGGGGCTTTGCGGGCTCTCGTCGGCAAACTGAATGACGACATCGAATGTGCGCAGTGCACCGGTCGCGAAGTAGTGGCTCTTGGCTGCGATCGGTCCCACGCCAAGCCGTGAAGGCAAATCAGCCAGGACATCTGCGTCGAGCTTCAGCGCGACCTTGGAGATGGCCTCGTCGAGGTCGAAATCGCTGCCGGCGAAGAGGGCATATCCGCCAAGCCGCGGCTGCCGAATGAGGATAGCCCGGTTGACCAGCTCGTCGATGGCCGCCGCGACGTCGGCCTTCTTCGCTTCTGGTGCGCAAAGGGAAAGGATGTCGTCGGCAACCGCGAGTCCGGAGCCGTTCCTGAACAACTCGACGACCGCTGCGGCCTTGGCGAGCTTGGCAGCCAGCGAGCCGTAGAGTGCAGCCTTCTCCACGGCCTCCATAGCAAGTGTCATCCGATTGCTTTCAGGACCAACAGAAAGCGCGCTGCCGAAATTTGCGACCAGATAGTCCCAAAGCTGATCCGGCCCATACCAAGCGTTTCCGCCGACCTCGGTCCGAGCCAAGTGCGCCTGAAATCCGTTCGGTTCAGATGATGATAGAAAGCCGAAAACGCTTCGCTCGTTTTGTGCGAACCGTTGGCGTGACACGGGCCCCAACAAGAGCGCCGAAACCGGGTGCAATGGCCACGTTTGGGTGAGGATTTCCGTCAGCACCACGACATCGACCGGTCGACGGTGGGAGATCGCCTCCGCCGTCAGTCCAGCGATCGCTTTGGCGCTGGCCGGAGCTTGGTCGCTGCCAATGGCGCGAGCAATGAGCGCCGCGACCTCATCGGCTTGCGCAACGAAGGGCACGTTCTGGTATCGGCCCTGAACCTTTGCCCATTCGTCCCGGCCAGTCCGGCTCAGCCGGTTGGCGTACTGCTCAAACGACTGATGCAGGATGCCGACAACCACCAGCCTACCGTCAGAGCGTGCTGCCCGCTCGGCGAGATCCTGCAAAATATGCACGTCGCCGGCAGAACTCGTCGCATGCTCGAGGAACTTGCCGAGCTCGTCGATGACGATCAGCAAACCGCCCTTTTGACGAGCACGCGCTTCTAATTGGTCGATAAGTGCTCGTTCGTCGCGCGCTGCATCCCGCGCCGCCTGAGTCCACTCGAATTGCTCTGCGGCCGCATCCGCCAACGCGCCCGCCAGGCTCGTGCGCCGGCCGGTCAGTGCAACTACATCCCACGAGCGTCCTCGGCCAGGAAACGCCGAGGAAAACTGCTCCGCCAAATCTTGCCCAACGATCCCTTCGGCGAGAGCACGCTGTTTCTTGTTGCCGGCGACCAGATTAGCAACAAGCAGCGCCGCACAAGATTTGCCGCCGCCATACGGGCCGGTCCACGTGAAGGCGAACTGCGACCCATCGGCGATCCCCGCCAGCATGGCCAATAGCGACTTGCGGACGCTCGCCTGCAACACATACCCGGTGAGCGGCGGTGTTCCATTGAGATCGGTGTCGATCCGAGCGGACAGCGCGAACCGGCGTTCGACCTTGACGATGTCGGCAAGCTTGGTCATGCCGCTCTCCGACCACGGTAACCGGCTTTGACGAGATCGATCTCGTCAATTTCCTCGAGATGGCCAGCCAGAGCGATCTGACGGAGTCCCGCCGTATCGGTCCACACCATTTTCCCGCCGGTGGCGTCCCCGATGCTCATCAGCCGTGCCACTAGGCTATCCTCGTCAAGCTTGAAGACACGCCCGGGAGACCCGGGGTCATACTGCACCTGCTCTACGGAGAGGGTGGGGGACAACGAGTGCTGCCGCTCCCAGAACTGCTTTAACACGAGCGCAAATATGCTGTTGTCCAGTGAAGGCTTCTGCCCACGGACAAATTCGAGTTGGCCTGTCGACCGCTGCTCCCGCAACAGGCCGAGCTCGACTAGCAACGGTTCTGCCGCGTCTTCCCCTGCATCGGAGTGACGGGGCGCATAGCTGCGTACGAACACTTCAACGTCGCGCTTGAGGGTCTCGGCGGTTGCCCTTGCGGTTGCACGGGCTTCGACGATCGCTGCCATGGCCCTAACGAGATCGTCCCTGGTAAAGGCAATCTGATTGAGCAGGTTGAACGCGTAGTAAAATGTCGTTGCGGCGCGCGGCTCACTCACGAGGTGTGCATGCATCAACCACAGAGTGGACGGATGCTCGAGGTATGGGTCGAGCCCGGTGCCGTCGGCGAAGATCAACCGCCCTAGATCAGTGGCGTGAAGATGGGTGGGGCTGTCTCTCAGAATCTTCGTCGCCAACGCCCAATGACGCATGGAGAGCGCCATATTTTTGCCGACGCCGAAGGTGGCGATTGCGTTTTGTTCCTGAAATGTTCTACGATCGACTCCATCCGGGTCGGATGCGTGGTCGAACGCCTTCTTCAGCCAAAGGAGCCGAAGCGGGAAGGTCTCGTGGCCCGAAACGCGAATCGCGGTCGCCGGATCATGAAGGTCGTTCAACATGGAGGGGATGCTACTGGAGAGTGTCGCCAGTTGGCAATCCCTAGCGCGCCACTATTGCTGATAGCACCGCTGCCGCCTCCATGGCGTCCGCCTCGCTATTGTAGCGAGAGAAGTATAAACGGACAGTTTCGGTAGCCTCTTGGTGAGTAAATTCCATCGCAAGTAGGACGTGCGATGCGGTGATCTGCCCACTCGTGCAAGCTGATCCTTCGGAAATCGAGATACGATCACCGGCCTTCGCTATTATCGACATGGCTTCATTACCGGGAAATCTCAGACTCAAACTTCCGGGTACCCGAATCGGCGCGGAAACATTCTCGATGAATTGCACTTGCCTGCTGCGCAACTCTTCGAGGAACAGAGCCGACAGCCGCCCTGAATGGGCGGCGTCCGCTACGAGCCGTGTCCTGGAGACCTTGGCGGCCGCGCCAAACCCGACCACGAGCGGCGTCGGTACGGTTCCAGGCCGCACGCCAGCCTCCTGACCGCCGCCGAACAACACCGGCAACGGCCGGAGAGAAGCGGCCGATGATATGAACAGCGCACCGATGCCCATTGGGCCGTAAATTTTGTGCGACGAAAGGCTCGCTAAATCGAACTCCGCACAGTCGAGAGGAAGTTTGCCCGCGCCCTGTGCAGCATCGACATGCACGAGCGCCCCCGCCGCACGGGCAATACGAACGACATCGGCAAGCGGTTGGATGGATCCCACCTCGTTGTTGACCGCCATCACCGACACCAAGAGTGTCTCAATGCCGACCAACTGTTCCAGAGCTGAAATATCGATGATGCCGTTCACTTTTACCGGCGCTTCGATGATGCGGAAGCCGGCACTCCGCAGCGAACTCGCGGACGACAGCACACTCTTGTGCTCGATGGCCGATACGACAATGTCACGCCGCCCGATGCCACCTTCAAGCGCGGCGAGAGCAATGCCCCTTATCGCGATGTTGTTTGCCTCGGTCGCCCCCGACGTGAAGACGAGTTCCTGTGGATCCGACCCGAGGAGGGACGCGAGTTCCGAACGCGCAGTTTCAACGGCCTGTGACGCCAGCATCCCACTCAGGTGAGGCGAGTGCGGATTGCCGACCTGAGCATGCCACCAAGGTGCCATTGCTTCCATCGCCTCCGGCGCCAGCGGTGTTGTCGAGTGGCCATCAAGATAGATCGGCATATGCGCATCTGACTCTGTCTTCGGATCAAGCTCAACCTAATCCGGAACGGGGAAAATTCGAAATCGGTTCACGATCGAGGCTCAGCCAATTTGCTGATAGCATGCCTGGGCGAACAGGAGATGCGTATCCCATGACCGAAAGCAACGACGTCAGCGTCAAAGAAATCTACAAGGAGCAATACGCTCACTTCAGAGCGATGAACGACATCCTCTACAAGATTCCCCCGCTGTTCTCAGTGGCAATCGGCGGCTTGTGGTACTTCGCGGCATCCCAACTCAAGAGCGATCGGCTCATCGCCGTCGGCATTTTCCTGTTCGCCGCCGTCGTGAGTGTGGCCAGCGTTTTCATCATGGGTCGCTTCAGCCAGGCTTTCAGCCTCTACATCACCAATTTGAACAAGCTCGACGGCGACTACGCCGTCTCGCTCAAGAACAAGGACAAGAAATGGCCGCCCTCAACGGTAAAGATCATTCAGTTCCTGTTGTGGGTCGCGGCCGCGATGTCGTGCGCCGGGGTCATCTATGCCCTCGTCCTCCTGTTCGGTCCTGCCCCGCCCCCGGTTTTGCCAGCTCAGCCGTCCTGAGCAGCGATAGCCGACACGACGTCTTCTATATCCTCATCGGACAGGAATGGTGCCTGTGCGAAGACGGTCGAGGCCTCGCCGCTCAGCCGCGCGGCCAGGTGCCCGAGGCCGAGCAGGTTTTCTGCGCCCTTCGTCCCGAGTGCGATCTCTGAGGTTCCGATGCTCGCGACCTTCAAGATCAGCCGATTACCGAGATTGTCACGCAACTGAACAGGCATGACCCCGGCATCGGGCCGTTGTGCCGCAAAGACGAGGTGAATACCGGCGGCTCGCGCCTTCACCCCCAGCCTCGAAACGATCGAGGTAACGGCACCCTTGTAGTCCTCGGTCAGCATCCATTCTGCGAACTCGTCGTGGATGAGAAACTTCATCGGCAGCCGTGCTTCTGGCGCGGCCTTGATGTTGAACGATCGAATGTCGCGAGCCCCGCTCTGCCTGAACAGCTCGTACCGCCGGTCCATCTCGACGACGAGCCCCTCCATCATTTCGATCGCGGACGCCTGGTCAATGATAATCCCACCCTTCACATGCGGCAACCGCTCGATAGCGGAGTAGTCGACGCCCATTTTCGGATCGATCAGGTGAATGTGTACCAGGGCGCTAGGATTGGTCGCGGCGATGTCGAGGATCAGCGCCTGGATCAGCACCGATTTACCGCTGCCCGTCGCGCCGGCGATGAGCGTGTGCGGGTCGTGTTGTGACACGCCAGCGAACGGCCCACCCAGGTTGAGATAGAGAATTTCGCCGTCGAGCTCGCGCAGACCAAGAAGGAAGCTCGTGTTGAGACCGGCGGCATTGCGGTTCAGGGCACGGCGCTCCCAGAGATCCCACATCGAGACAATCTGCCGCTTTGCTCTTGCCACCCCGACCACGATCTCGCCGGGCAGCGGCGAGATCGAGATCACTCGCAGGCCATGTGTGGTCAGAAGGGCGGACTGTTTAGCTTCGATGTCTTCGACGCGCAGGCGGTCGCTGCCGACAAATCGCACCAGGGCGGCGTTTGGCGTCAATCGCATCCCAGCGATCTTGGCCTGTAGATTGTAACCCATAAGCGCCGTACGCAGCCGGCCGGCCGTCGCTTCGAGCCATTGTTCGTCCTCGCCAGCCGCCGACTGCACCTGCCCCGCTTTTCGAGACACCAAGCCGGCAAAGCTCTCGCTACCCGCTGAGATCGGTTCGGCCCCGTCGTGCTCCTCCCGATCAGGCGCGGCGGGGCGGGCAGTGGCATTAGGCTGAGCCTCGCCGGCATCAGCAACAGTCGCTGTTCCCGCGCTCACGTTGGGCTCGGGCGGAAGAGGCATGGGTCTCGGTGGCGGAGGGCTTGGCGGAGCTGCGTCCGGCTCGGGGCCGGCACCACTGGCTGGGCCACTCTTGGTAGTCCACCGAACGCGTGGTGCCGGCGCGCGAAACTCAGATGTTTCCCACGGCCTGCGATCTCCCAGCGCGCTTCTGATCGGCATCAACGGTTCAGAGGCCTCATAGGCCTTGATCAGTAGCCGCAGACCTTCGCGCGTGTAGATCTCCTGCAATCCCCGAACCTCGGTCACTTCGTCCTGATCGCCGGGCGAGCCACCCGCGTCTGCGGGTCCCGAAACGAAAATATGGGAGTAGCCCTTTAGATCGATCTCCACCGTGCCATTTCGGATGCCATTCCTCACCTCCTCGAGCGAAAAGCTCGCGCTTAGAGCCGACGGTTCATCGAGCAGGATGTCGGCAAGACGCGAAAGCCATAGGTCACGGTCAAGCCGCCCCGGATCGCCGAAAAGCGCGTCCTCGATCCGACGCGTTGTCTGTCGCAACTGCTGGCTGGAATGACGTTTGGCTTCCGCCAGACCACTGGCCTCGACATACTTCGCTTCGGTTACAACAGCGCGAAGCCTTGGGTGCCCTTCAGGTCCCGGGTCGACGCTGAGCGCAAGGATGTCGGCAATTCCTTCCTCTCGCTGGCCCAGCCATTGCGCGTAGTCGTCGAGGAGGAACCACGATGCCGGACGCTTCAAAAGCTCCTCAGCAACAAGTGCGCGACTGAGAACCAGGCCTATCAACTCCCCCGCTGATACGCCGCGCTTGGCCGCACGCAATATGACATCGCCAGAGATGGCCGTCGCATCGGCTATCATTCTCTCGGCAAGCGCCGATAGACGGTCGTCGCTAAGCCCGAGGCTGAGTTGATCGAGGCGTCGACGGACAAGCACCGGCAGGACGCGCAGGTCCGAGGTCGAGGACACCACCATGTTGCGGCCGTGAGTGCGTTCGCGCCGATATCGGATGACCTTGATGCCCTGCGCCATGAGCTGCCGCTTGTCGAGGAGGTCGTCATAAGTGGCGACCCACTCCGCCAGGCCGTGAACATCCTTGAACATGGCCTCCAGGCCATGGTCCTGCAGCGAAATCTGACGCGCGGGCAGGTAATGCTCGTTGTCGCGATGCGACTGTTTGCGGATCACGGCCGCTAGTGCGTCGAGATAGGACCAGCCGACCCGAGGTTGGCGGGGCGAAACCAGATAGCTAGTAGCGGTGAGTTGTTCTTCTCCCACGACCCGGCGATACGACCAGCGAGGCGGCACGTGGTCGGCAATTGAAGGGTCCGTGTCGTCGTTGCGCGGGACAGAAAACCAGGCCTCCCTGGCCTGACGCGATACGACATCATGCAGGAACGCGACGTCCACGCTTCGCTCGTCAGGCGCGCGGCGCCCCGTGCTGCCTTCAAGCATCACCCCTATTCTCAGCTTCGACATGAAGTTGAGCGAGGTTTCACTGACGACGATGGCGTCGGGGTCGTTGCCGGATTGATCCAGCAGATCGGTATAGACCTTGTTGAGCTTGGAACGGTCTCGATGGCGGACGAGGACGTTGCAGTGGACCTCTTCTTCGTGGACCGACCCCAACGCGTTGACCGTGGCCAATGGCAGGCCAGCAGCATCGCAGTTGTAGAGCATGATGCTGAGATTGGCGCGCTCATGCGGCTGCAAGTCGAGATAGCGGCCGATCAGCCCGCGGATCTCACGCGCAGCCTCTGCCGGATCCACATCGGTGGACGCTTCCGAGGGATCGCGAACCGGCCGCTCCATGAAGCTGTAGTCGTTGAGCGTGCTCGTCTCCGTCAGGAGAACCGCTTCGCCACCGGTGAAACCCGGTACTGCCTCCGGATAGTAGGGGTGCGCGAGCTCAGATCGGAGATCGGCAAAAAAGAGCCGCTGGTCGCCGAAATTGACTTCCTCCGCCTTGAGCAGGTGATCGATCAGGCCGCAGAGAGATCGCATCTTGACCGCCGTTGCGGCCATTCGCATCGGGTGCCACGGCGCTACGATCGCAGCCGGCGTCGAACCGGCAATCTGAACCGTGCCGATCCTGAGGATCGGTTCCCACAGGTCCCGCCGGTTTAGGTCCCCTGGCGCCGAGCTCCGAAGTTGCTCAAGCAGCCTGGCGTACAACTCGGCCTGTTCCAGCTGGGGTGTTCCCCCCATGCCGTTCGTTCGCCAATCTTCGATGGCAGCCGAGTAGCCCGCGACGAACGCAGTCCATGTCTCTCCAAGGTCCGCACCGGCAGGCGGCATCATGCGACCGCCCGCGACGGCTGCCTTGATGGCCCTGGGCAGGACCTTGCTTAAGTCTTCGACATTGGTTGATCGTGGAACCAACGATCCCGCATCCTGGCGGAACGAGGGCTGCAAAGTGCCTACGTCGGCGAGCGATACCGACTGCATCGCTCCCTTCTTGCTGACCAGCATGCGTGACACTTCGGCAATGCCGAATGGGTTCTTTTCGAGCCGGGCCAAGTCATCGGGCAACGCCAGTCCGATCGCGTTTGGCTCGGCCCGCCAGATCAACTGGACCGTGTTTTTCTCCGCACCTGGGCCGCTTCCCACTGTCAGAGTGAGGTCGAACTTGATCTGAATGTTTGCGCGCGACGTCGAGACGTTCTCGCGGAATTTGCGGCTCTTGCTTGCGGCATCGAGCAGCGCCTCAAACTCGAAAATGTGCGGCGTGTCCCAGCTAACCGCCTGTGGGAGAACTTGACGCAGGGCATTGTATTTGAGGCTGAAGGCGCGGGCCACGTCCGCATTCATGTCCAGCCATTGCGTCTTGGTCCGGCGTGAAGATCGGATCTCGATCCGCCGAGGCATCTTGAGCGTGCCGAGCTGGGCAAAAAGCCGCTCAATGCTGCGGACCAAGCCATCGAGGAAATCCGTGCACTCGATAGGGCGTCCGTAGACGAACTTCTCCCATTTGGCGCGCAACTGTCTGTTGGCCGCCAAATCCTCCCGATGAGCTTCGAAGAACTCGCGATCGTCCTCTCGGGATTCCTTGAGGGATCGACCCTTGAGATCGCCGAGATACGCCTTGTCCGGATCGCTCAGGCGATCGGGACGCTCGTAGTCGAAAAACTGAGCGGTCTCTTCCGGAAGCTTCAGCTTCTTGAGCTTGAGGCCCGAGAAGATCAGAAGAATATTGTCCTGCTCCCACTCGAGGTCAGCGAGCTTTTCGGTCGCTTCGCGCCACCCGGCTGGCGAATCGACGAACGCCTCGATCACCGAGTGCAGCTCGGCGGCGATCTCTTCTCGAACCATCTCGAACTGATCCCGCAGCTCGTCGGCTTCGATCGGCTGGCGATTGGGCCGCTGCTTGGAAAGCAGCGGTCTACGGTCAGTGATGAGTTTGTCGTAAAGGCGTCGCCAGCGGCTTTGCTGCTGCAGATCCTTTGGCCGCTGCGATCGGAAGTATCCTGTGTCGCGCGGCAATTGCAGTGCCGGCAGCGCCCAGCCAAGTGCGTCCGCGACGGGCAGTGACATGCCGTCGATCGCCGCGCGTGTCATGGCAACATAGTTGCTGAGCTGCGCGAGTGGCCAGTCATCGACACTGGACAAGGCCTTGAGGGCTATGTGCCATGCTTCGATGTGCTCTTCCGGAAGCCCGAGTCCATCGGATGCAGGGAGCACCCAATAGGCGGGTCCCTCTTTGAGTTCCTTGGCACCGATCAACGCCACATCGTGCAACGATGCGCCCTGATCATCGTCGGTGTTCGCGATAAGGAGCGCAGGACGGTCGCACTCGGCATGCCGCCACGCCACGGTCCTCTCATCGGTGATCACGGAGTCGGGCAGACCCTGGCCGTCGACAAGCGCGCGGGGCACAGCAATCTTGACCTGGGACTGAATCGAAACGTCGGAAACCAGCTGCCTGACGATCGCGGCAACCTGCGGTCCGGTGAGGCGATCGAGCATGAAACGAGCGGTTCCGCTGTCGGCCCCGAGGCCCTGCAGACGCTCCTGGAGCGCCGCAGCGCCTGCTGTGCCGATCAGATCGAGGGCGTTCATGCTCGCACCTCGCGGCGAAACGGATTTTCCACATAGGCGGCCGAGTCCGACAGCCGGTTGAGGAGGCCGAGGCTAATCAGCCGTTCCTCCAGCCGCCGCGCATTGTCGGAAAAGTCTTCCTGATCGGCTTTTCCGGCGCCGATGATGCTCGCGGCCTGTTGATCTCCGATCACAAAGCCATAGCAGTCGTGTAGCGCGGCGAGGAAGTCCTTGAACTCCATACGCTCGCTCACGCAGCAAACAACCAGCGTCTTGAGCAGCCGGTCGGTCGGTGCGTAGCGCACGCGGCGGCTTGACCGACGCGAGCTCAACCCGATCTGCCGCGCCCAGGTCGAATGCACCTTGCCTACATGTTGCGCGTGTCTGGTTTTCGCCCTGCCGACGAGCTCTTCGATCAGGTCGCCGGGATTGCTCATCCCGGTCGGTAGGTCGTCGGGGTCCGGCCAGTCGAACTGGCGTCCCAATACCTCCGCGGCGCTGAGAACGGCATCGTCCGATTTAACGGCGTGCTGCCACTCATGAGAACATTCGGCACTGCGGACGTAATGCTCAATGGCAAGACCCGGCAGCGCATTGTTCGCCTGAAAGGAGTCCGCCGCAAGGTCACGGATCACGGTCTTTCGTGGCGATACGATCTCGCAGATCATCGTGATGGGCACCGAGTCCAGGAGTTCTCGCGCCCGGTCAAGCTGGTACCGAACAAGATTGAGCCCGGTGATGGTTACGATGTGTGGGAGAGCGTCGAACACCGAAATCGGGCTATCCAGAATAGCGATCCAATCCTCGGCAAGTTGATCGAAGATCGGGTGGGTCGAGCAGGGCAAGTATGAACCCGGCCGATCACGCTCGGCAAGTTGTGGCTCCCCTTGCAGCGCAGCGACCAACCGATCGTAGACGGTTGGTTGCTCAAAGAGCTTTGCGACCAGCCGTTCTTTGAGCTCGGCGGCTCGCTTGGACCGGCAAAACATCAGGTAGAGAACTTCGCCGGTTCGAGCGAAGAAACGTCTGTCAGTCGAAACACCAGACGCCGTCACAGCGGCATCCTCGTAAAGCGCGCTGGGACCGAAGGGGAAGACGAACTTTGAACTCCAGCGTTTATTGCTGGTGCCTTCGATGGCGGAGGACTGCAAGAACCCCACCACAGAGGCGAAGTCATCGAAGCTGTCGAAGCGGCCACGGAGGTAACTGAAGTCGCGGCTCTCAAGGCCGCCGGCGTTCTGTTCCATCAACTCCAGCCATTTGGTCCAGGCTGCATCGTCGGAAAGCTTTTCGGCCCCGATGGTCAGAAGATACGGATTGTTGAAGATCAGATTGCGCAGTCGCAATTGCGTCTGCGGACGATAGGACAGTGCGTTGAACTCCTCTTCCGCCAAGGCGCGGCCGGCAACGTGCTCCGATCGAAGCACGCCAAGGAATTCAAGCAGAATCAGCCAGGGCGTCTGTTCGTCATGCAGGCGATGCCCCCAGATCGCTTCATCGACCCAGAACGCGGGTCCAGTGCGATCCTCATGGGAAATTGGGCGTTTCAGGATCTCCATCATTAGAGCCTCACCGTCACGCTACGCGATGATGCACGACCATCGGAATTGAGGTCGATGAACTTGAGGACGATCCCGTCACTGCGATCGTCACCGTCAAGGACCCTCCGCCGTTCGACGGCGCTCAGAAGCCGTGCCTTGAACGCAAGAAGGTCCTCGTGGCACTCGAGCGAAAAACTCGTAGGCAATGCGCCCTCGGCCACGCGGCCCAAGAACTCAAAGCGGGTCGTCGACAGTTGCAGCGTGACTTCAGGCGGATCATCACGCGCAAGCCGAACCACCAGCCTCATGCCTCCATCCCCATCACCGAGCAGCGCCACCTCCTCACCAGCACGACGGGCGACCGACACAAATTCCTCAAGCAGGGGACTGGTTCTCGACTGCGATTGGCTTCCCGAACTTGCAAGCACCAACTCGTCCTGGTTCTGGATCAGCATGCCGGTGAACACCCGATTTAGCCCGCGCACGAGCATGGGCATCACCTGCCGCGGCAATGCTCGTTTCTCGGCAAACGCGCGACTGGTTTCGAGATAGAGCCCGGCGTACCGAAAGACGGTCAGGTCCCAGAGGTCCAACGTGTCTGCCAGGTCGTCTGAGATGGTAAAGAACAACCGCTGACGCTGCCCGCGAAGGAGCCCGAGAAACCGGGCGACAGCGCTCGGATCGTCGCCCTCGAGGTAGGACTGTTGCGCCCGTTTATAGGCTGGCGTCTCGCCGTAAGCCTGATCGGTTTGCACGAGGGCTCGGTAGGTTTCCACCAACGCCGGATCGTCGGCACCGTAGACCAGCATATTGTCGACTTTGTTGCTCGTTTCCGAGCCGATGCCGAACAGGTTGAGCTTGCGAAAGGGTTCGGTTCTCTCTGCGCGGCTTGGTTTCAAATTCCCGCCGAATACATTGCGGTAGGGACTGGCACGCTCCGCCGTTCCCGCGGCTGCCAATTCGGCGACATCGGTGCACGCCATTAGGCCGTCGCGCGCATCGGGATGGCCAAGAATGATGTTCGTGACAAGGGATAGAACCTGCCGGATGGTAAAGTGACCACCATTCTGTTCGCTGGCTTCGACCAAGTTGCCCAGCCGTCGCCGGAAGAGACCGTTGCCGTCGGTCCCGATCAGCCGTTCACGGTTCTCGCGGATCGGACAGGTTGCCCCATTCAGCGCCGGGCAATCCCCGCAGCCGCTCCAACCGGGGTGCAGCGTCACCGCGTCAATGACCTGATCGATCATCACGGCGGCGGCAGACCGGCTGAGATCCCTCAAATCGAGCTTAATCGCAGAGTTCCCACTGCGGCCAACGACCAGGAGATTCTCGACCATCTCGACCAGAGCGCTTGTCGTCTTGTCGCTGCCGGCGGTCTTCATTTTTTCGAGAAGCTGGCCATGATTGGCTGCCATCAGGTAGACCCTGGGGGAATTGGGGTCTGCGACATCCCACGCCATCTGCTCAATCAGCGGCTTACTCTCGTCGGAGCGAAGCTCACTCAGATCCTTGACGACGATGAGTTGGCGAGACCCCAAGCTGAGGCGCTGGATCTTCTCTCCGGCGTTCCAGTCCTCAATCGTGCCTCCGAGCTCAAGCCACACGCGTCGGCAGTGATAGGTCTTTCCGTCGCCGGCGGTGCCCGTGAGGATGATGGACTGGCACTCGTCCGACCTGAAATTATCGACCAGCCACGCAAGATGCTGGGCGGGCAGCTCAATAGGCTGCATCTTCAAGCGAGCCAACGCCCGCTGAATGGTCTCGTCGTACATATTGTCGTTGGTCGGAATGGGCCCGTAGTTCCGAAGAAACCGGATCCAGTTGTTGGTCGGCATGCGCTATCCCCCCACGACTGCCGCCTTGCGCTGACGACCGTCCTGGAATTCCAGCGCAGCCCCATGAAAATCAGTCAGTTGCACACTACTGTAGAACTCGTGAAACGCAACAATACAACACCGAGGGGTCGGCGAACGCCATCTCCTCACCCCTTCGCGGCAGGGTTCCAAAGATTGGGGCCCCGTTAAACGCAGGGGATAAGACGTCCTTATTCATCTGTGCGACCATGAAACCGGCCAAGCGAAGAACGCGCCGAGTCTCTCAGACCTAAAAGCTAAAACTTGCGATCAACGGGCAATGGTCTGCGATGCCGAGCAGCGGCTCGGGATTGTCTTTGTTGGGATGACGACTCCCCCCGAGTCTTCCAATCGAGGTATGCGTCGCATCACCTCGAGGGACAAGGCCCGGTCCCAGCAAGATGTGGTCGAGCCCGATGGGATTTCGGCACCCAAGATAGTTGTGAAACCTCAAGACATCGACTTCTGGCGTATCAAGTGCCCGCGTCTCACCCATCCCGCACAGAAGCTTCCCAACCTCATTGAGAGGACACAGCTCCTTGAGCATCGTGAAGGCGCTCGATGCAGGCTTGCCGTCGATGACTTCCTCAAACAGGGAGCTCACGCGCACGCCGGCGGGGAGTGGGGTTGTAGGGTCGCTGCCATCACTTCGCACCGCTCGGGAGTCCTCAAGCTCGTGCCAGAGGTTGCGATTGAAGTCGCCCAGCAGGATGGTCTTGTCGGTGACCGCCGTCTCTCGGTCGATCCAGGTCTCTAGGGGGACGATCTGGTCGTGCAGGATCTGGCAAGCGGACGCATCTCCAGCCAGTGGGTTTCCACCGATGGGGGAGACGCAGCTCGATTTCAGATGCACATTGAGGACTTGCAGACGCGTTCCGCCGATATCGATGGCCAAGGACAGCCCTGGCCGGGGCTGATCCTTGGGTGGCCTGACATCTTTGAGCGTCAGAGGGTCTTCGGTCGCGCAAGCGATCTGGCTGCCCAGAGACCTCTTCCATGCGATGGCAAGACGTTGGACCTTGAAGGTCGTGAAGGAGCAGACCTCCCAATCGGCAGCGCCGTTTGGCAAAACCTCAAGAACAGCTTCTTTGCCGCTTACTTCCTGAAAGGCGATGATGTCGGCCGGAACGCTGTTCGCGATGAAATTTTGTATTTGGGTGCGGCGTTGCTCGTACGCGGCGAGTGTGACCCGGACGGTGGCAAATCCGACTCCCTGCTTATTGGCTCCGTAGACATCGCAAACAGGAAAGCGGGCGGCATCCCAACCCTCTATATCGAATGCGTTGATGTCCCATCCGAACTGCGCACCGATCTGTGTCGATGGGCGGTATCTTTTTGTGGCCGGGTCCAACTCGTAAGTTGCGGTGCAGGCTTCGATCCAGTCCGTGACTGTCGCGCGATCCATGTGCCAACCCAGATTCCAGGTGGCAATGCTGATATCACGCGCGGCAGCCGCGCCCGCCAGACTCGAAAACAACAGGCTCAGAAGCACAAATAGGCGACGCATCAATGACCCCCTGAATTGGAATGGGCTAGCACCTACGCACAAGTCGGAACGTCTTGCGGCAAAGCGGCGGCAAGCATAGCTTGCGCAACCACAATCCGTTGGCTTCAATCTTATGCAGTTTCCATGACAAATTGACTAGGGGCCACAATGTATCGCGCGCTAAGTGTTGTCTGCCTGTTTCTGATGTTCCAGACGAACGTGTTCAGCGCTGAGATCGACCCAGCGCCCATTCCCTCCGGTCGCCTGATCGTCTTCGTGAACGGGATCAACTCAGACATCGAGGGCACGTTCAAAAATACGATCACCGGCGCCTTCTGGCCCAGCCTCACGCGCGATGATGAGGACAACGTCTTCGACCGTGCCGACATTCTGGTTTATCCAATCGTGACGGATTTCGGCGGGGACAGCCCGCGCATCACGGATATCGCTCACAAGCTCGCCACTGACCTGAACGACACGCTCAAGCCGTACACGAGCGTGCTCTTTGTCGCGCATAGCCTGGGTGGCGTGTCCTGCTTAGATACCTTCTGGTCGAAAGCCGGAAGGAAGGCGGGGGCATCACCTCGGACAACCGACATCAAGGGACTCCTGCTCATGGGGACGCCTATGAACGGCGCTGGCATAGCAAACTTGGGAAGCGGCATATTCGCGAGCAAAACCCTTTGGCAATTGGGCGAGAGCGACGATCCGGATTCCTTTCTCGACACGCTGCGCGACGAGTGGATCGATGAGGGAATGGTGGCCCGCATCCCAACAGAGTGCGGCTATGAGACCGTTGGCGTGACCGTCCCATTCCTATGGTGGGAGGTGAGGACAGGCGTCACAGTGGTCACGCCGGCCAGCGCATCAACGCTTTGCACGACCGGTGTCACCGGACTTGCGCAACTAGACCATTTCGGCATCGTGAAGCCCGCTAATTTCGAAGCGCAGCCATATGGGTTGGCCGTCCGGTGGTATCAGGAGCTCTTTGACGATCCTGAGGAGAAAATCACCTCCGGCGACGTGGTCGTCGCCAATTGCGAAGTTGATCGCTATGGCAAATTGCTTTTCGATAAGCTGGCAAAGTTGCTCTATGACAACAGCATCAGCATGCGCGTTTCTCTGCGGCTGCCGCAGGACTGGAGCACTGACACGCCGAATTCGTCGATTTGGACCGGGACTGAGCCAAGACTCCTTGTCATCCACTACTCCTGTTTTCAGGACGAGGACGGGGTCGATGATGATGTGCTGGAGGAACGCCGCGTAGATTTCAACGAGCTGTTCGCAAGCCTGGCAAACACCGACGTGAAAATCCTGATATGTTCTCGCGCATTCTGGGACTATCCGACCTTTGTGCAGGAAAACATCACCAGGGCGAACCGCGAGGCATTCAAAGACGGGCGCCTCTTGATGCTGCCCCTGCGGCATGGCGTTTCCATCGGGCCGGACGACATCAAACGGTTTGAACGGTTGGTCGACCAGGCCCTCGCGAACTAAGCCAAAGGTCCGTTTGGCCCCTACAAGATGGGACTTCTCGCCGACATCGACGCCAAGGGCACTTGCGCCCTTGCTAAGCGCTCTCCTGCCAGAGACGCCGTGAGGCGGCGGCGCCATGATTGTGAAGAGAACGGATGGATCAAGTTCGAATGACGATGTCCCGACGGGCGCACCGGCGTCGTTCCCCTATGATCGGACCACCGTCGAACGCTTCCGGAAGAGTTTTCCCCGTGCTCGCTGGAGCTATGAACTCAAGGCCTGGTTTGTCCCGGGAAAGATCGCGGCTCGGCGCTTCAATCGTTGGATGGAGCAAGAACTCGCCGGATCGAGCGTGCATGCTGACAGCAGAGGACGCGACGCCTACGCCTTCGATCCTATCGTTTCCAAGTACCTGCTCGTCCAACAGGATCGGCTGGAGGTGCAAACACCATATTCTCGCTCGGTGGTAAAAGTAATGCGCGAAGTGCCGTTTGCGTCCTGGGATCCCGAAAGGCGGGTTTGGACAGTCCCTTAGCCGCGCAGCCGCTTGCCGTGCAACAGCTCGAGAAACAGCTCGAGGGCCTCCCGCTCATCGTCGAACACGAATGCTGGACGGTGCGGCCGGTCGTTCCGATCCGCCCCCATCGGCGAACCAGGCAGGCGTGGCCGAACAGCGTTTCCTCGATCGACAGCGCGTAGAAGCGGGGCATGTTCCGGCCCACGTCACGGCGTTCGATATAGAGGCGATACTGCTGCGCGATCATGGCAAGCAGAATCGCGCAGCCGGAATCCGGCGTCCAATGATTGGTTTGAATCACCGGACCCGGATCGATTCATTTCTGTGATGTGTCGGCGCGAACGTCAGCCGTTCAGCGCATCCTTAACCGCCTTCGCCGGTGTAAAGGAGAGCTTCTTGGAGGCCGCAATCTTGATCATGGTGCCGGTCGAAGGATTACGGCCCTCGCGCGCCGGCGTGTCCTTCACCTTGAACTTGCCGAAGCCAGCAATGCTGGTCTCCGCACCCGAACGTCTCTGAAATCTCATTGAACACCCTTTCGACGACCGCCTTGGCCTGCGCCTTGGTCAGGTTCTGCTCGGCGGCGATCTTGTCGGCGATTTCATTTGTTGCCGTGTTAGGTTCGACCTTCTCTGTTGATGGGCGGCGAACCTAGAACACTATTGTCAAGCTGACGATACCGACAATCTGCTTCATCGCCATCGTCGATTTCAATACGAGAATCGAGATTGCATTCGTCAGCCGATGGCTACGAAATGCGCTATCGGCAAATCAGAGTTCGATCTCAGCTGGATCCAGCGAGTCGATCATCGCAGGCGGGTCGAATCCCTCCGAAAAAACGGCGATCTCGGAAAGCGTGATCTTGTGGGCGGCAAGGGTCGCGAGCGGGCTAATGCTAGCGGCCTGCCTTGTATTCCTCCAACGCCGTCTGAGGCCCGCGGGACAGGTAATGCGTTTCGATGCTCCTGAGCCACTCGTGGTAGGAAGCCCATTTGGGTGTCCGATAGCGATGGAATATCTCGTCTGGACCGACGTGGGTGATCCGCACCCACGCGCTCCATTCTCGAGATGCCGGATAAAGGCCAGAGCCGCCTCAACGTGGCCGTCCGCGACTCTTTTAAAATCTTCGGCTACGCCGCTCGAGGCTATCTGAGCCCATCGCAGTTCGAGGAGAAAGCCATGCTAGCTTAATTTAACAGCGTGTCCGAGAAACCGGCAGCAGGCCACTATTCGCAGAAATGATCCAGTTCAAACTGGTAATCGCCAAGCTGCTTGCGCGCTGCCAGGACCGCATCGAGACGCCAGAAACCGGGACCCTCCACGATACGAGCGTCTTTTAGCCCGTCGAGCTTCGTTGCGATCGACAGGGCGCGTAGGAGAACTGCCCGTGCCTGTGTATCCGATTTCGAGTCCTGGAGCGAACGCGCGAGGTCAAGGCCGGTTGGATCGTCCATCTGTCGCAGCTTGTGCGCCAGCGCGCGATAGACGATGTCAAGGCCCGCATAGGAAAAGTGGTTGGACGCGTACCTTTTGAGCAGGTCGATTGTCGCCGACGTGCTGCCGTGATCGCTCTTCAGCGACGCGGACAGCGCCTGCGCTACGGAGACGTCGGTGACTTCGATGATTTGTACGCCTGTCAGTGGATCGGCAGCGCGCGGCGGCGCTATCTGTACGTCGTAGGCGACGCCTCTTTCCAGACCTGAGACCCAGCGATCGGGCATGGGCGCCCAGCATGCAAGGTCGATCATTTCGGATGCATACGCCGCGATATCGCGCTCATCCTTGATGCTATCGTCGAGTCGCGAGACCAGTCGGGCCAATGCCGCGGTGCTGAGGAAGCGACCCTGCGCGGCAAGCACGCGTGCAGCTAAACCAGAATCGAGAGGGAGGCAGCGCGGGTCTTTGCCTGTTGTGTCAAGCGCACAGTTCCACAGCGCAGTGGTCCACTCTTTGCTGAGGGGAACCACGCGCGCAAATCTCGGCAACCAGATGGCGTCTGGATAGAACATCTCGTCATTAAGGACGAACAAGCCAAAACGCCGAATGATCAGGTCGAGGTCTCGTTCGTCGAGTTCGCCGCGGCGAGCAAGCAACAGGAGGGGCGGGAGCGACCATGAACGAGTGGCGTCCCCTTCCGCCGCCTGTCTCTCAGAGTCTTTCGCCATCAGCCACATCATCAAGCCTGCCGCGCTGCCCATGCCGGAGGCTTCCGGGCCCGCGGCAAAATATTCGACAATTTTCATCGACAGTTCACACCAACTCATTCCGCACTTGGCCAGACGCGGAAACACTGCGGTGTTAGGTGCGACGGCAAGCTTGGGGCTTCGTGCTATCTCCTCGACGAATCGCAATAAGGCAAGCCAATCCGCCGATTTGACCGCTCCGCGTTCAGCGCGAACGGAGATCAACAATACTGCCGCTTCCAGTGAGCGTCGCCTCGTGTCCTCATCCCCGAGCTCACGATAGGCCAAGGCAAGGCCCGCCAAATAAGTCCGTATTGCCTGGTCGGAAAGCCCCGAAAGCCCGTAGTCGGCGATCGTCTGCACGTCTTCGACGGCGTAGAGGTCGACGATCTCGGGGCCATTCAAAAGAAAATAAGTAGGGGGGCAGGACCGTGCCCGATCGAGCAACGCAGCTTCGAGTGCAAACTGATATTCGCGGATTCGATCGCGCCGAATGTTTGTCGCCTCGCAGATACTGGTCATGTCAATGCGTGACGAGACGAAATCCATTCGGCGGGCAGCTTCCTTGGATAATTCGGATGTCAGCCGAAACTCCCAGTTTTCTTGATCACCTACCGGGTGATTGACCAGCCCGCCTATGCCGCCGCGCATCAGGGCGGTTCGGGCGTTGATCCGCTCCTCGTCCCAGCGAGGCGAAGCGGGCTCAAGATCGTCGACTGCGACTGCCAACTGGACACCCGATCCTACCGCAACGGGAAGCAACGAGGACATCCAGGCCGGGCCGGGCCGCAACTCGATCCAGCCGTTCGGCTGAACAGCGATGTGGTACTGCAGGAAGTAAAGCAACAGGCCGATTGTAGCGGCGATCGTTACACCCCAGCCAAACACACGTCTGATTCTGCCGGCCAGCGCTCGTCGCGGTTCCGGTGCAGAAGGAGGACCGATTGTTGCATCAGACCAGGAAAGCTCAAGATGGCCAGCGCCATGCAGCTCCGGCGTCTGCATGCGACCGCCCGCAAATAGATAGGCGAGCTGTTCGGTGCGCTCCCTTGCGAACACAAAAAGCCGCGACAGGTCACTCGATAGCGATACGTCAAACGGCGTTGCTATTGTGGATTTGCGCAGTCCGGCGAGCGCGAACAGTCTCTTGTCGACGAGTGCCTCGTGCAGCGCGATCGTGAACAAACCCCTGCCAAGGGCAGGGTGCTCGTAGGCCAGTTGCCGCGTGGATGCGCCAGCAAGGATCAGGACATTTTCGTGGCCAATTTGTTTTGACAAGGACGCCTGAAAATCTTGCGCGACGCCGCCGGCATGGCAGAAGTCAAGTACCGCCGATACCTTGGCCGGTCTGGCAAGCATGACCAGATCGGCAAGATCGCTGCCCGCCAGGTCAATCCCATCAGGACGAGCGTCATAGGTACAGAACCAAGTCTCTTCCCCAGTCTGGTCACCATGACCCGAGAGCACCAGAATGAGTTCGCATGCTTGCTGCCCCTCCCTGGACCCTATGTCTCGAAACATGGTCTCCAGCGACTTGCGCGTAAGATCCTCATCATGGAGACCGGTGGGCGGATCGCTGGAAGAGAGAACGGCAATTGCATTGGCCAAGGAAAAGGCTCCCTCCACAGAATAACGCAGCCGAGACCGCGAACTCATGTAGATGGGACTGGAAAAGCGATCGGCAGCTATACTACAAACATATCTGGACTGGTTGGCAGTCGAACTGGAGGATTGGACATGAGTGGCGGAGTAGCGTTGACCACTGCGCTGAGCGTTTTCCTGGTTGGCCTTTTTGGGGGCTTCGTCGCCGAGCTTGTTCATTGGTATGGCCTGAAGACAAATCCACGGTTTCCAGAGTATCTAAAAAGTGCACCGTACTGGATTATCACAGCGCTGATGATATTTGTCTCGGGTGCTTTTACTTGGTTGAATTTTGGAAGCCAAGCGCAGGCATTGACGGCATTCCAAATTGGACTCTTGACCCCTCTCATACTACAGAAAGTAATCTCTGGCGCTGCCGGCGCGGAGACCGCGCGCTCACCACGGGCCAATCTGATGGATTTCTTTCGCGGTTGAAAGACCCGCCTAGCGGCAAAGCTCAATGTAAGCCGAGGCGGCCCCCCGCTTCTTGCCGATCCATAGTCGACGATCACAGCGAGCGGGAAGCCGCAGGCAGGTGGCCACCAAGTGTTGCGGTTCGTGGAGAGTAAGCTCCGTGAGCTCTGAACTCCGTAACATATCCAGGCGTATCAGCGTAGACGGACTGGCCCACCGGGACTTAGGAAGCATGGGTTTCACTTCGCTGCGGAAGGCTGGCCGAGCTTTTGGTCGAGGGACTGCCTGAATTCTCGCTTTTGTATGTTGGAGCCAGTCGGCCTACGCTTCGCGAGATCCTTGGCTATCTTGGTTACGGAACCATCGAGCACTCGATGCAGCGTTGACAGTAATGTCCCTTCGTCGTTATCGAAATCGCCGTGGTGCCTTGCTTTAGAGGCTTGACCCGGAGCTAAATTCCACTGCTTGGTTGTTCCGTCGAATAGCGTCCCCAGCGCATCTTTGGCAAATCTTTCCATGCCGAGGATAGGGACTCCGTCCTTTAGAGCAGGGATGTGAGGTGTTGTTTCAAACGCGTTGCTGACAAGATAAAGCAGCGACTTATGATAGATGCCGGCGCAATCGTCGTCCTGCTCCGTTGGGTCGTCAAGCGTATAAAGATCGAATTTCTCGATCATTCCCTTCTTGAGCGCTGGCAAATAGGTCTCATTGAAGAGCGCGACTGTGCACGCAGGCGCCCAAAGACTGACAGTTTTTAAGGGGACTTTGGCCTTGGCGAATTTCGAAACGACCGGGGCATGAAATATCGATCCGGCGCTATGTCCGACGAGATGGACCTCATCAATCTCACCGTCCTTGTGGAGCTTGATGAGATGGTCGGTTACCAAGTTCGCCGAGCCAAGTTTCTCTTCCGTCGCCATCCGCGCGTTTTCTTTCATCTCGTCCCACAGCGCTTTACCTCCGAGGTTTCGCGCGCCGACCTCCAGAGTGTCGTCTAGCCTGTCGAGCATGAAATCTTTGGCTTTGTCCAGGAGGCCTTCGTCCCGCCGACGCCCAATTGCGTCCCTCAATATGTTTGACAAAGTCGTCCAAACGTCCGAGCGCCAGATGAATGAGAGAGGATAGACCTGCGATTGAAGCAACGGCGCGAGATTGCTTGAAACCGTTTGCACCGCAGCGTCCTGACCGACCAAACCGCCGTGAGCATAGAGCAGCACACGCCTAGTTTGCCATGAAGACATGGCGCGCGGCATCCGCTCAGTTATCAGAGTTTTCAACCCAGCAGGGGTTAAGCCATAGGTGCCCTTGTCGTCCAAGACACCATTGTTCTTTGATGTGATGATGTATGGACGAAGGTCTGCATAAACCTGGCTTTGGTAGCTGCGCGGAGCGTCCGCTCTCATGTTTGCGGTAGCAAGCGACGAGGTCAGGTCGACGGGTGCGCCGAGTGACGCGACCCATACGTCTGTGCCGTTCGCGAGCCAGTCCGTGTAGGACAGGTTTGCCAGCCCTTTTGCGCCCCACTTTTCCCCCCAGCTGTTTTGAACCCAGAAGCCTCGGCGATTGTAACCTACGATCGCAAAGGCGTGCCCGCCAATCTGCCCGGGACGATATTCAATATTCTCCTGTTCCGGCTTGACCGACTGCCATCCGTCGTGAACGCGCGCCGTGGCATACAAAATGCCGGTTTCGTTAATCGCCGCGTGCATGCCGACGAGGTCTTTGTGATTCACGCGAAAATAAGCGCCGAGCGGACGAGCAAGCGCGTCCGCCGACCGCTTTTCCTCAACAGTGGGATCGGGATCGCGTTCCTTCCAGAGCGCATAAGCGCAAAGACCGTGCTTGAACCATCCCTTCATGGCTCCCCTCGCACTGGATCCCTCGTAATTTTGCCCGGGCCACTCATCATAACGCTTGGCCATCGCGTAAAGCATCCAGGCACTTACTTCGTCGGCCGCCGGATTCCTTTCTCGGACCCTCAGGAGATAGTTTGCGACCGTCGCCAAACCGAAGCCGGTGCATGCGCCTTCTCGGCCCTGATCCAGGACGGGTATGCCAAGGCCATAATAGGCGCTGATATCACTTTCGGGTGCGACACGGATAAGTGTCGGCGTAAAGATTGCATCTCGGAAGTCAATCGTGTCAGGCAGTGCGTCGAAGGTTCTCTTTGTAGCTGCAGCCCTTGCCATTTCCCCACCCATGATCCCGGAACGTAAGTGTGCGTCGGTCGCCGGTCGGCTGCGCAATATTCGGTGAATGCATTGACATTTTCCACATAGATCTGCGCCCGAGGGCCACTCCCGTTGTAGGGGGTAGAATTTTTGGAGGCAGATATCAAAGTCGCACCGCTGGCGGTCCCGAGAGAACTGCTCGTCTGGCTTCACTCCTTGCAAGTCGTACTTAAACCTTCTGTAGCCGTTGTAGACCCCGCGGACGATCCGAATGACGCTGAAGCCTACGCGTTTTTATTCGCTTCTTCGATAGGCATCGCAGTGAATCAGGTCCGAATGCTTGGGTGTTTCTTGGGAAGGCGGTCCGCGGTGCGCCGCAGTAATCGCCGCCTGCGTGAAAAAAACATTAACGTTAGACGATCTCGTGGACCGACATCTCGTCAATCCAGCTAAGCATCTCCTGGCATACGATCGCGCATAAATGCTCGACCCCGTAAGCCTTGCGGTCCGCCACAATACTCACGCCAAACGCAAGGTCTGAACGCAGTTTATTCTGCAGAAAACGTAGCCCTCGAACATAACTAAAGAACGAGTCCCAATGAAAATCAAGACCCAAGCCATCTATGACAACATGAAGACGGTGGTATGACAGTCGTCGTCGGCAAGGACCGCAACACAACAGCCGCTTCCGAATCCGAGACGGCCTCCACCCGCCTGAGCGTTTGCAGACACGCCGGCTTCAGCTGTTCTCGCGCTACTCCCGGACGTTTGGAGCTCGCTCATCATACATGTCGATTTCAGAGAAAACCCTCGATGACGCTCATTCGCAAATTCATATGGGGTCTTAACTGAATCTAGTGCGCTGATTTGTTCAAGGTGCACCCGCCAACTTCGACATTACGACAAATAGGAGTCGACTCGCCAAGCTTTATTGCTAATATAAGGAAGCGGAAATGAATGGGTGGGGGGCGTCGATGGGTATCAATCTAGATATCCCTGGCATCTGGACGTACCGTAGCTTTCTAAATGTGCCGGGGAATGTTGGCGATTTTGGCAAACTGACAGTCTGGGAAGCCGAACTATCCCTCGAAGTTAGCGAGGACGGGCACATCTATGGTTTATTGGGGGAGCGCCCAGATCTTTGTGTAGGTACCGAACCCTACTTACTCGTTGAAGGCACCGTTATACCTGGCAACCCTGCGGTGATCAGCTGGCGTGCCAAGGGCAAGCCTCAATCCGAGTATGACGGCTGGATCTACGACTACCGGGGCTACCTATCCCCCGAGTGGCCGGACGCACCGCGCAATCGCCCAACGATCGTAGGGACCGTGACGCGCACCGTGGCCCATAATGGAGCGCCGGCGGGTTCAGTGTTCTCTTTTGTCGCGGTCAAGTCGGATTTCCTTGAACCACGCAAAACGATACCCCTAGCGAAAAGCATCATCGACATGATGAGCTCGGCAGAGCATCGCTACCATCATGCGCTTTGGCACGCCTCGCGCGACACATGGGACAACCTGAGCGACCCCAAGAAGGAGGCTCTGCGCGCAACCGGTTGGCAGCCTGGCCCAAAAACCAAAGAGCGAGCAAGTCTGGCGGCCGATCGACTTGCCAACGGTTCGGGCGAAGATTTTTTCTACATGCACCGGCGCATGGTGAAGGAGGTTCGAGCTATGGATCCCTCTGTCGGGACCTGGCGACGTCTGCCGCAGCAGCAGTTCCCCTCGTCGTTTGCGCCCGAAACGAAGGCGTCGCAGATTGGCAATCTCGACGGATACTCCCTGCCGCCAGCGTGGGTCGTGCCGGGTGACCCTGACACGACGAATTGGCTGTTCGAATTGAGGAAAACCTCAACGCTTTATGGCCGATTCCAGGCATGGGAGGCGCTTTATACCTCCGCGGACTACCTCGCCTCCCTGTCGCTCGGCGAGCTTGGTTCACGGATTGAGTTCACCATCCACAATTGGATGCATATGCGGTGGACCTCGGTGACCCGCGACCCTACCGGTGATGTGGCCAGGCGCGGTTTGCCGCTTCCCAACGGCCGCGACGCACTGGACTTCGATGAAAAATGGCTGGATCCCGAGTACGACTATCTAGGCGAGACTTTTTCATCGCATATTAATCCGATTTTTTGGCGGCTGCACGGGTGGGTCGATGACCGCATCAACGACTGGTATCGCGCCCACGAAGCTGTGCGACCTGGAGTGGTCAAGCCAATGACCCTTGACGGTGTGGAATGGTTCGCGGTCGACGGGACTTGGGTGAAGAACGACGAGCCGTGGGAGGGAGCGCGTGCGTCATCATCCCCAACCCATCACGCTGGGCACAATCATCCTGGTCACTCGGGACGGGTCTTGGATGTGCCGACGATGCAAGCGGCCTTAAGGATTATTTACGGCCCCGAACCGGACGCTGCGCCTTCAGCAATGGAAGACCACGGGCAGGCTTTGCCCGGGACGCGGGCAAGCTGGTTTAAGAATGTCCCAGCGTAAAAGGGTTTAGCGGGGCGCTGCAAGTCGGGAACCCGGCAGACCAAGATCGCCGAATGCGTTTCATCACGGATGGGGAGAAACTTTCATATGGCACGGACAAAAGAAAAGACACTATCGCCCGCGAAGTCCACCAAAGCCAGCGTTTCGCCGGAACTCCGGGACGATAAAGCCGCCGAGCGCAATACCAAGCCCCTTGTCCACGTCATCCGCGAGGGTGTCCGCTGCGACACCGAAGAACGCGGGCACAAGACCCCAAAGGGCAAATCCCCGTTAGAAATCGTCGTCGACGCCTCAGAAGGCTTTATTCCTTTGTGGGCAAAAGGAACAACGCTGCGCTGGAAGTTCCGTGAGAGCTCCGTGCAATCGTTTGCAGATCCCGCCAAAGTCAAGGCTCAAGTTGAGGATTTGTTCGCGAAGGCCATTCTTGGTTGGGGCGATGCAGTGCCAATCAAGTTCGCGCAGCGAGACGACGCCTGGGATTTCGAGATTGTGGTGAAACACAGCGACGACTGCGACGTCAACGGTTGCGTACTGGCCAGCGCGTTCTTCCCCGACGGCGGGCGGCACGTCGTGACTATCTATCCCAAGATATTCGAACAAGACCCGACAGAGCAGATTGAGACCTTAGTTCACGAAATCGGTCACATTTTTGGACTTAGGCATTTTTTCGCGCAGGTCAGTGAGACCGCTTGGCCCTCCATCATTTTTGGGACGCATAAGAAGTTCAGCATCATGAACTACGGCGCGGACAGTAAGTTGACCGCAGACGACACTGCCGACCTGAAGAAGCTCTATTCACTGGCTTGGAGCGGCCAGTTAACAGAAATCAACGGAACCCCGATCAAATTTATGACGCCGTTCCACACGAGTGGCGAGCCGACAGAAATCATCTCGGCCATGGAACCTGCGCAAACCTTAGCCAGGGTACAGCAGCTTTTGTCGCCCTGAGATTGATACGGCCAACTTCTATCATTTCGAGAACCTGCGGCCTTAGGTGGATAGGAGCAGTAATATGATTTCGCTCGTCGTCTTTGTCGCATCGGTCGCTTTGGCGGTTGTGATTTTAACGCTCTCACCGATGAAGGTCTTGCAAAAGGCCGTCACAGTCGGAGCGGTGATCTTATTTCTCGGAAATATGTTACCTCCCTGGTGGCGCTTTCGTCAGTCCCTTCGCGCTTCCCTCGAATGAAGCTATCGGTGTGACCAGCGATGTCATCAATCTGGTAGCTGTTCTGATTGGGACCATAGGAGCGGTATCTGGGGAGCGTCTATTTTAAAGGCGGTGGCACCGCAAGATTTACCGTTGCGAGTTTCCTGCCTCCGCTTTGCTGCGCCCCGCTAACCCTGATTCTAATTCTTAAACTGATTAGCGGGAAGGACGACTTGACGTTCCTCGGTGTAACGACGCTTGCTGTAACTGCTTATCAAGCGCGATTCTTCTGGGAACGCTTGCTAAAAGATCAGGGAGAGATGGGCGAGGCACCATGATACTGCGGGCAACTGTCCAGTTTTCTGAGGAAGCTCCTGCGCGCGACATTCGACCCTGCGGCCCAACCTCTTCGTATCGTGCTTATTGCAGGGGATAGATCATTGCCCGAATTTTTCGGACGGACAGCAATCGCTTGAGCCAGCTGCGCATGACTTCGTCTTGCTGACGAGTCTATATAAGGACGCGCGCATGGGCTCGATCCCGACACCGGCAATCCGATTGATTCGCCTCTCATTTCCGCCATGCACAGTTCCGTCTGTGAGAGTCTGGCTGGGGGCCCAGGCGAAAAATCTGATTCAGATCGATAGTGTTGAAGAAGTCGGCGATGAAGCCGTGGATCCACTCGCACCGAAGCGTCTTGATTAAGGTCGACGCGACCTCCTCGCCTTAAGTGGCTCGGACGTTTGTTCCGAGGGTGCAAATCTCTTCGTCAATGAGCTGCGCTCGATAAGGGTGACGCCGCACGTGGCGCAGAATATGGGCGTCCGCAGTTCCGCGATCGACGGGCGCACGACGCGGCATGGCGGCTATGCCGTCAGCCAGCGCGTCGCATCGAAGAGGCATTCGGTTGGATCAAGGTCGTGGCCGGCCAGCACCAGATCAGGTTCCGCGGTCGCGACCGCGTCGGATGGGCCCTCACCTTCGCAGCCGCTGCCTACAATCTGGTGCGACTGCCAAAGCTCATGGCGGAGACCGGCTGATGGCCAAGGTTCCCAGCTTCGCCAAGGCCTTTGCCGGCCGCTGGCGCATCGTCGAGATGGAAGTTTGGGATAACGACTTCCTCGATTTCGAAGGAAGGGCGGGCGGCGAGTGAGCCGAGGGCGCTTTATGAAGCCTTGCGGAAAATCGAGCTGCCGCTGGAGCGCATCGGGCTCGAAGCGTGTTCGCTGACGGCCTGGCTTCACGACGGGATGTGCGCCGATGGCCTGCCGGCCATCTGCATCGAGACCCGGCAGGCCAATGCGGCGATGAAGACGATGCCAAACAAGACGGATCGGAATGACGCCCGCGCGCTGGCACAGATCATGCGCACCGGCTGGTATCGACAGGTGCATGTGAAGAGCCAGCAGTGTCGGCTCTGGCGATCCCTCCTCGTTGCGCGACGCACGGTCCTCAATGAAATGCGGACGATCGAAAATGTCGTCAGGGCGATTCTGCGGGAGGCCGGCATCAAGCTCGGCATTCCAGGCCGCGCAGCTTTCGCCCATCGCGTGCGCGAACTGATTGGCGCAGATACGGTTGTCATGCCTCTGGTCGAGCCACTGCTGGTGATCCTGGCCACCATGCTGCGCGAGTTCGGGCGACTGACGAAGCAGGTCCTCATTATCGCCCGCCAGGAGCAAGTCTGCCGGCGACTCATGAGCGTTCCAGGTGTGGGACTCATCACCGCGCTCGCCTTTCGTGCCACGATCGATCAGCCGGACCGCTTTCGTCGCTCGAGGGATGTCGGCGCGCATCTGGGTCTGACCCCGGCACGCTACCAATCTGGCGAAACGGACATTCAGGGTAAGGTGAGCCGATGCGGTGACGAACTCGCCCGCACGGCCCTCTATGAGGCGCTCATTCGCTGCTCGTGCTGAGCAAGAAATGGTCGAGCCTCAGAGCGTGGGGCATGAACGTCGCCAAACGGCGCGGTATGGCTCGAGCCCGAGTTGCTGTTGCCCGCAAGCTCGCTGCCATTCTGCATCGCATGTGGAGTGATGCAACAGAATTCCGCTTCGGCAAGGCACCCGGCCGCGTATCAGCATGAAATGAGGATAACGGACCAACGAAGGAGGAGTTGATTCCGCCCGAAAGGGCGTGATCCGGATCGTTCCCGTGGGGACGATGAGCAAGGTGATCTCGTTAGCAGGCACGATCCTGGGACGAACTTTCCCAAGGTCGTTCAACAGATTGAGACGCCTCGCTCTACTGACCCCATCATGCGGCGGCCTAACGTCGACCGCGAAGAGAAGCGAGTGACCCGCGGGGCGATATGGTTCGGAAAAATATCAGGAGGAGCTTGACCTCAACGACCCCAATCAGAGAGGCCTGCTAGTTTACTTCCCTGCCGAAAACTTCCCTACCTTGGTACATACGGAAAATGAGATCGTCGCCTACCGCGACTAGTCGAGGGAGGCATCGACCCCAAGAATATATCTCAGCACAGTTCGGACAGTCTGGTGAGCGCTATGCGTCCAGCGGATCAGAACGGAATGGCACGGATCGGGTTGGCGCAGGAACTCTGCTCTCCTCTTCGGACTATCGCCGTTGCTCCAAGCTGATCGGCCGGGGCGAGGTGAAGACTGCTTTCATTCTTAGCTAGCCTGTGGAGCCTCAGCAGGTTGTCCCGATCGAAGCCGACGCGGCTGATGAATGGTTTTGATTGTAAGCTGCCATGTGGCCTGTGCCAATTGTAGCGATGAATCCACCATGGCAGTTCGGCGGCGCGTTCATGAGAAGTGTTGTAGGCTCGGGCGTAAGCCCATTCACGCAGGCTCGTCTGGATGAAGCGTGCCTTGCCAAGCCTCTGGACCGCAGCCGAATGATCCCTTCTGGCGCGAAGTTCAAGGCGGTGAGAAACCAGACTTCTATGCGCCAATGTTCACGCTTCGTGCCTCAAAAGTCGCATAAAAGGGCAGTCTGGAAGTTGAAAGTTCAGGACCCAAAAGGCCTCATTTCATTCCATTGAACCGGCCTTGGCCGGATAACCTTTGCGACGTAGCTAAGAAGGCGGCTTCATAGCCGAGCGCGATGGCGAGGATGCGCTAGTCTAAGTCTAGCATGCATCTGTGAATTTTTGCATGCGCATCGCTGCCGACACCGCCTGGCATGATTGTCGTGCTCGAAAACGGCTGCGGCGATCGCGGCAAAGCGATCGCCGCGATGATGGGGATCAACGCCTGGGCGTTGCATCGATGCGCGATACAGAGGCCTCCGCCTGGCATCGAGCAACATGCACGGAGGTACGCAAAGCGCAAATGCATCAAGTATTTGAAAGCTAGAAGCGCGCCGGCAGCCTGGGCGGGGGGCTTGGGGTTAGACTGCCGGCGCACGCCACTCATGAAGAGCGGCCCCTTTTCGCGGTTCGGACACCCATAGTCAACCCGGCAGCGTCTGGATGCCCGCTGTGCTCTTTTCAGAGCGGCGCGCGATGCCGGCCATGTCGGCCGATCCTGCCTAGGATGGTGGGCCACTCTCGTCGGCCGAGTTGATGCTCCAGCCAGTATCGCCTCGCCGACCGGCATGAGTTCGCCGTTAGCAATCCTTCGTCGCGAGCTGATGCTATCGTGCACATGTCGCAGCACTCCGGGCGGCTATATCACCTAAGACAGCATGAAGAAGCGTTCCAAGTTCCTGTTCGGCGAGCCCGTGTGGTGACTCGGACAGTGGACGAATTCTCTTGGCGGTACTGCGCCGGAAGGCACTCGCGTCCAACGGAATCAAGCCTCGAATATAGTCCCAAACTACACATCACAAGAGCGGTCTTCCACCCGTTTGCAGATTATCCGACTGATCAGGCGGCGTTTGATATGTCCGACCCTGCCTCAAGCATTCCCACAGGTATGGACAGCGATCTCGCTATTGGTCGCAACGTGCTTGGGATCAAGACTTGATTCATAGTTTCTCGAAGGCGATGACAAGGACGTCACGATATGAGAACGGCATTTTCGGATTTTCGGTCACGATCGGTGATACATCATGAAACGTCTTGCGATCGTTGCAAATCACGAAATCATTTGGAAGGTTCATTTCGACATCGCCGAGGAACCGCTGCGAGGCATCAGTAATCGTGCTCATACCGCCGGTCACGTTAACCCGCCCGATCATGTAAGAAACGATGAAATCCACTCCGTCCTGATGAAGGCCCTCCGGTGCTGATTTGCCGTTTACACCGTCCCGTGCAACAATCCGATAGGGATGGAGCCTAATATTCCAACGATCATGTCTAGCGGTTTCACATAGAATTCTGCAGAAACCTGTCAGAATCTTGTTTAAGACCGGATGATCTATAAAGGATTGTTCAAAGGGCTCAAAGTAGCGCTTGAAGCCGCCATTCAAGTGGTTGATGGCTTTCGATTGCTCGTAAGGGGCATGCGGCAGGAGCCGAAAAATTCCCTCCACTGCGTCATATTCGAACGCACCATAGCGCCCGTAGCGATAGGTCCCGCCGTCACGCATGTATTCATCGAGAAGCAGTCGATTCCAGTGGTCAGCAAAGTTCTTCCAGCCAGCATCAATTTCGATGCCGAAGCGGGCCTTCGGTGCGCTCACCTCTCGAAAACCACCATCCATTCGTCACCAGATGATCAGTGCATTCTTGACTGAGGCTGCATAGCGCCTGGGGTGCGACCTTTTTCATGGGTGCCTCCCGTCTTGGTAATTTGGCGAGGGGGAAGTTTTAGAGGACGCTTGGTGGCTCGCGGGTTGGTGTCCCCAAAGGTGGCGGCCCGTAATGTATTTCGGCGTGCTGGCTATGATGGACCGAGGTAAAAAGCGCGTGTTATCGACTATGTAGCTGACGCTCCCGCTGACGCCCTCGAGTGCGGACGCTTTGGCCCGTTCGCACATCTTGTGAATAGTACTGCCCCATGCACCTGAAACCGCCTCCAGGACCAGGCTTGCTCAAGCCCTTGCTTCAACACGATTGATCCGACGCCAAGGGAAGCGGTTTCGAGGTGCCGCAGCGCGTCGATGATGATGGCCGCCGCGGGGGCCTCGCGGACTTCGAGAACCTTTTCACCGGTTGAGATGTGTTCGAGCCTGGTTGTTGAAATACTGGCTCTTGCGGATTCTGATCGACTTCAGTGCTCGTCGCGATCGATGCCGCAGGCGATTTTCAAGATCGCAAGATCGGATGCCTCGTGATTGGTCTGGCTGCCGTCGATGGCGATACGTTCCGGCCTGCCATGACGCTGCAGGGCCTTCCGTAAGAAGCTTTTGGCCGCCGGTAGGTCGGTTCTCGCTGAAAAAGAATTCGACCGTATCGTCGAGGCTGTCGATAGCACGATAGAGATACATCCATTGGCCTCGAACCTTGATGTAGGTTTCGTCCATGTGCCATTTTCCAGTGACGCTCCACTTGCGCCGGTTGAATCGGTCCAGCAGCTCAAGCGAGAAATTGACCTGCCACTGAGAATTTCCTCCATCTGAGATTAGAGTCCGAGCCTTGATTGAAGGACGGACTGATGAAGAGAAAGCGGTTTACGGAAGAGCAGATCATCGCGGTTCTGCGCGAGCATGAGGCGGGTGCGAAGGCGGGCGATCTGGCCCGCAAGCACGGGGTCTCGGAGGCGACGCTGTATAACTGGAAGGCCAAGTATGGCGGGATGGACGTCTCTGACGCCAAGCGGCTGAAGGCCTTGGAAGACGAGAACGCCAAGCTGAAGAAGCTGCTCGCCGACCAGATGCTCGAAGCCTCGGCACTGCGCGAGCTTCTGTCAAAAAAATGGTAGGGCCCGCCGCCAAGCGCGAAGCCGTCGCGCATCTGCAGGCCGTCATGGGCCTATCGGAGCGTCGGGCCTGTTCCTTTGTCGACGCCGATCGTAGGATGATCCGCTACCAGTCTCGCCGAGCGCCAGAGACGGAGCTGCGTGGTCGGCTGCGTGACCTCGCCAACGAGCGCCGACGCTTTGGCTATCGACGGCTGTTCATTCTGCTCAGGCGCCAGGGCGAGACATCGGGGATCAACCGTATCTATCGTCTTTACCGCGAGGAAGGACTGACGGTACGCAAGCGTCGGGCGCGACGACGAGCCGTCGGCACGCGGGCGCCGATCCTAGTCGAGGCAAAGCCGAATGCGCGCTGGTCGCTGGATTTCGTGCATGACCAGTTCGCCTGCGGCCGGCGCTTCCGCGTGCTCAACATCGTCGACGACGTGACGCGCGAATGTTTGGCCGCGATCCCGGACACCTCAATCTCCGGCCGTCGGGTTGCCCGTGAACTGACGGAACTGATCGCTCACCGCGGCAAGCCGCGCATGATCGTCTCCGACCATGGCACCGAGTTCACCTCGAACGCCATCCTCGCATGGTCGAAGGATCACGGGATCGAATGGCACTACATCGCGCCAGGCAAGCCGATGCAGAACGGCTTCTGCGAAAGCTTCAACGGGCGGATGCGGGACGAGTTGCTGAACGAAACCCTGTTCTTCGGCCTCGACCATGCCCGAACAACCATCGCCGAATGGGCAGACGACTACAACCGATCGCGCCCACATTCGGCGCTCGGATACATCACGCGTGCGGCCTATGCCGCCAATCTCACCGCAACGGACGATCGGCTGCGCAACCCCGACCAGCTCCGCCGATCACCCGTTGCTCAACCCGCGCCATACGGCGTAAAACCCGCCGAGGCTCTAACTGCAGCCGGATGAAAATTCAGTGGCAGGTCAAAATGCACGACCCAGCGGTGGACAGTGAAATGGTCGACGTGAATGCCGCGCTCGGCCATCATCTCTTCCAGATCGCGCAGGCTGCGATTGTAGGCAAGATACCAGCGAACGCACAGTAGGATCACGGATCGATCGAAAATGGCGGCCTTTGAACATGACAAAACCCAGAAAAAAGAGCAAGCGTCATGCAGCAAATGACCTTTCCGAAAACTTTGCGACAGAACCCGCCGACGCCGCTCTCATCGAAGCGGATGAGGCTCAGCGGCCTCCCACGGAGTCCGACAATTTGCGTCGGTTTTGGCGATTTGACGACATAGGCTTGTTGGCCGGGCTTGTCACGTTGTCTGAAATTGGCCGGCCGAGGGCTGCTGCTGCAGAATTCATGCGGGCGTTCCAGTCACGGCCTTCGATTCGGCGATGGCTTGCAGGCGATGAACATGTATGGCGAGAGCAGAACGTTTGGGGCGGGGCGGGACGAAGAGGTTGCGGAGGGCTGACAAGGTCGAGACGAAGCGTTGCAGGCCTCCCAGCGATCGGACCCCCTGCATCATCCGCTCCCGTTTTCGCGGCGGCACATGGGAATTCTCCGCTCTGTTGTTCAACCCCTTGTGCGACCGGTGCTCGACGTCCGGCATCACCTGTCGCTTTGCCGCTCCATACGAGCGCAGCTTGTCGGTGATCATGCGCTTCGGCGCGAGCCCCTGCTTCTTCAACAGCCGCGTTAGCAAGCGCTTAGCGGCTTTGGTGTTGCGGCGGTTTTGCACGATTTCGTCCAGCACATATCCATCCTGGTCGACGGCGCGCCACAACCAAAGCTTTTTGCCGGCGATGGTGACGACCACTTCGTTCAGGTACCAGACATCATTCCGGCACGGCGGCTTGCGGCGCAAGCAGCGAGCGTAGTCCGGCCCGAACTTGATGCCCCACCGGCGAATTGTCTCATACGAAACCACGATGCCGCGTTCCAGCAGCATTTCCTCAACCAGGCGCAGGCTCAGCGGAAACCGGAAATAAAGCCAGACCGCGTGGGCAATAATAGGCGGCGGAAATCGGGGGGGCGTGTAGCTGACGGCGGGCGTATTCATGCCCCCCGGCGTCTATGTCGCAAATCTTGACGATTGGTTTGTGTGACAAGCCCGCCGCAGGTCTCAACGCGTTCATATGCAGACAATGTGAAATCGCCCTATTCCGCCTTTTTTTACCGCCCCTTAAGTCCCTCGCTCGCATGCTTGTCGATGCCATTGAACTCATAGCCATCGGCCAAAGATTTTGGAAAATATGTTTCCTCTCGCAGCAGAAACCGTGAGAGTCGCTGTAGGCCTAACGTTAAGGGGCTGGGAGAGAGCGGTTTGATTGGACGAAATGTGTACCGGAGTACCGAGTCATGAAGCCACGAGGTAATCTGGTCCGACTGAAGCAATTTCAGGTGAATGAGAAGCGGCGACAGTTGCAGCAGCTAGACATGATGATTGCCGATTTCGAACGCATGGCGCGAGAACTGGACTTCCAGATAAACGCCGAGGAAACGAAGGCCGGCATCTCCGATATCAATCATTTCGCTTATCCGACGTTCGCCAAGGCCGCCCGCCTACGTCGTGACAACCTCAAGAATTCGCAATCGGACCTTCTGCGGCAGAGAACCACAGCCGAGCCATGCCTCGCCGAGGCTGAAGCAGAGCTCTCCAAGGCGCAAATGCTAGAATCGCGCAGCGGCAGAGGCCACGACCTCGAACCCGGCAACCGAAGCGCCATGATCGGCTGAGCCGGACGGCTTCAGCGCGCCTCAATTCGCGACACCCGACTGGCCGTTGGCGCGTGTGTCGCCGCAGCGTGACAGCCGTCCCGGCCAGCTATCGCTGCATCAAGCCGCTGAAACTTTACAGTGCCGGGCGCGCTGCTACCTCAATTTCTTTACCGCTCAATCAATGTGACAGCACCGATTCTTTCTCAACCGCGGCATGCCCTAAATCGTCACCTGCGTCCCGATCTCGACGACGCGTCCGGTCGGGATCTGGAAATATTCCGTCGCATCTGCCGCCGTGCGCGCCAGCCCGATGAACAGCTTGTCCTGCCAGGCCGGCATGCCGGAATTGGGCGAGGCTTTGAGCGAGCGCCGCGACAGGAAGAACGACGTTGTCATGATGTCGAACTTCCAGCCCTGCTTGCGGCAGATGGCCAGCGCGCGCGGGATGTTGGGCTGCTCCATATAGCCGAAGGTCAGCGTCACGCGCATGAACAGCTCGTTGACGGTCTCCATCTTGACGCGCTCGCTGTCGGGCACGACAGGCTGCGGCGCCGTCACCACCGAAAGGATGACGTTCTGTTCGTGCAGCACCTTGTAGTGCTTGAGGCTGTGCATCAGCGCGGTCGGCGCGCTCAGCGGATCGCTGGTCAGGAACACCGCGGTGCCCGACACCAGATGCGGCTTCTTCTTCAGCAGATTGCCGGCAAGGAAATCCAGCGGAATCTCGTTCCGGCGCGTCTTGTCGAACAAATAGCGGGTGCCGCGGATCCAGGTCCACATCGCCAGCACAATGGTGAAGGCCACCGCCAGCGAAGCCCAGCCACCTTCGAACACTTTGACGATGTTCGAGGCAAAGAAGCCGATGTCGATGAACGCGAATACCACTGTCAGGGAGATGGCCAGCCAGAGCTGCCATTTCCAGATGCGGCTCATGATCACGTAGAGCAGCACCGTCGTCACCAGCATGTTGCCGGTCACCGAAATGCCGTAGGCTGAGGCAAGCTTGCTGGATTCGCCAAAGCCGACCACCAGCAGCATCACCACCAGCGCCAGCAGCATGTTGACGCGCGGCATGTAGATCTGGCCGGACTGTCTTTCCGACGTATGCAGGATTTCCAGGCGCGGCAGCATGTTGAGCTGCACCGCCTGCCTGGTCAGCGAAAAAGCGCCGGAGATCACCGCCTGGCTGGCGATGACGGTCGCAGCGGTGGCGAGAACGACCATCGGAATAAGCGTCCAGCCTTCGTTCATCTCGAAGAAGGGATGACCGACCACTCCGTTTTTCGCCAGCACGAATGCGCCCTGCCCGGCATAGTTCAGCAGCAGGCAAGGGAACACGATGGCCAGCCAGGCGAGCACGATGGGCTTACGGCCGAAGTGGCCGAGATCGGCATAAAGCGCCTCGGCGCCGGTGACGGCGAGGAAGATGGCGCCGATCGTCACGAAGGCGACGTCGGGTGAATTGATCAGGAACGCGACGATGTAGTGCGGGCTGACTGCCAGCAGGATTTCCGGATCGGCGATGATGTGGTTGAGACCGGAAAGGCCGATGGCCAGGAACCAGACTGCCGTGATCGGGCCGAAGATCAGGGCGACGCCGCCGGTTCCAAACCGCTGTGCCGAAAACAGAATCGCCAGGATGACCAGCGTCAGCGGCACCACATAGGGCTGGAAGGTCGGCGTGACGACGTTCATGCCTTCGACCGCCGACAGCACCGAGATCGCCGGCGTGATGACTGCGTCACCAAAAAAAAGCGAGGCACCGACGATGCCGATGCCGAGGATCACCGCCGAGCGGGTCGGGAAACTGTTGCGCGCCAGCGCCATCAGCGACAGCACACCGCCCTCGCCGCGATTGTCGGCCCTGAGCACGAACATGATATATTTGATGGTGACGATGATCGTCAGCGACCAGATGATCAGCGACAACACGCCGAGGATGTCGCCACGGTTGGCGACTTCGCCCCCCGACGATGCCACCAATGCCTCGCGGAAAGCATAGATCGGGCTGGTGCCAATATCGCCGTAAACCACGCCGAGCGCGCCCAGCATCAGCACCTTGGTGCTGTGCTGCTCGACCTCAGAATGGCTCGATTGTTCGACAGGTTCTGCCTCGTTACCAGCACTGGTAAGGGCCATGGACGACACTCCGATAAGCGCGCGGTGCTCTACGCTTGCTGCACTGCAATATCAAGTGCCGCGACGTAATGGCTCCGTATGCGGACCGCATTTGTTGCCCCGGCGGATTGTCTCATACCAAACCACGATCCCGCTCCAGCGCCATTTCCTCGACCAGACACAGGCTCAAGGGGAACCTGAAGGAGAGCCAGACCGCATGGGCGATGATCTGCGGCAGGAAACGATGGCGCGTGACGCTCAACCTGCCCGACCTCAGCTGGAGTTTGCGACGGAACCGGGAAATATGCCGGACCAAGCTGACTGGTGACACACGAACGCATTATTGTCTTCCGGTCTGGCGGCAACCGTATCAGCAGGACGGCAAAGCTGACCGGCTGCTGCAGCGAAGCGCAGGTGAAGCGCGTCTGGGCTCGACATCAGAAGGAAAGCGGGAAGCAGGAAATGTTGTCGCAAAAGTTGAGTTCTGCGAGGTGCAAAAGTCAGTTGCAAATCGTCGCGACAGAGGCTCGGCAGCTCCCCGAAGTAGCCATTTCAGATTGCTTGCAGGTGCGGATAAAGTCCTTTATGCATCGGCACATGATCAAGTCCGCGCTCATCGCTGCAATCTATTATGCGACGCTTCCATAAGGAGCGGCGCGTTTCGATCATGCCTTGAAACAAGCCGCCGTCAGGCGGCTTTGTTCATGAGAGGACCCCCTGGCGGCAATACCAGGAGGATTCCCTATATGGCACTTCCCGATTTAGCAACCGATCATTCCGAACCATGTTCGGCGGCTTTGAAGACGCTCATTGAGCGCGGCTATGTAAATCAAGGGACCGACCTGCCGGGTGTCGATGCCGCCTTTGAAGCAGGCATCGTACCCGCTTACGCTGGTTTCGATGCGACGGCTGACAGTCTTCATGTCGGTCATCTTCTTCTGATCATGGCGCTTCGTCATCTTCAGCAGACTGGCCATAAACCCATCGTTCTCATTGGGGGTGGGACCACTCGCATCGGCGATCCCAGCTTCCGTTCGGAGGCGCGGCCGATGCTGACGGACGAGCGGATCGCCGCCAACATTGAAGGGATCAGAAAGGTCTTTGACCGTCTCCTTGTCTTCGGAGACGGCCCGACGGATGCCGTGATGGTGAACAATGCCGACTGGCTGGACAGCATTCGTTGGATCGACATGCTGAGAGACGTCGGCAGGCATTTCTCCGTCAATCGGATGCTCTCTTTCGACAGTGTGAAGTCGCGGCTGGAAAAGCAGGAGAACCTGAGCTTCTTAGAATTCAACTACATGATCCTCCAAGCGTTCGACTTCCTTGAGCTATCCCGCCGGACCGGTTGCCGTCTGCAGATGGGTGGAGCCGACCAGTGGGGGAACATCATCAATGGCATCGACTTGATACGGCGGACGGATGGAAAGGAAGTCTTCGGAGTGACTACGCCGCTTCTGACGACTCCTTCAGGTGTCAAGATGGGTAAGACGGCTGCCGGAGCTGTGTGGCTCAACGAAGATCGCCTTTCGCCATACGATTACTGGCAATTCTGGCGTAACACGGAAGACGCTGATGTCGTTCGGTTCCTGAAGCTTTTCACCGATCTGCCGATGGACGAGATCGAGCGATTTGGACAGGCTGAAGGAACCGAGCTAAACGCCGTCAAAGAACGTCTCGCCAACGAAGCTACGGCCCTGGCACATGGAACTAACGCCGCCAAACAGGCGGAGGCCACGGCTAGCCAAGCATTTGGGCAGGGCGAAGCCGCAGAGGGGCTACCGACGCTTCATCTAAATGACGCCGAGGGCTTGGCCGGAGTAGCCCTTGTGGATTTGCTGGTACGCGCCGGATTGACCTCCTCCAAAGGGGAAGCGCGAAGGGCGATCTCGGGACGAGGTGTGCGGATCAACGGCAACGTCGTCGAGGTTGATACAATGATATCGTCCCAAGACCTCCCGATCCGGCTTTCGCTCGGCCGGAAGCGCCACACTGTTGTAAAGTAGGGTTTCAGCAAGATGCTGTCGCAGAAATTCTGCCCGCTTAGCGGATATTGCAGACATTCGCGTCGAGTTCCCTGAGAAATGTCGAGAGACATTCCTCAGGGGGTAGTTAAGGCCGGGCAAAGGCAGCAAACTGGCCGGGTGGGTGATTGGCTACTATATTGCGTGATGCATTAACATGTAGGAGGTCGAGCAGCATTGTCACGCTTCCATGCGGCAATGGGCGGGCCGTTTCCTTTGATGTGATCGGCATTGACGGCGACCGCACACAAGGTGTCCACCTATTTTGGTGACGCCTCATGCATCAGAGCACTCAACAGTAAAAGGTGCGGGGAAATTCGCGCTTACTAATTAACTGCCAAGCGACACACGTTTCGCGCGCGGATCTGCAGATCATCTTGCGGCGCGCGGCATTGATGCTCAGAAACGTCGCCGGCGTGCCGCTGGAACCGGCCACCGAGGACGCTCTCAACTCCATTGCTGCCGAAATGGAAATCGGCCGGGCGGACCTCATTCAGATCGTGCTGCGGGAATGGTTGGAAACGAACGCCTATCTGCCCGTGCGCGAAATCGATGAGGAGAATGAAACGGACGGGAGCGCGTAAATGCAAACTTCCGCGATCACGCTATGCACGGCGAAGCTGCGACTCATCTATCGCTAAGGCGCGGCGGACCTGATGGCCTGTCGTATTCGTCGATGGCCATGGTTCGAGCGATAGGAACGCGGAACGCCTCCGTGGCGCCCCGAATGTCGTCATCATATACGGCTTGTACGCGCCCCCAACTGCCGCAGCTTTCATCGGCTGCGCACTTCGCCATCCGGACTTGAGACAGTGCCGGCTCTGCTTCGGTGCAACGTCCGCGATGGCGGCTCGATTCCTGGGCCAAGACTCCATTTTCGGGCGGCAATTCCAGCACCGACCTTGACCGAGTCATGCCGCATATCTGTTGGATGTCGCATCGTCGTAGCCCCGCTAAGCCGACCAGGCCTCCCGACCGCCGGATCGATAATGATGATCGCCTCTGGAGAATTGTTCTTGCTGTCGAGCGCGATGGTCTCCACCGTCTTGCCGTGCTCTATTTCCGCTCAGTCATGAGCAACGCCAGCCAGCCTGTCGACACTTTCGACGAGGTCCCGTGCCTTATCTGCATCGTGTGAAGGCTTTGTGGGTTCGCTCGGGCCGCGCCATCCCCAGCCTATCTTCCTTCACGCCCAACAGCGAAGCATCCAATGCTAATTCGTGAAGCGTCGAGAAAACAAAATTTGACTGGCAATCAAGTTTCTGTGGCGCGACCTTTCGTGGATGCGACAGCCAAACAGCCTGACTTCCCCACTGGGAATGCTTGCTGCCTCGACCTCTCTCCGGCCGGCCGAACGCCCTTTGCGGTGCCGGCCGACACGTTCCGTGCCGGTGCCGGAGCCGAGGAGAGCCCGAGGCCTTCACCATCATCAATCCGCTATATGGGCCATGCGCTCAACAACGCGCTGCAGGACACAGGACGTGCCGTCCCACAGGGATTATTGAATCCCGTTAGGATTTAAACGCCATATCCAATCGCAGCCATCCGCTGAACGCAGCTATCGCCGTCGACGCGAACATCGAACAGAACCGACCCTGCGGTTTTTTCCGCAGCGTCAGCCACACGATCGCAGAACGGTCGATTGAGGTAACAGGCACAGCAATAATCGTGTTGGGGAACAACGGAGAACTTAGATGCGCGTCGGTAAACGGGGACACCGCCCTTTTGGTGGCGGAATTGGCTGCGTGGAATGCGTCTCCGCTGAGTGAGTGCGCATTTCGCAAAAACGGGACAGTCGTTCCGCTAAATCGCGGACATATACTCGCCACTGAATTCGCAATCTGCCGGTTCGACTGGCAGGAAGAATGTGACTCGCGAAATCGTACAAGAATAATTCCGAGACTCCTCATTTGGTCGCCATGAGATCGCGCTCCAGTTCCGCAATGCGCACGCACTTGCCGAGCGTCGTCCTGACGCAACGCCTTGATCCATCCTCGCCCGCGCATAAGTCTTCCTGCCAACACCCAACCGAAAAGCCATGCGGATTCCTAATTTCCGGCAAGCCGAAACGCTTGTGGAAAAGAAGCGCGGCGCTCGGGAGGACGAATGAAGCGATATTACAAGGTCGTTCGTCCTATTGGCCATCTTGGGCTGTGATGTTATGGGCAATCTGTTCGAGGAGCGCTCCAACGGCTTGGGCATGCCGCGGACAAGCGAAGTAGCGCCCGCCAAGAGCGCAGTTGCGATGTAGGCATCGGGAGGGCGATTGGTGCGTGGATAGTCAGCCCTGGCCTATTGTCGATTGTGCCAGCCGGCGCGCATTTTGCAGCCATGGTGGCGCAGCATGTTGAATTGGCGTTGTTTGAGCAGTCACTCGGCAATATCGAAGGCCTGCATCGGCCGTTCTGTGATCGTGTGGCTGACGCTGCGGAGAAAACCGCAGGATCGGTTCTTTTCGATGTTCGTGTCGACGGCGATATTTGCGTTCAGCGGATGGCCGCGATTGGATATGGCGTCACCGGCACAGCAATAATCGTGATGGACAAGTACGGACAACTTAGATGCGCATCGGTAAACGGGGACACCGCCCTTTTGGTGGCAGAATTGGCTGCCTGGGATGCGTCTCCGCTGCGTGAGCAAGCGAGGGTTGACCACCGCGGAACGGCCATCATCCTGCTAGCCAAACTTCGGAGCTCTGGTCACTTCGCCCGGTTCTAGCCGGCTGAGCGCCGCTTCCTACCTTGCGGGCTAAGCAGATGGCGCGGCGGCGATGAGGCACCAGCGCGCGAATCCCCGCCAGCAGCAGCCGCTCCGCAGTGAGACCCAGCTTCGTTCCCGTCCTCAAACTGCTCACGTTGAACGCCGGCGCGACTGGCTCCGGGCGGAGATCGATCCGAACTACCTTGGGGTCGCCTTCGGCCTTGCGACCGGGCTTGCTGCTCGCAGAAGCAGCGTCAGTCTTCGGTGCGCGAGTAGTCGGGCTTCAAGACGGTCAAGCGCTATCGGCGTCTGCCACCGAAGACGTCCGGCGTCGTGCGTGTACGGCGGAGGCTGAAATCTCAGGGATGGAAGGACCCAGCAGCCAATGCAGGCGGTGTCCCATCAGATTCCATAGGACATGAATTGTCATCGACGTGCTTTCATGATTGCTGGGGTCTATGTCACGTCGTCGCTTGCTACCCGAAAAGAATTTCCCGGGCTACGCATACCTGCCTGGCAAACATCCGCATCCGGTTCGCGACCCGCTGGGTCACAGTTACCAAAGCGACCCGGGGACCGTTGTTGCCGTCGAGGAATCACTCAGCTCAAACGCGTTCCGATGGGGTATCGACCTTTTCAATCACGGCTATTACTGGGAAGCCCATGAGGCTTGGGAGCCTCTTTGGCACGCTGCGAAACAAAGCACTCAGCATCGCCTTTTCTTCAAGGGACTGATCCTGTTGGCGGCGGCCGGGGTGAAGATCCGCGAGGGAAAGCGGGTCGCTGCCGCGCGCCATGCGGCGAGAGCTGCAGCGCTTTTTCGTCGGCTGGCGCCTCTGCCGAGCCGGCCCTTTGAGGCCGCACTCGGAATGACACCTGCCGCGCTCGCGGTACACGCCGAAACGGCCACAACTTTCCCGGCTGTTTTGCGAGAGCCGATGCCTGGCCAGCCTGAGCCCGTTTTCTATTTCATTCTCGCCCCTAAATCCGAGGGCGTCTGATAGGCAAGTGCACTGCCGGCCCGTCATGGACAGTTCGACACGGGCAGCTTCAATCCTGGTGCGGTTGACCTACGGCACAGCCCGGCGCTGGCGGAGCACCCATGGCAGGCGCCGCTTCCATCGTTCACCTCTCGGCAAAGCAACATTTTTCTCCCACCGCTTTTTCTGGCGGGTCCGTCTGTCTTCAGTCGGTGGGTTCGATGCCTTCGGAACCGGCGCTTTCTCAACCGTCGGCTGCTTAGGAAGCGATCCGTCGGGAATGGTCACGTCCTTGGCATCGGGGACCCCTTGACCAACGGCGGCCATGGGCCGAGAACGGATATCTTTACAAGGAAGAATCGGCACTTCAGCGATCTCACCTTCAGTCTTCGCTTCCGCGATATCGTTCGCGATGGCGGCCAGGTCGATGCTGCCCCAGATTGACTGTGGCCGCTTCATGAGCCCACGCTTCTGTTTGATCTCGACGACAAAAGGTCGCTGCTGCTTCATAGTGCTCTCGGCGGATTTGGGGGAGTGCGAATGTCGTCTAGGCCGATCGCACGCTTTCGTCCACCCGCCCCCATGCATTTTCCAACCCATTTTCGAAGACGTTGCTATCGGCCAAGCCACGACTAAAGCGGCTCACCGCCGGAGCCTAGGCCCAGGCTCCCGATCTGATGTCTTGCCGTCAGCATGACCGCCATAATGACCATATCGCCTACGCAGTCGCCTTTAGTAGGCCCATCGCGAAGCCGCAGAATATTCAAAATGCAATGAGGATGGCCGCCACCTTTTCCATGCTCGCATGTTCCCGAGTAAATCGACCCGTCCAACGCATTTTTTGAATCGGTCACCTGCGACTGATTATGCTGCTGATGGTCCGCATGCCGGATGTCATGGGTGGCCGGGCACAGATTGCACTCGCAAGCGCTCGGCAATCCCAAAGCTGCACTTGGTGCACATCGCATCGGCTTCCCTCCACCGATCAACCCTTAGAGTGGGTTGAGAAGTCGCAACAGGTGGCGCTGACGAGGCTTGTTCCGCAGCCCTCGTTGTCGTTGATCCAGACGCTGGGTGGCGCATGAGGAATCGCGCAGCGATCACCCATAGGTCAGCTTTGCTGCGCTCGATTTTGTCGATGATCAGATCGGCCCCCTTCTTCGCGAGAGTGGGCGCTCTAATCAGCCTCGAACAAGCCTGATCCTGGTCAATCTCACGCGCGCCTGCCAGATTGTAGAGCCTCTTGCGGGTGTTTTCTACAACAACCACCAGGGTCATCAGATCAAGCAGGAAGTCGTCGATCGCTTGGGCGGTTGTTCCTGACTCACCTTTGAACTGATCCAGCAAAACGCTCGCATGATCGATCGCATCCGCACTGGCCGGAGTGATTAATGCTTCGACTCCTCTTGACGATGGCGATCGTACGAGGTGCCGGCCCCCGACTCCTCATTGCAAGGTTCACCACGTGGTGCGTTAAGTTTCGTCTGCCTTTGCGACTGCCGCTTGGTCGCGGCCAGTCCACTGGCTCCACGATGCGCCTACCACGGCGTGTCGCTCCGGGCCTTGCGGTCTTTCGCATTTGCTGCGTTATACTATGAACCGGCCCGGCATGATCGCCGAACCAGAACGTTTGCAAACTTTACAAGGAATACGCGTATGGCGACTGGAACCGTGAAGTGGTTCAACAGCACCAAGGGATTTGGATTTATCCAGCCCGACAATGGCGGTCCGGATGTTTTCGTCCACATTTCCGCTGTCGAACGCGCGGGCCTCTCGACCCTCGCTGACGGCCAGAAGATCAACTATGAGATCGAGCAGGATCGCCGCACCGGCAAATCCTCCGCTGGCAGCCTCAGCAAAGCTGGTTGATTTTTCTCCTGCCCCCGGCAAGAGCCGGAAGGACGCGGCAAGTCCGGATGTACTGACGGCCGCTAGACAAGAGCGGGCGAGAATAGGGTTCGGCGCAGCACATTGCTGGCGGAGGCGCTTCTTGTGAAACAAGGATGTTTGCAGTTGAAGGCGGGCTGTCCCCGCCTTCTCGTATTCTGCGCAGATGCCGACGGTAGCTGCGCGCTCCAGCACGAACCTCGATTGCCGAAATTCTAAGCTGCGACCTTCTTGCGGGTCCGCTTCGCCGGTGCCGGCTCCGGCGTTTCCGGCTCTTTCGGTTTGCGGCCGAGCCCCATCGTCTTGGCCAAAGTCGAGCGTGCGGCAGAGTAATTCGGCGCGACCATGGGATAATCTGCCGACAGGCCCCATTTGGCGCGATATTCATCTGGCGTCAGGCCATGGTGGGTCGACAGATGGCGCTTTAGCGATTTGAACTTCTTGCCGTCTTCAAGGGAGATGATGTAGTCCGGTGTCACCGACTTCCTGATTGGGACAGCAGGCGTAAGCGCAACCGGCTTTTGTGCGGTGACGCCTGCAGCCGTGCCTTTCAGCGCCGCGTGCACTTGGCCGATCAGGGCAGGGAGATCCCCCACCGGGACCGGATTGTTGGAGACATAGGCTGAGACGACATCGGCCGTGAGCTCGATGAGGGTGTCAATGTTTTTTGCGGCTTCTTCTGTCATGAAATTCTCCGGGCAGCCTGAAACACAGTCGGCGAAGCGTCGCTTCATAGTGGCGGTCCCCGCTGAAAGCAAATACAGCCCGGCAGGACTATCGCGATGCTCGTCGGCGCCGAGGACCATAGCGCTGCATCCGCCGTCGTGCGCGTGTTGATCTGCGCGCTGTCGGCCGGGCAAAACGAAGCGCCAAAGATGTTTTGCGCCCTCCATGAAGCCCCAAGGTCGTCCTTCCGCAGCTCACGAAGCCCTTACGGATGCGGTAGCTAGGCTTCGGTTCTTGACTTTCGATTTGACCTGCGCCCCGGCCAGCGCGCCCTCGGCAGGCGCTACGAACTCGAATACGGTGGTTGAACCGATGCTGAGCATCACGGTAATTCAAGCACAAGCTTTGCCTGTTAATCCTGTGGTCACAAACGACCTTGATGGCCAACAATGCGAAACCCGATGTGCGCGCCGCACGGTCTTGAGCTTTTTGCAATTCATCCCTCACCTGGGTCGAACCGCTCAGAAGATGCGCATATCGCCTCGAGCGGGCGCTTGCGGGTCATGATCGCGATGGTGTCTTAGCTACGATGTTTCCCATCCTTGGTTAGGCTGTCGAAAAGAACAATCGCTCTTCGATCACTTACTTCCGGAGCCCGATGTCATGATGAAATATCCAGACGTTAAACCAGGTCTTACAGAAGAAGTGCCCTGGTCTGACAGCCTGACCAGCTACGACCGTCAGCACTTCACGACCTACCTGAGGCTCCTGGATGCAGGTGCCGACGAGGCAAGCTATGAGGAGATGGCGCAGGTCATCCTCGGCATCGATCCGGTGCAAGAGCCGGAGCGGGCTCGGAAAACTGTGCGAAGCCATCTCGATCGGGCGAACTGGATGGTGACGACCGGTTACAAGGAATTGTTCGCCGGATGAGGGCGAACAGGCGGCGACACGCTCCGCCTGTTCAGATGTGGTTACGGCGTCCGCGAAAAGAGCGGTCTCACGGTCGGGGCTGCGGGAATTAGGTTCAAATTGAAAGACCTCAGTTCTTTGCTCCATCATGACGATCGACCAGATGGCCGGCGACCGGTGCGAGCACCAGACCCGCCACGCTGGACGACAGCAACACGAGGCCAACCAAACCCGAACCGCCAACATGAAAAGCCAACCATGCAGGCAGGACAATTCCGACGCCAACGATAACGAAAGAAGCCGATGAAAAAGCTATAAACAGCGGGTCTTTCGAATCGTCAAGCGAGACACTTTCCCGGCTAGCTTTCCGATGAAGATAGCGGTGAAGGAGAAGTCTTTCCGCAATGGGAAGCACAACGCGCAGTGGTCGATGACGTTGCGTGAATATGCCAAGCCGCTGCACAAGAGGCCGATCGCCGAGATCGCGCGCGACGACGTGGTCGAGACGCTGAAGCCGATCTGGGAGAAGATACCAGAGACTGCTGACCGCCTCCGCATGTGCATTGCAGCAGTAATGGGTTACGCGAAGGCGAGGCGGCTTTCAACCCTGCCGACTGGCGGAGAGGCCTGAAGGATATGCTTCCGGCTCGACAGAAGCTCACGCGCGGGGCAGCGACGTCTCTTTCTCGTACACTATTGATTTTGATGGCGGAAGCCGGGGGGTTCCCGAAGCCCGTTTCGCTATCCGAACGACGTAGTGCATATATGCGTGCCGAGGTCGAAGAGTGGATTGATAAGCGTATCGCCGCGAGCGCGGCAGCATGAGCCACAATGCCGAAACTGTTGCGAAATGTTTATGCTTTGGAAGGCTACCGAGAAGGCGTTCCTGCAGCATCTTCTGATCCGCTTGATAGAGGATGTTCCGGACTTCAATAGGGAAAAGTTCGCAACCGGCTTGCACCTACTGCAAGAGGAGTGGCCCATCGACCGAACAGACAAAGATCGAGAAGCGCAGGGCTTAGTCAGCATCCGCTTCCTTGGCGAATTGATTGAAATGACAGCAATGCGCATAATCTGAAGGTGTCCAAGCGACCCGATGGCGGCTTCGCCGTTTTCGCGCCGAACGCTCATGGTGGGCGCGTCGTCACGTTTTCTCGTTCTCTTGTTGCCGAAATTGCCAGCGCCGCTGTTGCCGCGCTCATGGAGCCGACGCCGAATGACCGCACCCACACTGAAGCAAAAACGTTCCTCGACCTTATCAACAATGGCGACGCAGAGAGGCTGGCCAGTTTTCACTACGGCAATATGGCCAGGACAGGCGGATCGATCATGGTTGCGCCGGAAGACGTGGCCTGGGACCACTACACGTTCAAGCGCGAACTGTTACACCCGCGACCCGACAACGAACCTGCAGATATCAGTGAGGCCCTCCGCTGGTGCGTTGTGGTCGACAACATTCCAGAATGTGACGCCGACACGGCCGGGATTATTTACATCGATAGAGAGACGCCCTTGATGAGAAAGTTCTCAGGGCGGCTATCAGCAATGTCGTCAAACCAGGTCATCTTGAAGCGGGACTTAGGAGGATTGTCGTTGTAAGTCTCGGCCGATTTGGAACACCGCATGAGCGCGCCAAGACCAAGTAAACATTTTAGCATGATCGTCCTCCTTTCAATGGAGAAACCAATGCGGCGGGCAGATAGTTCCACAGGTCCGGAACAATGCTCACTAGCGCTCGTTGCCTCTGATCGATGGGCGAGGAGCGCGGAGATATGGCCGTGAAGAAAAAGAGCGACGATAGCCGCGTTAAGAAGGGCGCAGAACTTGAGGTAGAGCACCTTACCGAAGTCACGGACCTATCGGCCAAACAGGCGCGCACATTATTGCGGAAGCACGGCGCTGACTGGCAGAAGCTCAAGGACGAAGCCGAAGATTTAAAGGATGACGACTGACTACCCGTCCCGCGCATTGCGGAAACGGACTACCCGGCCTGGCCGGTTTCTCGAATTGGGATGACCACCCATGACAAAGACCACCCGCAAGGAAATACTAGAAGCAACAGACGCCTTCGTGAAGGCCAACCCGGCGGAGAAGCGCACCGCTGTACGGCTTCGTTTTCGTGGCGGTCGGCCAGCTTGGAATTGGCTGAAAAAGCACGACGGGAAGGGCCGCCGCATTGTGGCTCATCGTTCGAGAGCGCCTTCCGCAGGCCGCCAACGACAACCTGCCCACTGCATGTCGACCGGAGCCGAAAGGACGGCAGGCCAAGAGGGAAGAATCCAGATCCACGTTCGTTGGATCCCTGCATAGCGCTGCCGTCTGCCCAACCGCGGCTCGGCGATGCCGAACCGGAACCGGCACGAGCAGGCAACTGGGATGCGGTGTCGCCAGGTGTCTCTATAAAATCGCAGGAGTGGATACATCCCGACGCAGTATTCACGTCGGCAACTTGCTTCAGCTTCCATCCTCCAGAGATCGCACCTGGCGCATTCTTTCTGGGTGCAATAGGCGGACTAGGCCAGCTTAAGTTGGGCAGGAGTCGTGGAGACGTACGGCTGGCTGGAACTGCCGATCCGATCACCCCACCGGCCAATATCGATACTGTCATCGAGGTCATCTTAGCAGGCGGCAACGTTGCTGAGGTCGGCAAGGCTTTCGGCGCTAAAGGCGGATATGCAGACCGTCGCGGAGGCGCTGAGCTATTGGCGGCTGGCAAGTGGGCGAAGTTGGCGGTGGCGAATGACAACCCGAGAATCAGGGCCGCTTAGGGACGTGTGCCAAATCGTGGCCCCAAAAACCTAAAGGGGCAACAGCAACGAATGGGGCGCTTCGGCGTCCCACCCGCTTTGGGCCCTACGCCTCGTCATCGTCAGGCGCAACCCGTCAATCTGGCACCAGAGGCGGGAATTATTGCGCGCGTTCCGGCCAGGCTGCGTGCGCTCACCGTCCAGCCTTCAGGGCTGCGACGGTGTTTTTTTTAAACCATCGCAATCACGAATTTCCGTAAGCGCCACGCCGCTCCCCTCGTGCGGGGCATGAGGTGAATGTGCGAAGAATCCCCCCCGATCGCGAGAGACGGAGGGCCTACGTGGGAGCAGACGGCAAAATGGACGTCGATTTGGACGCCCCAACAGCTGGCTACGCAGGCCGGCTCGAGGTTCTGGAAGGTCCAACGGGACGGCGGGTTCGCTCGGAGGCTGAGAGAGCCCGGATTGCGGCCGAGAGCCTGATGCCGGGGGTGCAGGTGGCGGCGGTCGCACGCAAGCATGGCGCGACCCGCTGGCAGGTCTACGATTGGCGGCGTCGCCTTCGTCAGGGACAACTGGCACTGCCGGAAAGCATGGCGCCGATGTTCGCGCAGTTGATGGTGGACGAAACATCGGTGCCTCAGCGGAGGATGAGGCCATCGAAATCGACGCCGGCGAAGGTGGAGATCGTGATCGACGACATGGTGATCCGAACGGCGGTTGACCTCGAACAGCTGTCGCAGGTGATCCGAGCGGTTCGGGCCTCGCGATGATTGCACCGGGCAACGATCTGAAGATCTACGTGGCGACCCGGCCGGTTGACTTCCGGCGCGGCATGGACGGATTGGCATTGGCTGTGCAGGAGATGCTAGGCCTCGACCCGTTCTGTGGGGCAGCCTTCGTGTTCCGGGCCAAAAGGGCTGACAGGATCAAGATTTTGGTGTGGGATCGCACCGGCCTTGTGCTGGTGCACAAGCGGCTCGAGGGCTCGAAGTTCGTCTGGCCGCAGGTTCGCGACGGCGTGATGCGCATGTCGCCGGCGATGTTCGCGGCCTTGTTCGAAGGGCTGGATTGGAGACTGGTTCGCCCCGAGCGGGCACGGCGTCCGCAGCTGGCCGGATGAGTGTGGCACAGTGACTCAGGTGCCTTGTCTCCAATGGCGTTATCGGAGATCATGTGGTTGATTTAGTGCATGAATCTGA
>NZ_JAMYSP010000029.1:0-73395 GCF_040322015.1 Mesorhizobium sp. M0208 | reverse complement strand
GCAGACCATCGACAACCCGTTCGGCACGAGGTTGTCACCCATGTCTTAGGTACATTCTGTTACCCATGTCTCCGGGTCGTACCGTCACCGTCTTGCGGCGGCCGCCTTCGCTGCCGACAAACACGTTGCGCATGACGCAAAGGTCCTTTTCGTCCGCGCCATATTGCAGTTGCGGGCCAAGCAGCCGGCCGAGGAATTCGCGTGGGCTGACACCGGTGCCGGATACCTTTTCCTCGGACAGGAAGCCGAGCTGCTTCAGCGGCGCCCAGAACGCCGACCAGCCAAGCCAGCGCAGCGAATATCGGCCGGAGCGCTGCAGCCCCTTTGCGGCGGCAAGCATGCCGGCATAATGCGGCGCGTCGCCATTGGGGAAGGCTTCCAGCCTGCCCAGCCCCGCCACCTCGATCTCGTGGATGAAGCGATTGTCGTGCTGGCGGGCGGCCGGCACATCGACCCGTTCGCCATTCTCGACCAGCACACTGTCGCGGTTCTGGCTGACCAGAACCATGTCGAAATTCCAGCTCACCTTGTAGCGCAGCGGCTCGACCACCGCTTTCGGCTCGGGAATGCCGCCGCAGTAGGAATCGATCGCGGTGATGGTGTCGAACTGGCTTGCGGCGCGCGCGTAGAGCACAAGGTCGATGCCGGGGTCGAGCCCGCATTCGGTGACGATCGAGACGCCGGCCTTTTCGGCCTCCGGCGCGAGATCGGCGATGGCCTTGCCGTAATTGGTGGTGACCAGCGGCGTGCGCGTCGCGATCGCCGCCTGCACCGCCTCGCGCATCAGCGGTTGCGGCAACAGGTCGATGACCGCGTCGACGTCCTTCATCACATCGGCCAATGCTGGGCCGATCGCGTCCTCCGGCACGACGAAACGCACCCGGGCAAGGTCGGTCAGGCCGCCAAGCCGCGCAGCGCCGTCGGTTGCGGTGTCGACACAGACCACTTGCTCGACGCCGTCACTGGCAACGAGATCGGCGATCGCCGCCCGGCCTTGCAGGCCGAGGCCGCCGAGAACCGCGATCTTCATGCCATTTCCTTCCGCGGCTCGTCCGACCAGCAGCCTTCCGGCAGGCTGACCCATTTGTTGCAGGAGGCCATGACGACGAAGGTCTCGCTGCGCACGACTTCGCCCGGCTCACCGGCGCCGGGGATCAGCTCGCTGGTGACGCGGTAGAGATCGGCGACATCACCGGCCACAGTCACGTCGACGATGATGTCGAAGCGTCCGGTGACGACGGCTGCCGAGTTCACGAAAGGCAGTTCGGAGATGCGCTGCGCCAGTTCCCGGGCGCGGCCGCGTCCCTGCGCATTGATGCCGACGATCGCCGAGATCAGCTCGGGGCGTTCGGTGAGGTTGAGCAGCCCGACGATCTTGAGCAGGTTGCGGTCGAGCAGGTTGCGCAGCCGCATGCGCACCGTCGGCACCGAGATCGCCATCTTCTCGGCGAGGCGGTTGACGCCAAGCTGCGCGTCCTGCGACAGCAGCTTGACCAGTCGCCGGTCGGTCTGATCGAGATGTTCGCGCAAACGCTCAGGCTTTCATAAAGGGAAATAAACGGTCGGATTTTCTTTCGGATATGAAAATACGTTATGAGAGATTTTTAACAATGGCAAGAGGCATGTCGTGCGCGGTGCCCCTATGCCTGTCGGCAGTTTCGTCGAGGACGCCACATTTTGTTCTTGCTTTGTGCCGGCAGCTATGCTATTAATTTGGATATGGTGCCAATTTGGCTCCAACGACCCATCCTCCCGAGGCGGGTTTTTGTTTCCGGATCTTTTGAAGGTTCAGCGCCGCCGGTCTAAGGTTGGCGAGACAGCGTGGTTCCGCGGAGCGCAGCCGCAGTTCATGCCTTCACGTGACGGGCGGAAAGGCTCATCCGCGAAATGGCCAAAATCGGCTTTTCAACAAAACTGTAGCTGGCCAGGGAGACGGCAATGCAGGCGGTGACAATAACCATGCCAGCAAGCCATGGTGATACGCTGACGCTTGCAACGACAGGAGCGGTCGCAAGCAGCACGATAGGATGCGTCAGATAGAGAGAGTAGGAGGCATCGCCCAACCTTGCCAGCAGGCGAGGAGCAAAAAGCCGGAAGTAGTTTTCCAGGCTGATGCAACCGGCGACAAGGATCAAGGCCGGGATTCCCTGAGCAAGGGTTCGCGGCAAGTTGAAGCCAAGTACCATCACCAGCATGGACACGATGGCGAACACGAGCGCCGAGACACCCAGGACGGTAGGCAAACGCGCCAGTCTGCCGACCAGGTGGCCGAGCGCCATGCCGGCAAGGAACTCAAACAGGATTGGCGTGGTATAGAAAAACAGCACAGTGTCGGCGGCGGGTTTGAAGACGATGCGCGCCGCTACGGCGATTGCAAAGACAACGCCGACCATGGCCATTTGCGTCAGCGTGCCGACACGCATAGTCGCCGCGAACAGAATGTAAAACAGGATTTCCAGATTGAGCGTCCAACCCACGCCCAGCACCGGTTGGACATAGCCTGTGACCGTATCGAGATAGGGTATGAAAAGCAGGCTATTGGTGATCTGCTCAAGAGACACTGCACGATCGGCAAACAACCAAAGTGCGGCGACCATGAGGAAGGTCATAACCCAATAGAACGGAACGACGCGCGTGAACCGCTGCATCAAAAAAGCACGGTGGTCTGAGCGTCTGTTCTCCGTCGAGAGAACCATGACAAAACCACTGATGACGAAAAACAAGTCGACGCCACTGTTCAGAACGGGAATACGCAGGTCGAGCATGCCCAGTGCGCCCGGAAGATGATAGGTAACAACCATGAGGGCTGCCAGCCCCCGCAGGATCTGTATCGATGTATACTGTTGAATCCGGCGCGGCGCGGCGTGATCATTCTGCGGAATGATTTTCATAAAAATGGTCCCCGGTGCGGGAGAGCACTAACATACGGGGTCGTTGATGTGCTGATTAATTGCTGGTTTAATTAATATGTAAAGTTTTAGATAGATTTTACTGACATTAGCGTGCTGCCACGCTTGAGTTCGCCGACTTAGACCTGCCTATTTGCCAAAACTTGCTATCTCCCCCCTGAAGAGGGGGATCGGCGGCCATCGACGCTTTCCCCGTGCTAACGACTGGTCTCGAAGATAGCGACGGCTGCCGCTGTCAGCGCAGCGTTACCGGGTGCTACTGTTCCATCAGGAAGCTCCTTGCCGTCTTCCAGTCCGACGCGCGTCGACCAACGGCGTTCCGCCGCCCGGTGCACGAAAGGCCAGACCGTGGCGTCGGCGCCGTGCAGCAGGATTGCCCGGCGCATTCCGGCGCCGTCGAGCACGGCGGCGATATCGTCGCTGATCTCAAGCGCAGCGTCCGGCTCCTGCTCGGAGATTTCGATCAGGATGCGCAGCACGCGGTTGCCATGGTCGAGGCTCACCAGGCGTTCGGCGTCGGCTACGGAGGCAAGCCCCGCCTCGATGCCAATGCCGCGCTGGCGCAGACGGCCCATGACTGCCGGTGCTGCATTCTCGCTGAGATTGACCGAGGCATAGTCGGGCAGCTCGCTCCAGCGGGCGATCGCGGCAAGCGTGCGCTCGTCGTCGCTCTCGATCCAGGCGCCGGTGGAGACGCCGATCAGCGTTCCCGGGCAGGCGCGGCGCAGCGCCAGCACGGTCGGGTCCATTGCGTCAGGGGCAAGGCTTTCGCGGCCATCGAGCCCGCGTGCATGGACATGCAACTCGGCCGCACCTGCGGCCACGCAGGCCGTGCCGTCTCGCGCAATGGCTTCGGGATCAAGCGGCAGTCGGGGGTGGAAATCGGCGCTGCGCGCGCCATTGATGCAGGTCTGGACGATCATGAGGTGGTGGTCCCGTTGAGTGGAACAAGTTTAGCCCATGACCACGAAATCGGAAATTGAATGACGTCCCGTCCCGCAAGGCTCACCCGGCAAGAAACGGGTGGTCTGCGCGGGCCGCTTCACCCATTTCAATTGACAGAGAAGCCACAGGAGGCGAAGCCATGACCATCCATTCGATAGGCGCGAAAGCGGCGGTGAAATCGGCGGAGGTGCGCGTTGCCGGATATGATTGGCGGACGCTGGCCGATGAGCTGAGCGGCTATGGCTGCGCGGTGATGGAAAAGCTGCTGACGCCGCAGGAGTGCCGGCATATCGCCGGGCTCTATCCGGACGAGAGCCATTTCCGCAGCCATGTGCACATGGCGCGGCATGGTTTCGGCAAGGGCGAGTACCGCTATTTCCGCTATCCCTTGCCCGACTTGATCGGCGGCTTGCGCACCGCGCTCTATCCGCGCCTGGCCGCGGTTGCCCACGACTGGAACGCGCGCATGGGTATCGCGCAGCGCTATCCCGACGAACACGCGGCGTTCCTCGAGCAATGCCACGAGCAGGGCCAGACGCGGCCGACGCCGCTCCTGCTGCAATATGTCCCCGGCGACTTCAACTGCCTGCACCAGGATCTCTACGGCGATCTTGCCTTCCCGCTGCAGGTGGCGATCCTATTGTCGGAACCAGGCAAGGATTTCACCGGCGGCGAGTTCGTGCTGACCGAGCAGCGTCCGCGCATGCAGAGCCGCGTCGAGGTGGTGCCGCTGCGCCAGGGCGATGCGGTCGCCTTCGCGGTCCACAATCGTCCGGTCCAGGGCAGCAAGGGCAATTACCGCGTCAACCTCAGGCATGGCGTCAGCCGGCTACGCTCCGGCATGCGCCACACTGTGGGCATCATCTTCCACGACGCCAAGTAACCGAGCCGCCGGTCCAGGCCGCCGGCGATTACCGGGAAAAATCGCTGCGCACGATGCCGTGGCGCTGGAGCTTGTCGTAGAAAGTCTTGCGCGGAATCCCCAGCGCTTCGATCGTGCGCCTGACATCGCCGTCGTTGCGGCCAAGCGTCTCGCGGATGATGTCGGCCTCGTAGCGCTCCAGCCGCTCCGGCAGCTTCATGGCGGCGTTCGATTGGGTCGGGGCAGGGGGTTGCGTCTCGGCGCCTTCCTCCAATCCAAGCACGAACCGCTCGGCGAAATGCGCCAGCTCGCGCACATTTCCCGGCCAGTCATGGTCGCTCAGATGGCGATGCACCGTCGCTGGAACTGCCGGCACAGGGCGGTGGAAGCGGGCGGCGGCGCGCTCCGCAAAATAGAAAAACAGCAGGGCGACATCGTCGCGGCGCTCGCGCAGCGGCGGGATCGAGATCGTCACCACGTTGAGCCGGTAATAGAGATCCTCGCGGAAAGCGCCGCGCTGGCGCGGATCGCCGAGGTCGACCTTGGCGGCGGCGACGACGCGCAGATCCACCGGCCGCACCTCGTTGGTGCCGAGCGGCGTGACCTCGCGCATCTCCAGCACGCGCAGCATCTGCACCTGTGTCGAGACCGGCATGCTTTCGATCTCGTCGAGGAACAGCGTGCCGCCGCTGGCGTGCTCGATGCGGCCGATCCGTTTCTTCTGCGCGCCGGTGAAGGCGCCGGCCTCATGGCCGAACAACTCGCTCTCGATGACGGTCTCCGGCAGCGTGCCGCAATTCAGCGCGACGAAATTGCCCTTGGCGCGGCGGCTCCAGCGATGCAGAAGACTTGCCACCACCTCCTTGCCGGAGCCGGTCTCGCCGGTCACCAGCACGTCGACGTCGGTATCGGCGATCTGGCGCAGCGTACGGCGCAGCCTGTCCATCGCCGGCGTCTGGCCGATCAGCGGCAGGCTGTCCTGCGCCTCTCCGGCCGCCTCGCGCAAGGCCCGGTTCTCCATTACCAGGCGGCGCTTTTCCGCTGCGCGGCGCACGCTCTGCACCAGCCGGTCGGCGGCGAAGGGCTTGGTGATGAAGTCGTAGGCGCCGTCCTTGATCGCCTTGACGGCCATGGCGATGTCGCCATGGCCGGTGACGAGGATGACGGGAATGTCGGCATCCAGCCGCAGGATGCGATTGAAAAGCTGCAAGCCGTCGATCTGAGGCATGCGGATATCCGACACCACGACGCCGGCAAAACCGGCGTCGAGCGTGGCCAGCGCCTCGGCCGCCACCGCAAAGGCCGAGACCGAGAAGCCGGCAAGCTCCAGCGTCTGCGCGGTGGCCTTGAGGAGATCGCGATCGTCATCGATCAGGACCACCGGTGCGGAATTGTCGTTCGTCATGATGGCTTACGCTGCTTTCTGGAGATGAATGGTGAAGCGGGTGCCGCTGTCGCCGCTCGAAACCTCGATGCGTCCGCCATAGTCGGCGACGATGTCCTTGGAGATGACGAGGCCGAGGCCAAGGCCTTTTTCCTTGGAGGTGTTGAACGGCGTGAACAGCGATTTGAGGATCGCCGGCGGAATGCCGGGCCCGTTGTCGGATACGCTGATCGTCACGCCGTCCGCGGTCTCTTCGACCGAGACCTGCACATGAGCGTCGTCGCGGCCGTCGAGCGCCTCCAGCGCGTTCTGGAAGAGATTGATCAGCACCTGTTCGAGCCGCACCCGATTGCCCATGACCTTGAGGCTCGGCAGCGGCAGGTCGACGACCAATGCGTCGAGCCGGCCGGCAAAGCGGCTTCTCAACAGCATGACGGCGCCTTCGATGACGCCGCGCAATTCGACGGGCTCGGCGGCGGTGCGGCCCTTGCGGGCAAATGCCTTCAACTCCTCGGTGATTGAGCCGATGCGTTCGGTAAGGGCTGCAATGGCGCCGAGATTTTCCTCAGCCGGCCCGGTCTGCTTGCGGTCGAGGAAGGTGCGGGCGTTGTCGGCATAGGCACGGATGGTGGCGACCGGCTGGTTGATCTCGTGGGCGACGCCGGCGGCGACCTGGCCGAGGATGGCGAGGCGGTTGGCCTGGACCAGGTCCTGCTGCACCACCTGGAGCTTTGCCTCCGTGTTGCGGTGGCCGGTGATCTCGGCCTGCAACCGGTCGCGGGCTCGGCTCAGATCCTCGGTGCGTTCGACAACGCGGCGTTCGAGTTCGGTGCGCGCCGCCTGTTCGGCGGCAATCCGCATCTGCGCCGACTGCCGGCGCCACAACAGATACGCGGCCAGGCCGAGCAGCGGCACGACGACACCCAGTGCCAGAAGCCGCATTTCGCGGACGGCGGCGGCGATCGGCGCTTCAGCCGGGATCAGATATTCGAGCCGCCAGGGGGTCGAAGGAACCGGCGTCGAAAGGCTGAGATACTGCGCGTCGCTGCCGCCGGGCGTCACCGCGTGGACGATCGACACATCCGGGCTGAGCGCCTGCGCGTGCATGATCGGCAACGGCACAAGCGGCGCGTCGCCGAACTGTTGGCTGTCGCGAATTGCGGCTTGCTTGGGTGCGGCCAGCGGCGCGGTTGTCATGAAGCGCCAGGACGGCACGCTGGTGATCAGCACGACGCCGTTCTCGTCGCTGACATAGGCCGGGCGGTTGGCCTCGCGCCAGTCGGCTTCGAGCTGGTCGAACTCCATCTTGACGACGACGACGCCGAGCGGTGCGGCGGCATCGCCGACGCGCCGCGAAATGTAGAGGCCGGGACGCTTGCTGACATTGCCGAGCGCAAAATATTCGGCGGTTCCGGCCTGCATCGCGCCGGAGAAATAATCGCGAAAACGGTAGTCGTTGCCGACGAAGCTGATCGGCTCGCGCCAGTTGCTGGAGGCGATCGCCAGTCCGTCGGCGCCGATCACATAGAGCACCGACGCCTTGGTGCCGGAGACCAGCCCCTCGAGCTTGCGGTTCAGCACATCTATTGCCGCGGCGTTTTTCTGCGTCAGCGCATCACGCACTTGCTGGTCCGCGGACAACAGCAGGGGCAGGGCGCGCGGGCTTTCGAGCACGGCGCGCAGCAGCGCGACCTTCAGATTGGCGTCGGTACGCCCCTGCGCCGCCAGGGTCCCGATCTCGGCGGTACGGCCGTAAAGGCCGGCGCCGTAGAGCGCTGCCGTGACGATCAAAAGCGCGACGGCCGCAAACAGCAGCCAGGCTCGGCGCGCCCGCCTGGCGAGTTGCTCGGGCGTCGAAGACAAGGCACCGGCGGGGCGTTGCAGCATCGCCCATTTGTGCATGAACTCGCACAAAACACAATTCGACCTATGCGGAGAGTCGCACTTGACCATGCGTCCGGCAGTGCGGCCGTTTGTGAATGCTCAACAAAATCAATGATGAATAACTCTTCTGCGTATCTGGCACGGCTGTTGCAAACACGAATTCGGCAGTCGCGAGGCTGCTGGTCAAAACAACTGCCCCGGGGAGTCGAGCTTTCGATCGGGGCGCCATGGAGGACGTCATGCAGACAGCAATCGCTGCCGCCGAGCCGCGCGGCAAACTTCCCTTATACCGGCATCTTTATGTGCAGGTGCTCGCGGCGATCGCCGCCGGCGTGCTGCTCGGCCATTTCTATCCCGAAACCGGCGAGGCGATGAAGCCGTTCGGCGACGCCTTCATCAAGCTGGTGAAGATGGTGATCGCGCCGGTGATCTTCCTGACCGTGGCGACCGGTATCGCCGGTGTTTCCGACCTGCAGAAGGTCGGCCGCGTCGCCGGCAAGGCGATGATCTATTTCCTGGTGTTCTCGACGCTGGCGCTGGTCGTCGGCCTGGTCGTCTCCAATGTCGTCCAGCCCGGCGCCGGCATGCACATCAATCCGGCCACGCTCGATACCGCCAAGGTGACGGCCTATGCCGAGAAGGCGCACGACACGACCATCGTCGGCTTCCTCATGAACATCATCCCCGACACCATCACCGGCGCCTTCGCGCAAGGCGACATTTTGCAGGTGCTGTTCTTCTCGGTGCTGTTCGGTGTCGCCCTGGCGCTGGTCGGCGATCGCGGCCGTCCGGTCGTCGATTTCCTGCAGGCGCTGACCACGCCGATCTTCCGCCTCGTCGCCATCCTGATGAAGGCCGCGCCGATCGGCGCGTTTGGCGCCATGGCCTTCACCATCGGCAAATACGGCATCGGCTCGATCGCCAACCTGGCCATGCTGATCGGCACATTCTACCTGACCGCGTTGCTGTTCGTGCTGGTGGTGCTCGGCGCGGTTGCCCGCTACAACGGCTTCTCGATCCTGGCGCTGATCCGCTACATCAAAGAGGAGCTGCTGCTGGTGCTCGGCACCTCGTCCTCGGAAGCGGCATTGCCGGGCCTCATGGCCAAGATGGAGCGCGCCGGCTGCAACCGCTCGGTGGTCGGCCTGGTCATCCCGACCGGCTATTCCTTCAATCTGGACGGCACCAACATCTATATGACGCTGGCCGCGCTGTTCATCGCACAGGCGACCGACACGCCACTCACCTACGGCGACCAGATCCTGCTGCTCGCCGTCGCCATGCTGAGCTCCAAGGGTGCCGCCGGCATCACCGGCGCCGGCTTCATCACCCTGGCGGCGACGCTTTCGGTCGTCCCCACCGTGCCGGTCGCCGGCATGGCGCTGATCCTCGGCGTCGACCGCTTCATGTCGGAATGCCGGGCGCTGACCAACTTCATCGGCAATGCGGTGGCGACGGTCGTGGTGGCACGCTGGGAAGGAGAACTCGATCAGACGAAGTTCGCCGCCGCCATGGCCGGCGACTTACCGGAGGAAGTCGACCTGTCGCTGCCGGGTTTGCAGGCCGCCTGACTGTTTAGGCCACATGACCATAAGCCCCGGAGGCGGTTCGCCGGCTCCGGGGCAAAAGCGCCGGCGGTCGCGGCATGCCGCCTGAAACGCAACCTGAAGTGGCCCTGTTTTCGACGCGGGGCTTGTTCCAGCCGCATTTGCAGGCCACTATCCGCCATGTCTTCAGGGCACCCGTCCGCTTCGCTCCCGACCTGATCGCGAGGCGAGACATTTCCGTCGGGCTCGGCTGCGACATCACCTTGGCCGAACGTCGGAGCTTTTGCTGCCGCCGACCCTCTGCGCATGGCAGCAGCCCTTGAAGGCAATGGCGGCCTCAATACGAAGTCGCAAAGCGAAACGTGACCGTCTCCTCGTGGAAAGCGCAAGCTTTCTCCTCCGGGGAACTCGTCGCGCGTCAAGAGGGGCGCTTGAAGAAGGGCGAGCCCATGAGGGCTTTTGCCGAACCAAAGCAAGATGCGAGGTCAAACGCGATGCAGTCTGTCCAAAACCGGCTTCCGGTATCCATCATCATCCCGAACTACAACTATGCGCGGTTCCTCAAACGCAGCATCGACAGCGCTCTCGAGCAGGACTACGCGGATGTCGAGGTCATCGTCGTCGACGATGCATCGCAGGACAATTCCACGACGATCATGGAATCGTATCACGACGAGATCCTCGCATGCCCGCGAGCGCAAAATGGCGGACACGCGGCGGCATTCAACACCGGCTTCGCTGCGAGCTCGGGCAAGATCGTCCTGTTCCTCGACGCCGACGATTATCTTTATCCAACCGCCGTCTCCACCATTGTCGACACCTGGGACGAGGCAACCGCTCAGGTCCAGTCCAGACTGCATATCGTCGACGAGGGGCAACGCATCAAGGATGTCTTTCCGCCGCCCGAACTGCCTTTCGACAGCGGCGACGTCATGCCGAAACTCCTGCACAAGGGTCGCTACCAGACCACCGTGACCAGCGGGCTCGCCTTTGACCGCGCAACGCTCGAATCGATCATGCCGATACCGGAGCCGGAGTTCCGCCAGGGCGCCGACGGCTATCTGGCAACGCTGGCGCCGATGTACGGGCACGTCCAGTCCATCGACGAATGCCTCGGCGCCTACCGGATCCACGGCGCCAATCATTCGGTCTTCGGTGAAAAGCTCGCCGAGCGGGCACGCTGGCGGGTGACCCACGATTTCCGCCGCATGCAGGCCCTGTCGGACCAGGCCTCCGGGATCGGCCTGACCATCGTGCCGTCGGATGCTGTCCGCCACGATCCGGTCCACCTGGAAGAGCGGCTGGCGTCGCTTTGCGCGGACCGAGACCGACACCCCGTGGCCGACGATTCCCGGCTGCCGCTCGGGGCGGCCGGCGCCGTCGCCAGCCTTGAAATGACCGCATCGCTGCGGCGGCGCGCCATCCTTGCCGCCTGGTTCCTGTCGGTCGGGGTGCTGCCGCGGAAAATGGCGACCGCAGTCCTGTCGTGGAAGCTTGATGCGTCGTCGAGACCGGCATTTTTGAGCCGCCTGTCCAAGAGAATCCGCCAGGCGATGGGTTAGCGGATAATGCCGTGACATCGGTCCGCCAGGTATTCGGCTGGCCCGGCCCAGCGTCCAGCGGGCGTATTATTGCCTTCGATGGGCTCGGACCATTCCGTAAATCATTTGCTTACACCTGCTTGACCCGTGTAAGCGATATGCTTACATGCTGCATGATCAAGTCGTTCGAGCACAAGGCGCTGGCGGACCTCTTTCAAACCGGAAAGACCGGAAAGATCGACGCCAAGATGCATAAGCGCATCCTTGTCCGGCTTGACCGTTTGGAAGTCACGGCAAGACCTGACGACATGGACCTGCCCGGCTTCGACTTCCACGCATTAAAGGGCTTCAGCCCGACCCGCTACACGGTGCATGTCAACGGGCCGTGGTGCATCACATTTGAATTCGACGCCAATGATGCTGTCCGCGTCGATTTCGAACAGTACCATTGAGACGGCTTAGATTGGAGAAATCGATTATGAGCGTGTATGAGCCGATGCATCCGATGGAGCGCTGCCCATCCCACCCCGGGGCGTTGCTCGACGACATTATCCCGGCAACCGGCAAGACCAAGGTGGAAATCGCCAATCTGCTCGGAATCTCGCGCCAGCAGCTTTACGACATCATCCGCGAAAAGAAGCCGGTGTCGCCGGCTGTTGCGGCGCGCCTTGGAAAGATGTTCGGCGACGGCGCCGCGATCTGGCTCAGGATGCAGGCCGCTTACGATGCGTGGCACGCGGAGCGCGAGGTCGACGTCAGCGCCATTCCAAGGCTGCATGCTGCCTGAGATGCAATAGATCGGCCGAACCACCGAGGCTCTCATAAATCGATCACGGTCCCGCCTGCCTGGACCGGTCCTGCGGTTCGACGGCTCGCTCGACCAGGACATGCGCCTCCCGCGCGGCCTCGATGAACGCGTCCCTGGCGGCTTCGGTCCAGCGATCGTCGCTCATGGCGCGGCGGCATGTGCGCAGTGCCAAGCCGTGTTTGGCGCTGCCGGCGTCGCGCCAGTGGGCTTCCAGCAATTCGACAGCCTGCCGTGCATTGGAAATGTTGCGGATATCTCCCACGATGCCGACCGCAACCGCAACCGGCTTGGAAAACCATCCTTGGTTCATGGCGAAGCCTTCGACGTGTTGAACTACCTATAACGAAAATCGTAGCGCAAGGTTTCATTTGCGCCAGTCACCACGGCGTGAGGCGCGTCTACTGCGCCGCGCGCAGCCTGACCACGACGCTGCGCGCCACAAGCACCAGCACGGTGATGACGATCAGGATCACCGAGAGCGCTGCGATCGCCGGGTCGATGTTGTCGCGCAGGCCCATCCACATTAGCCGCGGCAGCGTGATGGCGTTGACCGAGGTGATGAACAGGGTGACGCCGATCTCTTCCCAGGACAGCACGAAGGAGAGCAGTGCTGCGGTGACGATGCCGAACTTGATATTGGGCATGATGATGCGGGTGGCGCGCTCCCATACGGTCGCGCCGAGGCCGCGGGCGGCGAGGTCGATGCGGCGGTCGAGCTGGCTGAGCGACACCAGGATCAGCACCGTGGCGAAGGGCACCGTCATCACCGCATGCGCCATCGCGACACCCAGCCAGGTGTCATAGCCGAAGAACGACGAGAACCCCGAGATCGAGGTCAGCAGGAAATAGAGCGTGATTGCCGACACCACCGGCGGCACTACCATCGGCAGCAGCACGAAGCCGACGAGAGCGGCGGTGAAGCGCGGCTGGAACATCCAGACGCCGAGGCTGAAGCCCAGCGCCAGCACCGTGGAAAAGGCGCTGCTGACTATGCCGATCCTGATCGAGAGCAGGATCGCATTGATCCAGCGCGGATCCTCGATCAGCGCCTGGTAATGGCGCAGCGACAGTTCGCCCGACGGCATCGCCAGCATGCGGCTCGGCGTCAGCGACACCGGGATCACGGCGAGCAACGGCAACAGCAGGAATAGCGCGACCAGGGCGGCGAGGATCAGCGAGACGGGACCGGGGCGGTAGGTCGGCATCGCGCTACACCAACTGCTTCGGCCTGATATAGCGGAAAAGCAGCGCCATCAGCGCGCCGACGAACAGCACCAGCACCACGCTGATCGCCGCACCCAGGCCCCAGTCCGGGCTCTGGAAGATGCGGAGATAGATCAGCTCGGCGATCATCACGCTGCGGCCGCCGCCGAGAATCGCCGGCGTGACGAAGAAGCCGAGCGAAAAGACGAAGACGATCAGCGCCGAGCCGATGATGCCGGAGCGGGTCATCGGCACGAACACCGACCAGAAGGTGCGCATGCGGCTGGAGCCGAGGCCGCGCGCCGCCAGCAGCACACGGTCGTCGAGGCTTCGCATCGAAGAGGCCAGTGGAAACACCGCGAAGGGGATGAGGAAATGCGTCATGCCGACGATAACGCCGAACTCGTTGCGCACCAGAGCCAGCGGCTCCGAGATGAAGCCGACCGCCTGCAGCCAAGTGTTGATCAGGCCGCGATTGGACAAAAGCGCCACCCAGCCGAAGGCGCGCGTCAGCACCGAGATCCAGAACGGCACCAGGATGCAGAACTCGGCCACGACGCGCTGCACCGGCGTGCCGCGCACCCAGACAACGGTAATGGCGTAGGCGGCGGCAACCGAAACGATGGTGACGATCGCGGCGATGCGCAGTGTGCGGATGAAGACCGACTGCACCAGCTGATCCGTGAGCAGCGCATTGTACTGCCCCAGCCCCGGCGTAGGCAGGGTGAAGCTCCATTTGACCACGCCGAGGAATGGCCAGGCGTAAGCCAGCACAAGAAAGAGGAGCAGCGGCGCCATCAGCAGCGCCGCGCCCATCCTGTCGGAGAGGTGTGCTCTCATCTCGCCCCTGGCTATCCCGGCTTGTCAGGCGGAGATGATCTTCGTGTATTCGTCGAGTGCTGCCCCGTAGTTCTTGGCGTACCAATCCATGTCGAGCGGGATCTGCTTTTTCATGTTCTCGGGATCGACGGGGTTGATTCGCTTCTTGTCGGCGGGGATCAGCGCGTCGGCGGCCGGGTTGGCCGGACCTTGGCCGAGCTTGTCGAACATGATGAGTTCCTTCTCCGGGTCCTGGGTGCTGGCGATGAACTTCATCGCCGCGTCCTTGCCGCCGGGATTGCCCTTGAGCACGGCGAGCGCGCCGGGCGAGATCAGGCCCTGGTCCCAGATGAACTTGATCTTGCCGCCGGAATCCTGCTCGATGAGCGAAGCCCGGGTCGACCAGACGATCGCCATCGAGGCCTCGCCATTGAGCAGCACGCTCTGGCTTTCGGCGCCGCCACCCCAATAGGCTACGACGTTCTCCTTGAAGGCAGCGATCTTGTCATGCGCGCGCTTGAGGTCGAGCGGATAGAGCGAGGCCGGCGCGATGCCGTCGGCAAGCAGTGCCGCTTCCCAGCTCGACACGCCCCATTTGTAGAGCGAGCGCTTGCCGGGGAATTTTGCCACGTCGAAGAAGTCGGCCATGCCGGTCGGTGCCTGACTGCCGTATTTCTCGGCATCGTAGGCGATGACATAGGAGAAGAAATAGGTCGAGGCCGCGTATTCCCAGCCGAATCCCGGCCGCATCTTCTTCTTGTCGACGATCGAATAATCGATCGGCTCGAGCATGCCTTGCGCGCCGAGCGTGATGGCCGAGAACGGATCGACGTCGACCAGGTCCCAGGTCGGCGCGCCGCTCTTGAACTGCGCCGCGATCGCGCCTTCGGTCGGGCCGGAGCCGTCCATCTTGACGGTGATGCCGGTCTCCTTGGTGAAGGCTTGGCCATAAGCTGCGTCGTAGGCGGTGATGGCGTCGCCGCCCCAGTTGACCAGCACCAGTTCCTTAGCCGCGGCAAAGGCGCCGGTCGAGCGTAGCAGCATCGGCGTGCCGGCCAGCACCAGTGCGGCCAGTTGCGTGAACTGCCGGCGCGAAATCTCGCCGCGCACTGCCCTGGCGGACAGCGCCTCGATGGAATTTTTCTTGGTTTGATTTGTCATGTCAGTTCCCCTTTTTTGTTGTTGGTGTTTCCTGAAAGTCAGCTTGGCGAATTCGCCACGCCGATCGTCATTGTCCTCCGTCCGGAAGGAGGAAGCCTTTCTCCGCCGGCCAAGTCAGCCACACGGAATTGCCCTTGCTGAGCGCGGAAGCGGCAACCTCGTTCGGCACCGAGACCGTGACCTTGGCGCCTTGGTGCGTCGTCAGATCGAGCCGCGTCGCAGCGCCGAGATAGGTCGAGGCGACGGCAGTCGCGGCAATACCGTTCTCGCCCGCTGCCGCCTCGCGTGCGATCGACATGTATTCGGGCCGGATCGCCAGGATGGCGTCGCCACGGACCTTCTCGGCCTTGCAGCGCATGCTGATCGCGCGGTCTTCGCAGAGGCCGGTCGAGCCATTGTCGGCCGGGCGCACGCCCTTCAACGGCAGCATGTTGATCTCACCCAGGAACTCGGCGACGAAGCGGTTGTCGGGCCGGTCGTAGACCTCGTCGGGCGCGCCGACCTGCAGCAATTTGCCATGGTTGAAGATGGCGACGCGAGACGACAAAGCCAGCGCCTCGCTCTGGTCATGGGTGACGAAGACGAAGGTGGTGCCGGTCTCCTGGTGCAGCCGCTTCATCTCGGCCTGCATCTGGCCGCGCAGGCCCTTGTCGAGCGCCGAAAACGGCTCGTCAAGCAAAAGCACGCCCGGCTCGAAGACCAGCGCCCGCGCCAGCGCCACCCGCTGCTGCTGCCCACCGGACAATTGCGACGGCAGTTTCTTTTCGTGGCCCTTGAGCCCGACGCGCTCGATCATTTCGCCGACGCGGCGCTTGATCTCGGCCGCCGATTTCTTGCGTACCTTGAGTGGGAAGGCGATATTGGCCTCGACCGACATATGCGGGAACAGTGCGTAGCCTTGGAAAACCATGCCGGCGGCGCGCTGCTCGGCCGGCCGCTCGGTGATATCGACGCCGTCGCTGTAAAGGCGACCGTCGGTCGGCTGAATGAAGCCGGCAAGGATCATCAGGAAGGTGGTCTTGCCGGAACCGGAGGGGCCGAGCAGGGTAAGGAACTCACCACGGCCGATATCGAGCGTCAGATCGTCCAGCGCACGGAACGAGCCGAAGCTCTTGCCGATCCCGATTGCCTTGATCTCTGCGGCCCGGCCGGGTTGCTGCATCCTGCCCTTTCCTTAGCGTAGGCGAAATCGTAGGCAGGGCGGCGGCTTACCGCAACCGAATAGTTTTCGCCTGATCGGCAAATTTGATTCATCTATGCGCCAATCTTGGGGAGATTTCGCCGAAGGCGACGAAGGGGGGCGTCTCGCGTGAAGCGCCAACTTCCTCTTTCTTCGAAAATCAGACCGGGCCGAGCCCAGCCAAGCGACCCCCTCTGGCCGCTTCGCGGCCATCTCCCCCTCAAGGGGGGAGATTAACGCTGGTTCTCCGACAGCTTCGACCTCAGCCACCGCCCAAACGCCTCCAGCACCGGATGCGCCGCCTTGGCATGTTCCGAGACCAGAAAATACGAGCGCGGGGAATTGATCGCTATGTCGAAGGGGCGCACCAGCCGGCCTTCGCTCAGTGCCCGGCCGCTGGTCAGTTCGTCGCCCATGGCGATGCCCTGGCCGGCGATCGCCGCCGAAAAGACCAGGTTCATGTCGGAAAAGAAGATGCCGCCTTCCGGGTCGGGGTTCTCGACCTTGGACAGCGCCAGCCAACGCGCCCAGTCCTCGGTGTCACCGAGATGCAGGAGATTGGCGCGCAGCACGTCTGCCGGCTTGGAGAAGCCGCCGATCTTGTTGAGCAGCGTCGGGCTGCACAGCGGCGTGAACGAGATTTCGCACAACAGCTCGACCGCGCGGTTCGGCCAGTTGCCGACGCCAAAGGCGATGAAGGCGTCGGCCTCGGCATTGCTGACGTCATCGAGGCGGCGCGGCGTCAGGATGCGGAGCGCGACATCTGGATACATCTGCCGGAATTCGCCAATGTGAGTGCACAGGAAAAGCGAGGCGAAGCCAGGGGTGCAACTGACGCTGAACGAACCGCCGACGCCGGTGCCGGCATGGCGCGTCACCGCGTCACCCAACACCGTCAGCGCCTTGCGCACGTCGCTGGCATAGCGCTGGCCACGCGGCGTGAGCGCCACGCCCTTGCCGATGCGTTCGAGCAGATCGAAGCCGAGATCGCGTTCGAGCAGGCGCAATTGATGGCTCACCGCACTGCGGGTCAGATGCAGTTCGTCGGCGGCGCGCCAGACGCTGCCGTGGCGGGCAAAACTGTCGAGGGCGCGCAGCGCCTGCGTCGAGGGAATTCTCAAGAGGTGAACCGAATTTGCATGAGCCGGGAAAACATATCACTTTTTGGTGGGGCGCTTCACTGCTTTCTTTCCGCCATGGAGAAACCGGTGACCTCGGCACAAGCGACCGCGCTTGCCTGTCTGGACGACATCCAGCCGTCCCTGTCGGCGTGGACGCGGACCATCTTCGACTTCGGCGAGACCGCCTGGCGCGAATACCAGTCGGCCGCCTGGTATGTGGAGCAGTTGAAGCACGAAGGCTTTTCGGTCGAGGAAGGCTCCGGCGGTATGCCAACGGCCTTCTGCGCCCATTGGATCAACGGGACCGGCCCGACGATCGGCATGTACGCCGAATACGACGCGGTGCCGGGCAATTGCCAGGACGCGGCAACGGTGAAGCGACCGCGTCCCGGCCTCGGCGAACAGGCGGGCGGCCACACCGATCCGCATTCCGGCCTCGGCATTGCCAGCCTCGGCGGCCTTTTGGCGACCAAGGCAGCAATGCAGCGCCACGGCATATCAGGCACGCTGCGCTTCACCGGCGAGCCGGCGGAGAAGGTGCGCGGGTCAAAGCCGATCCATGCCGCGAAGGGCTATTACGATGGGCTGGCGGGTATGATCTCCTTCCATCCTTTCTACATGCTGCCGCTCTGCAACACGGCGCGCTGGGACACGCATTGCGGTGCGGCCTATGCGATGATCCACCGCTTCATCTGTGACGAGCCGGAACATTGGGCGAGGGCGGCGGGCACCGCAGCACCCATCCCGCAGGCGCATTCGGCGGTCAGGGCGCCCGGCGCCAACGACGCGCTCATGATGATGTACATGGCGTCCAAGGCGCTGCGCGATTCCATGCTGCCGCATCAGGGCGGCTGGTCGATCAGCGAGGCGATCCTGACGGCGGGCCAGGCGACCGCCGACAATCTGCCGGCCGGGCTGGCCGAGATCCAGTACATGATCCGCGTGCCGACGCTTGCTATGGCCGAGCAGGTCACCGCCATGCTCGACCGCAATGCGGAAGCCGCAGCCAGGATAAGCGGCTGCCGCCATGAGCGGCACTGGGTGTCGAAGTCGCGGCCGGGGCTGGCCAATCACGTCATGGCCGGCATTGCCTTCGACGCGCTGGCGGCGGTCGGGCCGCCGCGCTGGGACGAGACGGCCAAGGCGATCGCCCGCGAAATCCAGGTCAATGCCGGCGGCGAGGCGAGCGACGAACCGTTCATCGCCGAGCTGGAGCGGCTGATTGCGCCGCAGGATGCAGAGGCGCTGCTGCGTCGCGACCTGCCGCCATCGCAGCTCAATTCGACCTCCGACGACTACACGGACATGTCGTGGCATACGCCAACGGCGCGGTTCTATGTCGCCCGCCCGGCACTGCGCTCGGAGAATGGTCACGCCTATCCGGGCTGGGCGATGAATGCGCTGGGCGGCATTTCTGCCACCATCGACCCGATGGTCATCTGCGCAGCAAAGACCATTGCGCTCGCGGCACTTCGCTTGTTGGAAGACGAGGCTGCGCGCGACGCGGCGATGGACGAATTCGTCGCCCGAACCGGCGGTGGCATCGGCGGCTCGAACTGGATCGCCCCGCTCTGCGACTACGATCCGCCGATCGGATTTCGCTGGCCGGAATACATCACCACCCCGCGCGGACGGGATTGGTGGATACCAAGCAACCAAGCCGCATGATCAACCAGCCGCCCCCATCACGAGGAGAAACTCATGACCGTCCATGACCGCATCGTCGCCGAGCCGTTTTCGCTGCAGCGCCGCAACCCGGTGGGCGGCACCAAGCCGTTGACCGCCTGGGGCTTCGCCAACGAGACCGACGTGCTGACCGACGTGCTGCTCGGCTCGCCGAATTTCCTGCGTCATCTCTCGACCAGCTCGCTGTCGCGAAAACATCTGCGCGAGGCGCCTTGCAACCTCCAGATCGCGCAGGCACAGCACAAGGACCTGGCCGCCGCCTATGAGCATTTCGGCGTCAACATCCACTGGCACGAGCCGACGCCGGAGCTGCCGATGCAGGTCTATTCGCGCGATTCCAGCGTCATGACGCCCTACGGCGCCATCATCACCGCGATGGCCCAGTGGTGGCGGCGCGGCGAGAACTACGCGGCGATCCGCACCTATGAGAAGCTCGGCATCCCGATCTACGACATGGTCACCGCCGGCACCTTCGAAGGCGGCGACTTCAATGTCATCGAGGATGGCGTGGTGCTGATCGGCTGCGGCGGCGCCCGCACGCAGGAGGAGGGCGCGCGCCAGGTGCAGGCCTGGTTCGACAAGGAGGGCTGGGAGACCCGCATCGCCTTCATCGACGAATATTACGTCCATATCGACCTGATGGTGGTGCCGATTGCGGAAAAGCTGACGGCCGTCTGCCTTGCCTGTACGGAGCCCGGCATCGTCGACTGGCTGAAGGGCAAGGGCCACGAGATTATCGACGTGCCGTTCCAGGACACGATGGCGCTCGGCTGCAACTTCATGTCGCTGGGCAAGGACAGGGTGATCGCGCCGACTTCGAGCCAGACGCTGATCGGCCAGCTCAAAGCGCGCGGCTTCGAGGTGGCCGCCATCGACATGAGCGAAATCTCGAAGACCGGCGGCGGCATCCACTGCATGGCACAGGCATTGAAGCGCGAGCCTGCGTGAGGCGGCACGCGCCTACAGCACGACGAGCTTTCCCTTGCGCAGACGCCGGGCGCAGCAATAGGCCAGGTCGGCGGCGACCATGTCTTCCATCGCAATGCCCATCGCCTTGTAGGTGGTGATCTGCTGATCCGAAACGCGGCCCGGCGCGCGGTCGAGTAGCATGGCGCCAAGCTCGGTGCCGAAATCCGGGTCGAAGCCGGCAAGCTCGCAGGAACCGACCGGGGTCGGTTTGAATGCATCCTTGGTTTCGACAAAAAGACTGGATTTGGCGATGAGCTCGATCGGCATTTCACCGCGGGGCGGCGCCACCCCGACCGACGAGACATGCGTGCCCGGCTGGACCCAGCCTGCGTCGATCACCGGCTGATAGGAGTGGGTCGCCAGGCACACCACGTCGGAACTGCGCACTGCCGCCTCGAGGTCGGCGACCGCCACCACCGACGGGTGCAGCCGGGCAAGCGCTGCCGCATCGTCGAAGCTCTTCGAAGCGACGCGGATTTCGGTAAAGTCCCGCACCAGCGGCAACAAATGGAGATGCTGGTTGGCCTGCACGCCGGCGCCGACCACTGTCGCTATCCTGGCATCCCGGCGGGCAAGCGCGCGCACCGACAGCACAGCGGAGCCGGAGGTTCGCACCGCCGTTATGAAAGTGCCGTCCATGATGCAGACCGGCAGGCCGGACAGCGGATCGAACAGGCTGATGGTGGCGAGGTGGCTGGGCAGGTTCTTGGCCAAGTTGCCTTCGAAGACATTGACGGTCTTGACGGTCAGGTTCATGCCTTCCATCCAGGCCGGCATGGCGAGGCTGTAGCCGGCTCCGGGGATGTCGAGCTGTGGCCGGGGTGGATTGACAACCTTACCTTGTGACAGCGCCTTGAAGCCGTCTTCCAGAACATCGAGAAGCTGGCTGAGGTCGATGCACGCCATCACGTCGGCTTCGCTCAGCACCAGGATCTCGGTCGCTCCCTTGCTGATTTCCGCCGCACTCTTGCCGGCTGGACTGAACGCTTCCTTGGTCATCCTGCACTCCCTTTGTTCGTCGAAATCGGCTCACCCCGTTTGCTTCGCGTGGGTGAGGGAAGTGCAAGCTATTGCGAGGTTTCATGTGATGAAATACGTTGATTTTGGCATCTCTGCGTGAAATCAACACATAAATCCCTGAGATAGAGTGGATTGTGAAATGGACGACCTCGACCAGATAGACCGCAGCTTGCTCCGGCTGCTGCAGGAGGACGGGCGCCGAACGACGCTTGATCTGGCCGGGCGTATCGGGCTGTCGCCGACCGGAACCAGCCAGCGGGTGAAGCGCCTGTTCCGCGACGGGTTCATCACCGCGGTCAGAGCCGTGCTCGATCCGCGCAAGGTCGGCCGGGGAACGCTGGTGTTCATAGAGGTCCGGCTTGACCACACGGCGCCGCATGTCTTTGACCGTTTTGCCGAAGCCGTGGCGAAAGCCCCGGAGGTTCTGGAGTGCCATATGGTGGTTGGCGGCTTCGACTATCTGGTCAAGGCGCGGATCGCCGATATGGCGGTGTTCCAGGACTTCCTGCAGCGGGTCATCCTGCCGCTGCCGGGTGTGCGCGAAACGCACACTTTCGCCTCCATCGCCGATGTCAAGCAGAACGCCCTCTTGCCCGTGTGATCAGGTAGAGGAGGAACACTTGTTCAGGGCGGCTTGCATCGCATCCTCGCCATCTTATCGGTCCCCCTTGGCCGCTCTCCCTTTGCCCGCCTTCCGGTGCAGGATGTCGGAGACCGGCGCTAGCCTTGCGCAGTCAGCAGGTTCGCGTCGCGCGCGAGCCGCCACTCACCGTCTGCCTCCTTGCGCAGCAGCGTCAGTGCATATCCCGATCGATGGACCGGCTCGCCATTCGGCGGAGTCGCCGTCATGTCGATGCGGCTGCGGATGAAGGCCCAATTGCCGAGAAGCTGTAATTCCACGATATCGCTGGTGCCGTCGATACGAACGCCGGCCGTCTCCCGCGCGGCTGCCGCGAAGATCTCCTTGTCGAAGGGTTCCCGGCCGGGAACCATGAAGATCGCGTCGTCCGTCATCAAGCTGAGCACGGTCGCAATGTCACCACGCTTGCTCGCATCCATCCACGTCTCGACCAGCCTTCGGATTGCTTTTTCGTCGCCCGTCATCCGTTACCTCCTTGGCATCTAGCGGTCATCGATAGCGCACGGCGCTCCTCCCTTGCTGAGAAACATAGGGCTTGGATCCCCGTCGTCATCGATTGCGGTGTTCCTCGATGTCACGCTGCGGGGGCATGGTCCGTAAAACGGCAGGTCCGCGCCCTCCATATCTATCGCCAGCCGCCCGAGGCGGTGATGCGCTCGCCGGTCAGCCATGACGCTTCGTCGGAGGCGAGGAACACCGCGACGCGAGCGACGTCGTCGGGCCGACCGAAACGGCCGAGCGGGGTCATGGTGACGATCTGTTTTTCGAAGTCGCTGCCGACGATGCCGATACGCTCGAGGCCTTCGGTGTCGACGCCGCCGGGCGCAATGGCGTTGACGCGGATATTGCGGGCGCCGAGTTCCCGCGACATCGACAGCGTGATCGTGTCCACCGCGCCCTTGGTGGCGGCATAGACGAGCGAGTTCGGCTGCGGATTGCGGCTGGCGACCGAGCTTATGTTGATGATGCTGCCGCCGCTCGGGCCAAAATGGCTCACTGCTGCTTGCGTGGTCAGAATGATGCCCAGCACATTGGTGTCGAACTCACGGTGGAACTCGGCCTCCGTCACCGCTTCCAGCGGCTCGAATGCGAAGACGCCGGCATTGTTGACCAATATGTCGAGCCCGCCGAACTCCGACTTCGCCGCCTCAAACAGGCGGCGCACGTCGGCCGATTGCGATACGTCGCCCTGGACGGCGACGGCGCGGCCGCCACGGTCCTCGACCTCCGCGACGACACGGTCGGCGCCTTCCCGTGACGAGGCGTAGTTGACGACCACCGCGGCACCGGCCGTGGCAAGACCCTTGGCAATGGCGGCGCCGATACCCTTGGACGCGCCGGTGACGATGGCGACCTTGCCGTTCAGCTTGCTCATCAATCTCTCCTTTGTCGACGATGAGCGGTATTTAATGATGATCAAAAAGCGTATTAGGATCATAATGATCCATTCTTTCGTGCCTAGAATTCTGGAATGACCACCATTCTCGAAAAGACCGCCGGTCTCGTCGCCTTCGTCCGAACCGTCGATGCCGGCTCATTCCATGCCGCCAGCCGGTTGGTTGGCTCGAGCCCATCGGCGGTGTCGAAAAGCGTGGCACGGCTCGAGCGGCGGCTCGGGGTCAGGCTGATCCAGCGCTCGACGCGTCGGCTCGGGCTCACCAGCGAAGGCCTCGCCTACTACGAGCGGGTGGCGCCGCTGCTCAGGGCGCTGGACGATGCCGAAGACATCGTCCAGGTGGCCGATACGGCGCGCGGCCTGCTGCGCGTCACAGCGCCGGTCGAGCTCGGGCGCGGCCTGATCGCGACATGGGCGCAGGCGTTCCTTGCGCAGCATGGCGAAGTGAAAGTCGAGCTCAGCGTCACCGTTCGGCACGCCGATCTGATCCGCGAAGGCTATGACGTTGCCGTGCGCATGGGGGCGCTGTCGGACACGGGGCTGGTTGCCCGCAAGATCGCCAATCTGCCGATCGTGCTGGTGGCCTCGCCGGCGTATGTCGAGCGGCGCGGCCGTCCGGCATCAGTCGAGGATCTGGCGAACCATGACTTCATCCGCTACCAGATGGCCGGCCGGCCTTATCCGGTCACCTTTGCCGACGGTACGATGATCGTGCCGGATGGGCGGCTCGATACCGATGATGGCGGCGCCATCCGCAATGCAGCACTTGCCGGTGCTGGAATAGCGCATCTGATGCGGTTTGCGGTGCAGGGCGATCTCGACGCGGGCCGCTTGGTCCGTATCCTGCCCGAGGTGGCAATGCCGACCATGCCGGTGCATATCGTCCATGCCTACGGGCGGCAGCTACCGGTCCGGGCACGGCTCTTCGTCGACTTCCTGGCGAGCCAGATGGCGGCGCTGACGCGATAGGGCAGACGCGGTCTGACGCAAGCACCCAGGTTTGGCAGAGACCAACCGTGCCGGCCGGTGCGAACCACCTTTACCGGAAGCTAGAAGGTGATCTTCACTGAATCGGCGCTGCGTTTGGCCGGGCCGTGGTGGACGGCCTCGATATTGTTGCCGTCGGGATCGAGCAGGAAGGCGGCGTAATAGCCGGGATGGTAGGATCGCTCGCCCGGCGCACCATTGTCGGTGCCGCCGGCCTCAAGCCCGGCCTTGTAGAAGGCTTCGACCATCGCACGGTCCTTTGCCTGGAAGGCAAGGTGATGGCGCCCGGTCAGCTTTCCCAGGGCCGCCGGGCTGTCGGGGCTGGAAATGAACAGTTCGTCGGCCCAAAAATAATCATCGCCGGCGCCACCGATCGGTATGTCGAGCACGTTGAGAACAGCCTCGTAGAAGCGGCGGCTGGCCTTGAGATCCCTGACCACCAGGTGGAGGTGGTCGATGAGACGGCCGCGATGAAGTTCCATACCCGATAGCTCCTGATGGCCAGGCTGGAAATCTAGCTCGGGACGATGCACGGTCAATGCATTGGAGCAGTTGAGCGGCGCAATTTTCTGACTGGATAAAAAATGCAACCGGATTGTCGGATTCAAAACATCTCCAACGTCCTTCGGACGCAAGCGGCTCGGCGAAGCTCGAAAAAGTCGTGCCGTATCAACGCTTCCGGCATGGGAGAAAATTGAAATGAGCCTTCCCTATCGTTGGGTTATCGTCGCGGCTGGCGCGCTGATGACCTGTGTCGCTCTCGGGGCGATGTTCTCACTGGCGATCTTCCTCGAACCGATGGCGCTCGACACACAATGGTCGCGCGCCGGCATATCGAGCGCGATGACGCTGAACTTCCTGGTAATGGGCCTCGGCGGCTTCGCCTGGGGCGCCATTTACGACCGCTTCGGCGCCCGCATCGTCGTCATGACCGGCGCCGTGCTGCTCGGCCTGGCGCTGGTGCTGGCCAGCCGCACCGGTTCGCTGCTCGTTTTCCAGTTGGCCTACGGCGTGCTCGTCGGCCTCGCGGCAAGCGCCTTCTTCGCGCCGATGATCGCGCTGACCTCCGCCTGGTTCGAAACGAACCGCAGCCTCGCCGTCTCGCTGGTCTCGGCCGGCATGGGCGTGGCGCCAATGACCATCTCGCCCTTCGCGCGCTGGCTGATTTCGGCCTACGACTGGCGCACCGCGATGTTCGACATCGGCATAACCGCGTGGGTGCTGCTACTGCCGGCCGCGCTTCTGGTGCGCCAGCCGCCCAAACCCGCGGCCGACGACGCTGCCCCAAGCGTTGCCGCCGAGGGTGCCGGCATGGCCGTTCCGCAGGCGCTGCGCTCGCCGCAATTCATCGTGTTGGGACTGACCTTCTTTGCCTGCTGCGCGGCCCATTCCGGGCCGATCTTCCATATGGTGAGCTATGCGATGCTGTGCGGCATCGCGCCGATGGCAGCGGTCAGCATCTACAGCATCGAGGGCCTGGCAGGGCTGGGTGGCCGGCTGCTTTACGGCGTGCTCGCCGACCGGCTTGGCGTTAAGCCGGTGCTGATCACCGGGCTGGCCATACAGGCCGTGGTTATCGCCGCCTATCTGGCGGTCAGCGAGCTTGGTCAATTCTACACGCTGGCCATCATCTTCGGCGCCACCTATGGCGGCGTCATGCCGCTCTATGCGGTGCTGGCGCGCGAATATTTTGGCCAGCGCATCCTCGGCACGGTGTTCGGTGCCGTAACCATGCTGTCCAGCCTCGGCATGGCTTTCGGCCCGCTCGCCGGCGGCATGGTGTTCGATGCCTATGCCAGCTATTCCTGGCTGTTCATCGGCTCGGCCCTTGTCGGGCTTGGCGCGATGGCGATTGCGATCGCCTTCCCGCCGCTGCCGCGCAGGGAGTTGCAACCGGCTTAAAGCAGGATCGGCGGAAAAGGGCGGCCGCTTGGATGGCAAGCGGCCGCGATCCAAAATAGCTGGTGCGTTTCCAAGGAAGCGGGCTGGCTCGTGCTCGGTTCGATATTCTGAAAGAGAATTGCTATGCTTGCAGGGCCACCACCTCGGCGCCATCAAGCGTGTAGCGCGCATAGCGGAAATCGCGAATTCTCGCCAATCTGTCGCCCGCCCATTCCAGCAGGATAAAGTATTTTGCCCCTCCGGCCGGGTCATCCGGATCGATCACAAGAATGGCTGGGTGCCGATCGACCAGGCCTGGAAGCAGTTGCCAATCGTGGATACCCGCGTAATTGTGGAAGTATCGGCCCACTTTCGCGCGGCCGCTCGCCCGGAGCCGGTTGACGAGGTCAAGCCGCACGTCCTCGGCCAGCATGTCGCGGATCGTATCGAAGTCGCGGGCGTTGAACCGCTCTACATAGGCTGCCAGACGCACTCGTTCGGGCTCGGCCAACACCGGCACAGGCCGGTCGTCAGGCTCGCCGGCGACCTCGCGCAGGCGCAGACGGCCGCGATGCAGTGCGGCTTTTACCGCTGGAACGCTGCTGTCGATAATGTTGCCGATCTCTTCGATCGTATAGCCGAGCACATCCATCAGGATGACGCTGCTACGCTGCGCCGCGGGCAGCCGCATGAAGGTCTGCAGGCTTGCGGCTGCAGTGTGTCGGCCCTCGGCCGACATGCCGGGGTCAGGTATCATATCGATATCCTCGACGGCATGCGCGGCATCCGCCCTGGCGCGACGGCGCAGGTGGTCGAGCGCGGCATTGTGCGCGATGCGGAACAGCCAGCCCTCGACATTGGCTATCGGCCCGCTCCCGGGGAACGCCTCGAGCGCCTTGACCGTAGCTTCCTGAACGACATCCTCGGCATCGATCACCGAACCGGTCATGCGGGCGCAGTAACGGTGCAGTTTCGGCCGCAATTCGCCGAGCAGCCGGTCAAATGGCTCCCGTCCTTCTGGCGTGCCGATTGCGGATCCGGTCATCGCACAAGCGTCGATTTCATGCGTATCTCCCAGGCAGGGCGCCCGCCATCGCGGGCAGCGTCCTATAGACGCTCGACGATGGCAAAAGGATTCGGTCGAAAAAAACTTTCTTTAGCTGGAATCCTTTGGTGGTGCCTCCGCGTCACTGGATCACGGGCCCGCGAGACTGGCGGGCCATCTGTTCAAGCCTGAGGCGTCATAATCATGAGCAAGCAAAGTGCGGGGTCAACGAAGGTCTGGGTTCTCGCCCTCACGTCGATAGGCTCCTTGATGGTCGTTCTCGATGCGATGGTCGTGGCGACCGCATTGAGCACGATGCGGGTCGAACTCGATGCCTCGCTGGAGACGCTGCAATGGACGATGAACGCCTACAATTTGAGTTTTGCCGTCCTGCTTATGACCGGGGCGGCGCTCGGTGACAGGTTCGGCCGCCGCCGCATCTTCATCGCCGGATTGGCGCTGTTCGTCGCAGCGTCGGTTGCCTGCGCGCTCGCTGGAAATGCCGGATTGCTGATTGCGGCCCGCGCGGTTCAGGGCGCGGGTGCCGCAATGGTCATGCCGCTGGCCATGGCGCTGCTGAGCGTCGCTTTTCCTCCGGAGGAACGAGGCAAGGCGCTGGGTATCTTCAGCAGCATCACCGGCCTGGCCCTGATCATCGGTCCGATGGCCGGCGGTGCGATCTCCGAAGGCCTCTCCTGGCACTGGATCTTCTGGCTCAATGTTCCGGTCGGCATCGTTCTCATCCCGCTGGTGCTGCGTCGGATTCCGGAGAGTCACGGGCCGGGCACGGCAATCGATGTCCTCGGCGTCGTCCTGGTAACTGCGGCGGCATTTGGAGTGGTCTGGGGTCTGATGCGCGGCAACATCGTGGGCTGGAGCAGCTCTGAAGTGCTGTCGGCGCTGACGGCCGGGCTGCTTCTCGCCATCGCATTCGTCCTTTGGCAGTTGCGTACCCGTGAGCCCATGCTGCCTTTGCGGTTTTTCCGGGCGCGCGCATTCTCCTCGGGCGTAGGTGCGAACTTCCTGCTCTGCGCCGCCATGTACGGCCTCGTATTCCTGTTGCCGCAGTTTCTGCAGTTTTCCCAGAGCCGTGGGCCGCTCGGCGCCGGCATGGGATTGCTGCCCTGGACCGCCACGCTTTTTGTGGTCGCACCGATCGCCGGCAGCCTGATCAACCGCGTCGGTGAGCGCTGGCTTGTGGTGGCCGGATTGATCCTGCAAGCGGCCGGAATGGCCTGGCTGGCGCAGATCGCAGCACCTGATTTGCCCTACATCCAGCTCGTCGCGCCGCTGATCATTACCGGCGCAGGCGTATCGATGGCCATGCCTGCCGCGCAGAACGCGGTGCTCAATGCGGTTGCGCGGCCGGAGGTCGGCAAGGCTGCCGGCACGTTCAACACGTTCCGCTTTCTTGGCGGCGTATCTGGGATCGCGATCGCCGGTGCGGTGTTCGCCGGGACCGGAAGCTTCGCGTCCACCGATGCGTTCAGTGATGGCTTCACCTCGGCAATCGACGTCTCCGCTCTGCTCTCGCTCGCCGGTGCGCTCGTCGGAATGGGGCTGCCGGAGCGTCGCACAGTGGCGCTCGCGAACGCGAGCAAGGAGGCGTAACCCGGAGGCGGGAAGCTTGCGCGTGAGTGGGTCCCGCGAAGCAGCCCCTCCTTCAACACGCCTTCCTATTGGCCCGGCGGATGCGAGGGTGCCGCTCGCTATGAGGTCCCACAGCTGGTCGGCGCTCAGGTGCCTGGGGGATCCATCATAGGCCACGCGTCCGAGGCTGAGGACCACGATCCTGTCGGCCAGCGCCCGCACCGTGGAGAGATCATGCGCGACGAGGATGACGCCGGTGCTGCCGGCGGCGATCGAGCGGACGAGCTTCGCGGCGGCGGCGAGCATGTTGCATCGCAGCACCCCTGCCGCCGAAATTGGTCGGCCAAGGCAGGGTGTGAAAATCGTCAAAAATGGACAATTCGGGCTGGTTCCTGCTGTTTCTTGTGCTTTATTAGTAGCGTCTCACGTTCCTGTTTCAAATGTGTCAACTTTTTGTGTTGCGTTGCACAATGGTGGCCCTATTCTGGGTGAGGGGGGCGCTACCGATTGGAAATGCGCCGTGAACGACGCCGCCATGTTGACCGATTGGCAGTTTCGCCGTCCCGCCGGCGTACGCCGCTAATGGGAAATGCGCGCGACACCCAATTGGACGCGCTGAGGGCCATCGCCGTGACGATGGTGCTGTACGCCCACTTCTTCGCGGCCGGAGGATCCTCGTTCTGGGGCCATATTGGCGTGCGCCTGTTTTTCGTGCTGAGCGGCTTTCTGATCACGCGACTGCTGCTGGAAGCCAGAGCGGCCGCCGAATTCGAAACCGGACCGGCGCTGAAATCCTTCTATATCAGGCGGGCGCTGCGGATATTCCCGCCTTATTTCGCCGTGCTGGGTTTCGTCTGGCTGGTGGACCTGGAGCAGTCCAGAGGGTCGCTGGCCTGGCATGCGCTCTATCTGTCGAACTTCTGGTACGCATCGCAGAATGAATGGACGCCCTGGCTGCTCTGCCATTTCTGGAGCCTGAGCATCGAGGAGCAGTTCTACATCGCCTGGCCGCTGATCATCCTGCTGGCGCCGCGCCGGCGCCTGGAATCGATCTGCATCGGCGTTATCGCGCTGTCGCTGGCCTATCGCTTTTATTGGCCGATCGCGGGAACGCCCAGCCTGGCGCGCGACCTGCTGCCGCCGGCGTCTATGGATGCACTGGCGTCAGGCGCGCTGCTCGCCGCCTACCGGTCAAGAGCTGCTGGCTTGCCGCAATGGCTTCGAGTTGGCTGGCCGGGGCTCGCTGCGGCGTTTTTCGTTCTGCAGTGGTTTGCGCCGACGCCTGCAAATCCGGTGCAGGAATGGGGCCTCTGGCTGCTGTTGCAGATCCTGCCTGTCGCGCCGCTGGTGGTCATCGTTGCAAGCTGTTCGAGGGGCATTGGCGGGCGCGCCGGAAAACTTCTCGAACTGCCGCCGCTGCTCGGTTTTGGCCGCATCAGCTACGGCGTCTATCTCTACCATCCCATAGTGCTGGCGCTGGTCGTCAAATCACAGCCGTGGATCCCGCTCAACGTCTCCGAGCAAGGGCCGGGGCGGTTCCTGTTGGCGGGAACGGCAACGCTCATGCTGGCTTCGGTCTCGTGGCTGCTTTTCGAGAAGCCACTCAACAGCTTCAAGCGCCACTTCCCCTATGTTGCTCGAAGAGGCCCAGGCGCCGCCCCAGCAGGCATCGACGTGGGCAATGCCGGATGGCTTGCGGCCGGAGCATATCTGGGTGGACCGCCTGATCGCCCCTCACGCTTGCCACGCAAGCTGCAACGAACCGATCGGGGCTGATCATGGCTGCTCCCTTAGTCTCCGTTCTGCTGCCGATCTACAACGCGGGACCTTATCTGGCAGCTGCGCTGGGCAGCACCCTGCGCCAGGATTACAAGCATCTTGAGGTCATCGCCATCGATGACGGCTCGACCGACAACTCGCTGCAGATCCTGCGGAAATACCGCCAGGCCGACAGCCGCATCTCGATCGTCTCCCGCGAAAACCGTGGCCTGATCGCAACGCTGAATGAAGGCCTGGCCATGGCCCGCGGCGATCTGGTCGCCAGGATGGATGCCGACGACATCGCCTATCCCCAACGCCTGTCGCGGCAGGTAGCACTGTTCGACCAGCAGCCTGACCTCGCTCTATGCGGCGCAAGCTTCGACACCTTGCTCGGCAACCGCATCGTCAGGGGGGCGCCCGATCCGATATTCCAGGACAATAGCCTGCGCATATTGTCGATGTTCTTCACGATCTTCATGCATTCAACGGTCGTTTATAACCGGAAGGTCATCGAAGACGGCGTTCTATTTTATGACGAGAGCTACAAGCACGCCGAGGATTTCGACCTGTTCAGGCGGCTGACCGATCGCTACCCGGCAGCAATGATCCCCGAAAGCCTCATCGCCTATCGTATCCATGACGACAGCGTGACCAACAGGCACAAGCGCGAAATGCGCAGGACGCATTTGAAGATCGTCGCCGAGAACCTAGAGCGCGAAGGGCTCGCACAAGAGACGCAGGACCTCCGCGCCATCGGTGAGGTCCTGTCGATGGAGACGATTCGCCGTGCCGCCGAATGGATCCTCGCGCTGGAAGAAAGGATTGCCGCGCTGCCGTCCGAGACGAGGCCGAGCTACCAGGCCGGCACGCTGAACCTGTTCTATTTCCTCTATCAGCTGATATCGGGAGAAAGACAGCCGCTGCTGATGCACGAATTCCTGACACGGACGGCGAAATGGAAACTCATCCGGCGCCGCGAGCAGTACGTGTTTCGCACCGGTGCTTTCGCGCCGGGCTTCAGTCTCGTCTCGATGTCGGTCACCAGGCAGGTGGATGCCCTGTCGCGGTATCTGCAGTCCGTGCCGGCCGCGGCGGTTTTGCCTTCGAACCAGTTGAGCTAGCAACCCATGTTCGTCAAATCGCACCAGCTCCAGCAACGCGGCCGCTCGATGATGCCGGCGGCCATGTCGCCGCGGCCGCAGCAAGGACCGGTGCCGGCGGTCAGCTTCATTGTCTGCACCCGCGACCGTGTCGCCGTACTCGAGCCCTGCATCAGCTCGATCCAGGCCGCGTGTCGTGCCCATGCCGACTTTGCCGCCGAGCTGGTGGTTGTCGACAACGGCTCGACCGACAGCACGGCCAAACGGCTGGCCAGCATCGCCGAACTGTCGGACATCCCGTTCACTGCCATTTGCGAGCCGCGACCCGGATTGGCGGCCGCGCGCAACGCCGGGCTGGAGCGGGCGCGGGGCCGCGTGCTGGTCTTCGTCGATGATGATTGCGCGGTCCACAAGGATTATCTGCGCGATCTGCAGCGGCACTATGCGGCCGGCGAACGGGTCATCCGCGGTGGCCGCGTCGAGCTTGGCGATCCCCGCGACCTGCCGTTCACCATCAAGCGGTCACCGGTGCGCGCGCGGCTCACGCCGGATGTCCATCCTGGTGGCTTCGTGCTCGGCTGCAATATGACGATGCACCGCGATGTTGCCGCCCGCATCGGGCGTTTCGACGAACGCTTCGGCGCCGGCGGCCCGCTGCGCTCGGCGGAAGATACGGACTATCTCGTCCGGGCGGTGCTGCTCGGCATTCCGGTCGAATACGTGCCCGACATGACCATCTATCACCATCACGGCCGGCGCGACCGCAAGGCCATCGAAAAGCTGCATCGCGATTACAGCATGGGCAATGGCGGGCTTTGCCTGAAGCATATCCGCCACGCGCCGTGGCTGCTTCGGCATTTCTACTGGTCGATGAGGGCAGCCTTGCGCGAACTGAGGAAAGGCCCGCTGTTCGACCGTGAACTCAAGCTGTCGCACTGGCCGATCATCGGCATGAATCTGCTCGGCGCGGCCAAGTTCGCGGTGCTTTTGCTGGCGAAATCGCCAAAGACAACGGAGATGCGACAGGAGCAACAGGCAAATGCCGAGGCGAGGTGATCCGCTATCATGCGACTGATGCCGCCCAGCCTGCCGATGCTGCGTCGCGCGCTCGGGCAAAAGCAGTTGCGCCTGCTTCCGGCCGTGGTGGTGCTCGGGCTGCTCAGCGCGGCACTTGAAGGCTTCGGTATCGGCCTGATCATCCCGTTGCTGAACATAATCATGGGGCAACAGGGGCAGACCGGCATGGCCGGCTTTTCCGCCGTCTTCCAGCATGTCGGAGCGAGCCTGAGCGAGCGCGACCGGCTGATCGTCATATCGGTCGCCATCCTCGGCTCGATCGTGCTGAAAAATCTGTTCGCCTACGCCAACACGCTGCTGACCACCTTCATCTACGGCAAGGCCAGCCATTCGATCCGCAGCGCGCTGTCGGAGCAGCTGTTGCGGGTAGGCTATCCATTTTTCCTGCAGCAAAGCCCTGGACGGCTGCTCAACATCATCTCCAACGAATCCTGGCGGGCCTCGGATGCCATCCAGATCACGCTGGGTGCAATCGTCAACGCATCGGCCGCGATCATCCTCCTCACCTTCCTGCTGCTCCTGTCGTGGCAGATGACGTTGCTGGTCACGCTGGGCCTGGCGCTGGTGCAGGTCGCGCACGCCATGCTGTCCGCCAATCTGAAGGCGCCGAGCCGCAGCGTCGCCTCCCGTAACAGCCAGCTCGCCTCGCAGATGCTGCATCTGGTGCATGCCGGGCGGCTGATCCGCATTTTTGGCCAGGAGCAACGCGAGAAGGCGGCATTCGACCAGGCGTCGGATGCGGTGCGCCGGGCGGCGTTCGTGCTTTTGACCCGTCAGGGAGCGTTGCCGCCGCTGACCGAGGTTCTGCACGCCATGCTGTTCCTGGCGGTGGTGATCGGCGCCTGGTTCGCCAATGTTTCCTTCCCGCTGATCGTCGCCTTCGTCATCCTGCTCTACAGGCTGCAGCCCTATATGCGGTCTTTGCAAATGGCCTGGAGCCAGCTGCAGGGCCTGAGCGGATCGCTTGAAGAGGTGACGTGGATGCTGGACCCATCCGGCAAGCCCCAGCCGCCGCAAGGTGACGCGGCGTTCCCCGGGCTCAGCCAAGGCATCAAGTTCGAGGACGTCACCTTTACCTATTCCGGCTCGGAGCAGCGCGCGGTGGTGCTGCATGCGGCGAGTTTCGATATCCGCAGCGGTCGCTCGACCGCGCTGATCGGCCGGTCGGGCGCCGGCAAGACGACGATCGTCAACCTTTTGTGCCGCTTCGTCGAACCGGATAGCGGCAGGATCCTCGTCGATGGATCGCCGCTGGACCGCATCGACCCCAGCCAGTGGCGAAAGCACATTGCACTTGCCAGCCAGGAGCTGGAACTGGTCGACGGCACGATTTTCGAAAACATTGTCTACGGCCAGGACGCGGTCTCGGCCGACGATGCCGAGCGCGCGGCAAAACTGGCCGAAGCGCATGGCTTCATCGAGCACCTGCCGCAAGGCTACAGGACCGTCGTCGGCTACCGCGGCGTCAATCTCTCGGCGGGACAGCGGCAGCGGATCGCACTGGCCAGGGCCCTGGTGCGCGATCCCGATATTCTCATCCTCGACGAAGCCACCAATGCGGTGGACGGACTGTCGGAAGCGGCGATCGTCGAGACGCTGAAGTCGCGCGCCGGCCGCCGCACCACCATCGTCATCAGCCATCATCGCAGCACCATCTCGTTCTGCGACGACGTTGTGATCCTGAGCCACGGCCGCGTGAAAAAGCAGGCACCCTTCGCCGCGCTGGCGACGCTCAGTATGGACGAGCTTTACCAGCACGAGGCGCTGGAGGGCTGAGGGCGACCCCGCTGCGCGCGCTGTGAGGTCGTCTCGAATGTCAAGCTAGGTCAAGCATCTCAGGGGTGAGGAAGACCTCCGCCATGCTTCTCGGGAGGATTTCTGGGGTGATGAGTGATCCCGAGCTTACCCGCTTTCGATCTGAAGCATACAGAACCAAGGGTCCGCCTGCCAAATCCAGCAATGGCAGGCGGACCCTAATCAGCGCATGAAGGGACTGATTCTGCGCCGATGTCTCCTCGAGGAGGTGACGCCATCAACTGAAGACGGGCGCAGTTGTTCCCGAAACTGCCTGTGCACGGGACCATTGCGCAGGCAGGTCAGACTTAGGTCCCTGCGAACGGGCATCGCTGGCTGTGAGTGAACATCGGATCGGCTCGGTGGTAGCGAAACTTCGTCCGGAGATGGATGCAGCCATCGGGTTCCGGGGCATGCGGCTCGGCGCTGATCATGGGCGTCGATCGATCCCCGCACGGCTGATGCGGAGGGCGCTTGCATTCCCTGCGGAATGCGCATCCAATCCGGCGCCAAGTGAAGTTGTCCAGGCGGTACAGGGCCCAGCGGTCATCAAGCTGTTGCTAATATGCAGCACAGGCAGCGCTCTATGAACAGCGTCGCTTGGAACCGCTACCTCCGGCCAACCGTTGGTGTCACAATGACAAAATAAAAAAGTGAGGCTGACGATGGACCCGCGGCAAAACAACACGTTGGAGATCTGGTGTCTTGCAGCCGTTCCGCTGTCACTGCTCCTTACGGTGCTATTAGCCGGATTTATTCTTTAGCCGAACCCAACGAGGCGGGCTTGGCCTTCCTGCGAACGTCGCTTGGCAATCAGCGGCAAGATGGCGTACGGCTATTTTTTGGGAGCCGTTACCAACTGGATTTGTCGCTCGCCGGGGGCGCTGTTGCGCGCAACCACGACCCGATCGCGACCCTCACCCTTGGCCTCGTAGAGCGCATGATCCGCGGCATTTGTGAGTTCGGCCCAGCCCGCTCCGTGGTCAGGGTAAGCGGCCACCCCGAACGAAACGGTAACAGTGCCCAGCGTCCTGCCTCGATGCGCCAGGTGAAGCTGTCTGATTGCCTGGCGCAGCGCCTCCGCCCGCTCAGCACCCTCTTCAAGCGAGCACCCCGGCATCACAAGGGCGAATTCCTCGCCGCCATAGCGCGATACGACATCGCTATCCCTGGCATGCTCGATCAAGGTGGCGGCAACTTGCTTCAACACCAGGTCACCGGCCTCGTGGCCGAACGTATCGTTGAACTGTTTGAAATGATCGACGTCAAGCATCATGACGACCAATGGCTGACCCGAGCGCTCCATTCGGCGCAGTTCACGGCTGCTGGTCTCCTCGAGATACCGTCTGTTGAACAGACCGGTATTCGGATCGCGGATCGATTGCTGCCGCAGCGTCTCGCGCAGGCGCAGATTGGCCAGCGCCAATGCCAGCGTGTCGACGACGCCGCGCAGGATCTGCTGCCTTTCAGCCAGCCATTGCGGTTTGTCCGCCGCATTCGGTTCACACAAATGCAAGATGCCCAGTGTTTCGCCTTGCGCCGCCAGCGGCATGCAGACGTAACCCTTGCCGCCATTCTCGGTGATATGGGCGCAACGCGGCGACAACATGCCCGGGCCGGCGACATGCTCCTGGCCGCGCCGCAACGCCCAGCAGTCTTCCGGCGCAAATTGGCCAGCGCTCGACCGGACGGCGCCCCAATGCGCTACCTCTTCCACCAGGTTACGCGAGGCGCTGGTCAGGTGGACGGTTCCGCTTAAGCCGCCGAGGAACTCGGCCATGGCGGTGCCGACCACTGAAAACGCTTCAGGAAACGTAACGCAGGCCTGCAGCAGCTCCCCCAGCTTCACCAGACGGGACGTTGTTTCCGACTTCTCGTGCAATTCGCGGTTCAGCCCCGCCAGCTGATCGGCACGCTCGTTCACAACGCTCTCCGCGCGGCGCAGTTCGCTGATGTCGTTGAGCGTGAGGACGAGGCTTCCGTCCGACTTGCTGAGCGGACTGCAGCTCGCGATCACCGGCAAATGCGAGCCGTCCAATTTGGTCAAGCGCACTTCGCCCTGGTGTTGGCGGCCCGAGGTCAAGGCCAGCTCGATGGGAGACGTCCCGGCGGCGAATTCGTCGCCTTTCGGATCACGTATCGTCATGACCGAGCGCCACTCCTGGCCGACGATCTTGTTGGCGCGCCGCCCGATCATCGAGACCGCCGCGGGATTGACGCTGGCAATCCGGCCATCACCGTCGAGGACGGCAATGCCTTCAGCCGCCGTCTCGACGATATCCTCGATGTGGGCCCGCGCCGATTCCAGCTCGGCGGCCATCATGTTGAAGCCGTGCGCCAGCTGCCCGAACTCATCTTTGCCGGTGTAGCTTACACGCGTCATGGCATTGCCTTTGGCCAGCGATTCCATGCCTCCCATCATGCCAGAAAGGCCGGTACCGAAACGACGCAGCAGTACAGCGGCGAATCCCGCCGCAACCAGCATGGCGGCTGTCGCGCTGAGGCCAACCAACCAAAGCATGTTGCTGGTGCGCCGTTCGGCATCGCCTAGCAACGGGTCGTATTCCAGGAGCACGGCACCGATGATCGTGTCCTCGGGATGTTCGATCGGAACGACCAGCATGTCGTTGGCCTCATGAGCATCCTCAAACCTGCGGGAGATGCCATCTTTCAGAGTCTGGCCGACTTCATCGCCGGCGTCGTGATCGAACTTGTCGCCGACCTTGTGGTCCTCGTCGGAAGCGTGGGCCAGAAGGACCTTGTTGCGATCGACGATCAGGAAATCCCTGCGCGAACCATGGTGCTGATGCTCCAAAAACTCCCGGAGCGCGTCGGGTCGGTCGAACAGCGACGGCGCCCCATCGGATGACCTGAACACGATCGTGTTGGCCAGTTCGCGCGCGACATTGGTCGCTTCGGTCAATCCCAACGCCCTGATCGCCGCCATCTGCGTAAAAATCGCAACGCCGCCGACCACCCCGATCAAAGCCGCGGCGGCCATCATACTGAGAAGGATCTGGCTTTTGATGCGCACGTCACAGGCCCACTGAGAACGACAGCATCATAGATGCCCGATCAAGCCAGCATTTCATTTCCCGCCTTTTATTACCAAATGCTTATCAACGTCCTAACAATTAGCCTGCCCGAAGGCCGGGTTTCGATCGGGTCGGTACGCGGCGCTTGCCCACCGGACCCGGTGCGAGGCTGCACATCTGACCTCGCACAGCCCGGTACGTTTCTTACACAATCTCTGATTGGTGGACTCGCCCGACGCCATCGACGTTAATTTTGCGTTAGCGACAGGAGGGGGGAGATCGCTAAAGGGAGGAAGAAAATGAAAGAAAACTACGATCTGACGATCGACTACGACGACGACGAGCCTTACGACAACAAACCCTACGATCTGGTCACATTCGCGAGAAAGCACGGGCTCAACATGCGAGCCGCCGAGCTTCTCCTTTTCGCCAAGGGTCCGTCCCGAGCGGCCTGCGATGCCGCGGCCAGGGCTTTTCTCGCGGCAGTCGCCGCACAAGCTATGAGACAATCGGCGCGGTAGGTCTCACAAAACCATTGCTGACACGGCCTGCCGTGTCAGCAACCCGACGGACAGCGCTGGAAATTCCGGGCCGTTTCCAACAAGATGCCTGAGCATCCGGGAACGGCCTGAAATGTGCAATCTTTACAATATCACGACCAGCCAGGAGGCCATTCGCCAGTGGACCCGCGCCTTGCGCGATATACTCGGCAATCTCGAACCCTCCATCGACATCTATCCCAACCAGCCAGGCCCGGTGGTGCGCAATGCGCCGGACGGCGAACGCGAATTAGCCAATCTGCTGTGGGGCATGCCGACGCCACTGGAGCGGGTCAAGGGCAAGGCCGACTACGGCACCACCAATATCCGCAATCCGCAATACGGCCACTGGCAGCAATATCTCGGCATCGCGAACCGCTGCGTGGTGCCCGTCACCAGCTTCGCCGAGCCCAGCCCGACGCCCGGCGACAAGGACCCCGAGACCGGCATTCAGCGCAACTTCTGGTTTGCACTCGGCGAGGACCGCCCGCTGTTCTTCTTTGCCGGTCTGTGGACGCGCTGGCAGGGCATTCGCAAGGTCAAGGACGGCCCCGCCGAGCACCAGGTCTATGGCTTCATGACGACCAGGCCCAACGCGCTGATCGCGCCGATCCACGACAAGGCAATGCCGGTGATCCTGACCACGCCGGAAGAAACCGAGACCTGGCTGACGGCGCCATGGTCGGGGGCAAGACACCTGCAGCGCACGGCGCCCGATGATGCGCTGGTGATCGTCGAGAAGCCGGCGACGCAGATCAAGTTTCCGCCGCCGGCACCGCCGGCGCAAGGCTCATTGTTTTAGCGCTTGAACTTCTGCAGCACCCAGATGTAGCCCTTGGGCGGATGATCCTGGTCGATGAACTGCGTCTTCACCGTCGTGTCCTTGCGGCTGCATCGCTTGCACCTGAACCTGATCGCTTCCAGCGGTTTGTTCCAGCCCACCACCTGTGCCACGTCATTCGCCCTGAAGCGCCCGACGTGGTAGCAGTGGCCGCACTCCACGATAAGCAGCATGTTGGCCTTGGCGGCACGCCCAACGCTGTCCATCGGCCCGGCCATGGCTCATTTCCGGGTCGAGTAATCCTCGGGGAGGGGAAGCAGGCCAAGCTCCGCCATCCGGTAATCGGGCTCCTTCTCCGCGACGCTGGCCAGCACCTCGTGCAATTTCTCGACAAGCCCGCAAAGCTGCCAGAACAGCTCGCCATGCGCCTTCAGATGCAGCTGCGACGACAGCACCGTCCGGCGCAGGCTCAAAGCGTCCCTGATGATCGCCTCCGCATCCCTCGCCGACAGCCTGTCGAACCGGCTTTTTCGTCTGCCCATCGCGGCTCTCCTCGATTTGTGAGCAACCGCCCCGCCTACTGACAAATAGGAAGGCATTCCTCGCCAAGTCAATTCGCTCTTGACATTTTTGTTCCCGTTTTGTTCAATTTGAACAGAAACTATCGGAGGCATCGCCATGGATCACATCGTGACGCTGGACAGCCGCCAGGAGGCTGCGCTGCAGGCCATCGCCGACAGGTTCATTGCCCAGCACCAGGGCGATGCGGTGAAGGCGCTGAAGGAGATGATTGTGCTGAATGGGCATTTGCAGGAACGGCTGGATGCGGTGGAGAGCCGGCGTCGGGCGAGAGGCTAAGAGTTGCCGAAATGCGCATCTCAGCAGAGCACCGATCCATCTGCATTCTCAGGCCGCTGCTACAGACTTTGTGCTGATTCTGAACAAATCAAGCTCATTTAATAACGTAACCATGTCGGTTGGGATATCATCCTTATTCATCTCATCAATGATACGAGAGTCTGTCAGGGTAATACCATATTGATCTTTCACCCGCTGTCGATATTGACGAAGGACCTCCTTGCCCGAAACCAGAGTCATCCTTGAACCAATACTAGCCCAGCGAGCCTCGAACGAAGAGATTACGGGCTTATAGATGCTCGACGCGTCGTCGCCTCTTTTGCGAAAGAACTCAAGACGCCGCGCCATCAACTGAGAAAACACGTCGTCCCTCATCGGCCGAGTTATCGCGTCTAAAATGGCTTCTGAGGTCACCTCTTCCGAACTGCGTAATTCCGACGTATCTCGACGCACGCCGAGAGTCCGGTACACAGCTCGATCAAGAGCCGATGGGACAAGAAGATAATTTTCTATCTCCTTTCGTTCAAGCACTCTCGCCAGTAGAAGGCCGGCATCGAGAGTTTCTACCACATCAGCGATTTGTTCCTCGCAGAAGTAATCACGATCGTAGATCGCCCCTATCATAAGCGGAGCACCAAGTGCTTCGGCGATGCCCGATGCAAGGATTGTGATCTTTTGCCAAGAGCCAAAGCCTCCCGACGCCAAAGGGATAATTCCAGTGCCTGAACTCAACTCCTGCATCCCGATCTTACGTGCGAGACGCCGAAGTAGCCGGAAATCATTGAGGCCCTCGACAAAGAGGATTCTACGGCTCTTCGCAAGCGCGGTGAGAGTTATGTTGTGAGAGGAGCCAACAGCATCAAGCGCACGCTGAATACCGGATATGTTTCGTATGCGCTCTCCAGATTGGCGGTGCTTGTCGATCATTACGATCTCACTCGGATCGGCCTCGGCAATTATTTCACTCGAGTGAGTGGCGATCATTACGTCTGCCCCGGCGTCCCGCATAATGCCTAGCAGTTGGCGTTGGACATCGGGATGTAGGTACACTTCGGGCTCATCCACCACGATGAGAGAATTTTCGGTCGCGCGAGATAGGTGTGTTAGGAGTTGGCACCATATCTGGAAGCCAAAACCGACCCAATATATCTCTCTGGTTATCCGGTCCTCCAAGCAGAACATGCTCAGTTCTCCGGAAGCATAGTCATACTCCGGGGCACTGATTTGCATTCCTGGCCACGTTCTTGCGACAAGCTCCGAGAACGCATCAAATCCGTCTGGAAAAAAATGCCAGTAGCTTCGAAAATGTCTCGATGCCCGGTGGGTAGACAAGCCGGAGACGACAGTGCTGCGCTCCCGTTTCTTTTCTCTATGTTCAACCGGCCCAAGGACGGGCACAATTATCAAAGAAATTGGGAACTCTCGCTTGAACTCTGATGCGCTTTTGACCACGCCACCATCGACAAAAGGGAGAAAGACACAGCCGCCATCTTCAGGAAAGACCAATGCAAGCGAGTTCCCATTGCTCAGTGAAAAGGTTACGCGCGCTTCAGCCCCGTTGTAGTCAGTCTGTACGTTCTCCAGAGAAATCGGAACGCTCTCTTCGGGGAGGCGGTAGCCGATATAGGAATTGTCGCCGACATACACGCGACTGGGCGGTCGAGACCAGGCGAAACGTATTGCTGCATCGAGTGTCCGAAGAGCTCCGATCAAGGTGGACTTGCCCGAGTTGTTAGGCCCAACAAGAATATTGATCTCGTTTATCGTCAGCGTGAACCGGGACAGGGCCTTGAAATTGGAGAACTCAATCCGCCTTATACGCGCGCGTTTCTGCAAGAATGCCCCCTGATTTGCGCCGGTAGCTTATATGACGAGCTTAATAAGCCAGAATCCTTTTCTGCCACTGCGGCATGGCAGAATCGACGATTCTGTCAATTTGCGTCTCTCCTAGTATCCTCTTACGAACGCGGTGGTAAGACAGGGCTCTCTACTCGAACGGCCTCCGTGTCCGCCCTCACCTCCCCATCATGACCGTGAGGCGCAGGTCTGGCCTCCCGCGTCCTACAAAACGAACTGAGCGGCACTTTCCTCCGCTTTGCGGAAGGTCCGGCACATAGACAGGACCTCAAATCCCCGACAGGCGCGCACTGGATGCTGCCCAGCGCGTGCTACTCGCACTGCCGGCGCGGCCCCCCTGAATAGGGCTGATAGCTGTTGTCTTCCGGCCGATAGGAGCGGTAGCGGCTGAAGCAGTATTGCACATGGTCGGATCAGAACTCGGCGGCGCCGGGTTCATCTGATGGCGGGTAACTCTCCACCGACGACGTATCGCTCGCCTCGACCTAGCTGCCGTCATCGGTGATGTCGAGTTAGGGCGAGATGCAGGGGCGCTGCTCTCCGCTGTAGGACGTGTAGTGTCGTCCCTTGGCCTGTAGCAGCGGTAATGGGTTCGCGACGGCTCGTGAGGGCTGGAATTCAGGTTCCGCCGGGCATGCCGCGCGACTGGCTGGCGGGCACCGGCCACCAACGCCCCTCAATGCCTCTTGAAATACTGCACCTCCCGTTCGTGCTTCTCGGCGGCCTCGCGGGTATCGAAGGTGCCGAGATTGCGGCGCTTGCCGGTCTTTTCGTCCTTCTTGCGCGAATAGAGGCGGTATTTTCCGTCTTTGAGTTTTCTGATCATCTGTCACTCCCTGAGCCGCTGCTTCCCCTTGAGGTTGCGCGCGGCTTGTTCGATCGCCGCCCTGTCGTTGCCCAGCCTGTCGATCAGTTCCTGCGCCTGTTCGCCCGATATGCCGGTGCGCACCGCCAGGGCCTCCACCGTCAAGACGTCGGAGCTTGCGACCTCGCGGGTTTCCGGCAGGGCATCGCCTGCCGTCAGCGGCAGGGCTGCCTCCCTGTCGATCTCGGCCTCGGCCCGGTGCCAGTGCCGCTCGGGATCGCCATGGATCCCGCCTTCGCGTTCCCAGATCTGGTATGCGCGCTCACGAATCTTGTCGTCCCGGTCGTCGCCCATGTTGATTTCTCCTTTGGGTATCGGATGAACGCCGAGCCAACCCGAACGATCCAAGAAATCTGCGTGATCGTTGGTCGCACAAGGCGCCATGCACTGCGGCCGCCGGCCACCTCCCGGCCCGCGCTACTCGCACTGCCTCCGCGGCCCCCCAGAATACGGCTGATAGCTATTGTCTTCCGGTCGGTACGAGCGGTAGCGGCCGAAGCAGTATTGCACGTGATCGGATGAGAGCTCGGCGGCGCCGGGTTCATCCGATGGGGCGTAGCCCTCCACCGACGACGTATCGCTCGCCTCGACGTAGCTGCCGTCATCGGTGATGTCGAGATAGGGCGAGATGCAGGGGCGCCGTTGTCCGCTGTAGGATGTGTAGCGGTTGTCGCCTGGCCGGTAGGAGCGGTAGCGGCTGGTGCACCATTCGACATGGGCGGCGGGTAGCGTCTGCTGCTCTTCCACCGCCGGCTTGATGGAGCCGGTGGTGTCGGGTGTCGAAGCTGCGGCGGTATCGGCGGGTCTCGCGGTGCGATCAACTTCCGAGGTGCGAACGGGAACCGGGCTGGCCGGGAGGCGCTCGAGGCGCTGCGAGGCCGGGTTTACCGGGCGCGGATCCTTGGCCCACAGTTCGGCGACGCTGGAGACCGGGGCGGGCGGCCGCACCGGCTTGGCTATCAATAGCCAGGTGGCGAAGGCGAGACCGCTGGCGAATACGGCGAGCGTCAGGACGAAGCCGCCAAAGATTGCGAACAAAGCTTTCATGCCGCGCTCCTTTGCCTCCCGGTTAAGGAAATGCCGAGGCGGGGAATCCGGTTCCAGGAAAGAGCGTAGTGCAGGGCACTCGAAGGAAGGCCCATCTCCGTCTCGGCTTCGCCGAGACACCTCTCCCCGCTTCGCGGGACGCGGGATCCAAGCCCTCTTAGGCGGCTTTCAGTGCAGCCCGAATTCGCGCAGTAGTTCTTCGCGGTAGCGTACGAAGCGGCTTTCGCTGCGCTCGCGCGGGCGGGGCAGGTCGATGTCGATCAGCCGCGCCGCGCCGCCTTTCTCCTTGGGCAGGATCAGCACCCTGTCGGCGAGGTAGATCGCTTCCTCGAGGTCGTGCGTCACCATTACCATGGTGACGTTCTCCTCGCTCCAGATGCGCGCCAGTTCCTCCTGCATGCCGATCTTGGTCATCGCGTCGAGCGCGCCCAGCGGCTCGTCAAGCAGCAGGATTTCGGGCTGCACGGTCAGCGCGCGGGCGATACCGACGCGCTGCGCCATGCCGCCCGACAGCTGCCTTGGAAACGCATCGCCGAATTCGGCGAGGCCGACGAGCGCGATGTAGAAGCGCGCCCGTTCCTCGGCCTCAGCCTTCGGCACGCCGCGCACTTCGAGGCCGAAGGCGACGTTGCCGAGCACCGTCAGCCAGGGCAGCAGGCGCGGCTCCTGGAAAATCACCGCGCGCTCGGCGCCGACGCCGTGCACCGGCTTGCCATCGATGGCGACGCCGCCGCTGTCGGCCGCCTCCAGTCCGGCCAGGATGCGGAGCAGCGTGGTCTTGCCCGATCCGCTGGCGCCGACGATGACCAGGCATTCACCCGAGCGGATGTCGAGATTGAGGGTCCTCAGCACGGCAAGCGAACGCCTGCCGATGCTGAACGATTTGGACAGGTCGCGTATGCTGACCTCACCGCCGCTTGTGCCGCTCATCGCGCTCATCTCCCAGCTGATTGTCTTGCCGGTTGGCCTTCTCAGTTGGTCTTGGTTTCGCCGGGCCGGTAGAGGATATCTGCTGCCTTCAGCTTACCCTTTGGCAGGCGGCCGTCGCGCTCGAGCACGCTGACCCAGAAGTCGATGTCGCGGTCCGTCGCCTTGGCCCCCTGGCGCAGCCCGAAGCCGGTCCAGTAGCGCGCCAGCTCGCCGTTCTCGCCGCGCTTATCGAGGATGTTTGCCAGCACCTTGCGCGCCTCGTCGGGGTTCTGCAGCGACCAGTCGGAGGCGCGCGCCGATTGCTCGACGAAATTGCGGGCGGCGTCGGGATGCGCGGCGATGAAGTCGCGCCTGAGCACGACGAAGCCGCCGGCCAGCTCGCCCAGCACGTCGGTGTCGTTGAACACGCCGCGCACGCCGCCATTGTCGACCAGCGCCCCGGCAAACGTCGCCTGCCAGTAGCCGAGCGCCGCGATGTCGACCTGGCGGGAGCGCAAGGTCTGCTCGAGCTGCGGTCCGGGTACGACAACGAGATTGGCGGCGTCCGGAGACAGGCCGACGCTGTGCAGCGCCTCGCGCACGGTGTAGTCGAGATGGGCGCCGAGCGTGTTGACGGCGATGGTCTTGCCGGCAATGTCGGCGATCGATTTGATCGGGCTGTCGTCCAGCACGTAGAAGACGCTGCGCACCTTGCTGTTGATGCCGTTGCTCGGATAGACGGCGACGAAGTCGTTGCCGCCGGAGATCGAATTGATCACGGCGGCGGTTGCGGCCGAGCCAATATCGACGCTGCCAGAGGCGAGCGCAAACAACGATTCCGGGCCGCCGCCGGAATAGCCGACATTCTCGATCTCGATACCGAGGCCTTTGAAATAGCCGAGCTCGCCGGCCAGCTCATGCGGAGAGATGCTGCCGCGGCTGGCGAGGGAGCGGAACTTCACTGGTGCGGCTTCGGCAAGGGCGAGGCGCGGCAGGCCGGCGGCGAGAAGGCCGGCGGCGAAGGGCGCGCCAGCAAGCAGGGAACGGCGGGAGATTTTCATGGTCCGGGTCTTTCCTGATTTGAGTTCTGGCCTGGTTGAGATTGATAAAGGCGGTGGTCAGTCGACGGCATTGCTCCAGCGGCAGAGCCGCCGCTGCAGGCTCACCAGTGCCTGGTTGGCGATCAGGCCGAGGCCGGCGAGGATGACGATTGCCGCAAACATCAGCGGTATCTGGAAGTTGTACTGCGCGTTCATCACCTGGAAGCCGATGCCCTTGTTGGCGCCGATCATTTCGGACGCGATCAACAACAGCAGCGCCGTGGTGGCGCTGAGCCTCAGCCCAACGAAGATCGAGGGCACGGCGCCGGGCAGCACGACGCGACGGAAGACGGTGAGCTGCCTGGCGCCATAGACGCGCGCCATCTCCAGCAGTTTCGGATCGACTTGCTTGACGCCGCCGATGGTGTTGAGCAGCAGCGGAAACAGCGTCGCCCAGAAGATGACGAACACCTTGGAGGCTTCGCCGAGCCCAAGCAGCAGGATGAACACCGGATAGAGCGCCAGCGCCGAGGTCTGGCGGAAAACCTGCAGGATGGGATCGAGCGCGGTTTCGACCGTGCGCACCTGACCCATGAACAGGCCAAGCGGGATCGCGACCAGCACGGCGGCCGCGAAGGCGAGACCGGCGCGCTGCAGGCTGATGGCGATGTCGCCGAGTAGAGTGCCGCCGGCCAGCCCCTTCCAAAGTGCCGCGACAATCATGTCGATCGGCGGCAGCACGGCCGTGTTGACCCAGCCGGCGCTGCTCGACACTTGCCACAGTGCGAGGAAAGCGATGAGGACGCCGTAGCGCGACAGGAAGCGAATTCCCGCCCGGCCGCCGAGGCGCAGGAAATCCGTGCCGAGGCTTGTCGTGCTGTCACGCGTGCCGAGGCTGGCGGCCTGTCCGATGTGCTGCAAGGTCATCGTCGTGCCTCTCGCTTCGAGGGTAGTGGGCTTCGTGGAATTATTCGGCGGCCAGCACGGCCGAGCGCGCGCCGGTCCACGGGTTTTCCGGCCGCCTGAGGCCGAGGTTCTCGCGCAGGGTCCTGCCTTCATAGGCGGTGCGGAACAGGCCGCGGCGCTGCAGTTCGGGGATCACCAGCTCGACGAAGTCGTCGAGCCCGCCGGGCAGCCAGGGCGGCAGGATGTTGAAGCCGTCGGCGGCTTCGTTGCCGAACCATTCCTCCAGCTGGTCGGCGACCTGCGTGGCGCTGCCGATGACGGTGTAATGGCCGCGGGCCGTCGCCACCCATTGATAGAGCTGGCGGATGGTGAAGTTGTGCTCGTCGGCAATCTGGCGGATCAGCGCCTGGCGGCTCTTCATGCCTTCGGTTTCCTTGCTTGGCGGCAGCGGGCCGTCGAGCGGATAGCCCCTGATGTCGAGCGTCTGGCCGGCCAGCCCGTTGAGCAGGGCGACGCCGTCTTCGGGCAGGATGAGATCGTTCAGCTGCTGGTATTTGGCGCGCGCTTCTTCTTCGGTGCGGCCGACGAAGGGCGCTACACCCGGCATGATCAGCACCTGCTCGGGATCGCGGCCGGCGGCCGTCACACGTGTTTTGATGTCGCGATAGAATTCCTGCGCCGACGCCAGGTTCTGATGGGCGGTGAAGATGACTTCCGCCGATTGGGCGGCGAGCTTGCGACCGTCTTCGGATTGTCCCGCCTGCACCACCACCGGGTGCCCCTGCACCGGGCGCGGCACATTGAGCGGACCCTTGACGCTGAAATGCGCGCCCTTGTGGTCGATGTCGTGGAGCTTGTCCTTGTCGTAGAAGCGCCCCGATTTCTTGTCGCGGATGAAGGCGTCGTCCTCCCAGCTGTCCCACAGCGCCTTGACCGTCTCGACGTGCTCATGCGCGCGGGCATAGCGCTCGGCATGGGCAGGCTGCGTATCGCGATTGAAATTGCGCGCGGTTTCGTCGCCGGCCGAGGTCACGACATTCCAGCCGGCGCGGCCATTCGACAGATGATCGAGCGAGGCAAATTTGCGGGCGAGCGTGTAGGGCTCCTCGTAGGTGGTCGAGGCGGTGGCGATGAAGCCGAGATGCGTGGTGAGCGGCGCCAGCGCTGCAAACAGCGTGACCGGCTCGAAGCCGGCGATCTTGGCGTTGCCGCCTTCGCGGGCGCCGAGGCCGACCGTCAGATTGTCGGCGAGGAAATAGGCATCGAACAGGCCGCGCTCGGCGGTCAGGGCAAGCTGCTTGTGGAACTCGAAATTGGTGGCGCCGTCGGCCGGTGCGTCGGGATGGCGCCAGGCGGCGATATGCTGTCCGCCGCCGGGAAGGAAAGCGCCAAGTTTGATTTGCCTGGATTTGGTGGATCTGGTCATCGCGGCGTGCTCCTGGGTGGATCGGGGAGTGGATCTCGGGTCAGTGGTGCGTTCAGGCGGCAAGGCCGACGCCGTAGGGCACCCCGGTCACCCGGCATGCCTCGGCGACCGCTTGCCGGGTGCGGGCGTGGATGGCTTCCGACACCAGCACGCCATTGGCAAAATCCTTCTCGGAGGCGTAGATCGCGGTCGGCACGGTCAGCGCCTCGAAGAAGCCGAACAATGGCCGCAGCTGGTGCTCGACGATCAGCGAATGGCGTTCGCCGCCGCCGGTCGCGGCAAGGATGACCGGCTTGCCCCTCAGCGATGACGGGTCGAGCAGGTCGAAGAAGTGCTTGAAAAGCCCGGTATAGCTGCCTTTGAAGGTCGGCGAGCCGGCCACCAGGATGTCGGCGCCCAGCAGCCGTTCGACGATGTTGCGCGCCGCCGGGTCGAGGTCGCCGAGGCGCCTTGCCTGCGGCAGGGACGCGCCGAGATCCTCGATGTCGAAGACGGCTGCGGCCGCGCCGATGCTTTCGGCGGCCTGCCCGACAATGTGGCTGATGAACGCCTTGGTCTTCGATGGCCGGGTCAAATTGCCCGACAGCCCCACCACGAGCTTTTTCGACATTCCTGGCTCCCTGTCCAAATGATCTATGTTAGTCTAGAGAGTTTGTAGAATTAAAAGAGCGAGAAAATTTCAAAGGTAGCGCATTGAGCGAACGGAGTTTGCGGAACACCGGCCGTAGTTGGTTCATTCAATGCGGCGTACTGCGCCGGCGCAAGCGCATCGACCAGCGGCGCAAAGGCCTGCCAGCACCTTGTCCCTCGGGCTGCGGTGAATCAGGCCAATTTGATTCAAATCCGGCTGTGGATATTTGCTTTTGGGTAAATCGAGGCGGTCATCTTGCCGGCCGGCGGGCAACAGGGAGAAGCCGATGACAAGCGACTTTGCCGCCGCACACCTCCATCTTGAACGAGCCAGCCATTATTTGAGCGGCGAGGACGAGACGAGCCGCACGGCTCGTGCGGCTGTGGATCTTCTGATCGATTCAATTGTCGCGGTGCAATACAAACGGCCGATGGGCGACGTAGTGGAATTTCCAGGACCGGCAAAGCTGGGACAATCCGTAAGCGGGACGGGTTAGCTCAACTGGCGGCGTCCCTTTGTCCTGCCTGATCACATGAACCAGGTTGCCACCAGGCCGATCGTCGCCGAGAAGATGGCGGCGGTCGTTGCCCAACCGAGTATGTTGGTGCTGCGGCTGTTCACCTGGTCGCCCATGATCCTGCGGCTGTTCGTCATCAGCATGATGAGCAGCAGCAAGGGCGGCGTCGAGAAGCCCTGAACTATGCCGGACCAGACCAGCGCCTTCATCGGATTGAAGCCGAGGAAGTTGAGGCCGGCGGCGATCGCCGTAAAAAATCCGATGGCGAGATAAAATTTGGGCGCCTCTCGAGCCCGGGCGTGCAGGCTGTTTTTCCAGCCGATAGCTTGCGCCACGTCATAGGCAGCGCCGGTAGTCATGACAGGAACCGCTAGGAAACCGACGCCGATCACGCCTGCGGCGAACAGGACGCTTGCGGCCTGACCGGCTAGCGGGCGCAGCGCCTCCGCCGCTTGCGCTGCCGTGTCGATATCGTGGTGGCCCGCCTTGTAGAGCGTAGCACCCGTCGACAGGATGATGAAATACATGATGAGATTTGAAAACATCATGCCGATGAGGATGTCCCGGCGAGAGCGACGGAGTTCGCTGTCGGTAGCGCCCTTCCTTTGCCTGAGCGTCGTTCGCCCCTGGGCAATCTCCTCCTCGACCTCCTCATTGGACTGCCACGTGTAGAGATAGGCGGACAGCGTCGTGCCGATGATGGCGACCAGGATCGACAGGAACTCACGGTTGAATTCGATCCGCGGAAGCAGCGTTCCGCGCAATACGGCCGCGGCGTCCGGCTTGGCCAGAAGGGCGGCACCGACATAGGCGAGCAGCGCCAACGCCAGCCACCGAAAGATGTTGCGGATCAAAGTATAGGAGCCGAAGACCTGGAGGGCGAAGATGGTGGCGGCGACGAACAGCACGATCAGCGGGATGGGAAGTGGCACGAACATGTTGATCGCGGCCGCCATTCCACCAAGATCCGCCGCTGCCTCGATGGTGTTGCCGACGAGCACACCCAACAGCACCGACCAGAGCAGCCACCGCGGATAGAAGTCCTTGATGACGTGGAACAATCCGCGCCCGGATACCTGACCAAGCTTCGACGACAGGTAGACGACCGCATACATCATCGGCAACGTCACCGGAGCCGTCCAAAGCAGGTCGGGTCCGAAGCGGGCGCCGGCGCTGGCATAGGTGCCTATCGCAGAACAATCGTCGTCGGCTGCGCCGGTTATCAGGCCGAGGCCGAGCGCTCGGCCTATGCCGCCTTTCCCCTCCTTCGGTGGGTGGGAATGGTCAGAACCGGCCTGCCTCATTGCGACCGGACCGGGTTGCGAACGAAAGACTCGGCCTGCCATGCAACAATGGTAAGGATCGGTCGGGGCGCTGGTCTCATTTTGCTTCCTTCAACAACTTGCCCAAACCCGGCGTGCCATGACTTGTTCCGACGACGGAGCAGGGTTTTGCCTCAGGCAAAAAAAGTTCGGGTTGACCGCTTCCGAGCGCGAAGCGACTATCCGTTCGAGGCGAAGATCGCAGGAGGAATGCAATGGATGAGCCCGGTCAGTGGCGCCACATGTCGAGCGCGCCAAGGGACGGCAGCAGAATCCTTGTCACGGTTCGGCCGTCCGAACAAGGTCCGGCCGAGGTCGACATGGCTTACTGGGCCCGCGCCGATCAGTTCGGCAGCGAAGGCTGGAGGGCTTCCGACTCTTCTCCGGGACGCATCGTCGAATATGCCGAACCGGAGCTGAAGTGCTGGATGCCGCTGCCGTCGGCCAATCTGAGCAAGGGTTCGATGCCGAGCCCCTGGGAGGAGGATGATGTCCCGCTGCTGGATGGCTCGGGGATCTGAGGTGAGCTGTCGCGGTCGCTACAGGACCGCGTTGGGGCCGAAGCTGCCGATCTCCCCCCTCGTGGGGGAGATGTCCGGCAGGACAGAGGGGGGCGCCGTAGAACGCCGACCTCGATCGCCAAAGAGCGTTGACAATGCCTCACACGCCATTGCCTCCACGACACCGCGCAAATGCCAAATCGATGCCCAAGGCCAGCACATTGGCATTGTGACTGGGCTCGCCGCTGCATCCTGAATGGGTGGCCAAAGCGCGAGTTCCGTGAGCGACGGATGGGCAGCAGAACCCTGGCAAGACCGGCGGGACAGCGCCCCCCTTGTAACTTGGAAACGACCACTTCTCTGTCCTGCCGGACATCTCCCCCACGAGGGGGGAGATTGGCTCTCATCTCGGCTTTTCGCTAGTCTCCAACGTTGCAAGAACGGCGCTCCCGTTGAAGCTGCCAATCTCCCCCGGGGGGAGATGCCAAGTGGTGCCAAAGAGGGCAGGACACAGGGGTCGCAAAGGAATGCCAACGCCGCGGTGATGCCCGCCTTCGTCAGAACAGGAACGCGGCGGTGGCGGGGTTCGGGCCGGTGCGGCCGTCGGGCGAATCCATGCCCCGGATGAGCTCGAGGTCCTTCGCTTCCAGCTCGAAATCGAAGACATCGAAATTGGCGGCGATCCGGTCCTGGTGGATCGATTTCGGGATGACGATCAGCCCTTCCTGAAGGTGCCACCTGATAATCACCTGCGCCACCGACTTGCCGTGTTTCCTGGCGATGCTTTCGAGCGTCGGATCGCTCAACAGCCGGCCGCTGCCCAGCGGGCTCCAGCTCTCGATGCGGATGTTGTGCCTGTCGTGGAATTCACGTTTGTCACGCTGCTGGAAGCGGGGGTGGAGCTCGATCTGGTTGACGGTCGGCGTGACGCCGGTCTCGCCGATGATCCGTTCGAGATGGTCCTGGTTGAAGTTCGAAACGCCGATCGACTTGATGCGGCCTGATTGCCTGAGTTCGATCAGCGTCTTCCAGGCCTCGACATATCTGTCCTGGCTGGGTACCGGCCAATGGATCAGGAACAGGTCGATCTGTTCGATGCCGAGCTTGCTCATCGTCCCGTCGAAGGCGCGCAAGGCGGCGTCGCGCTGATGCGCGCCGTTGCGCAGTTTCGAGGTGATGAACAACTCGCTTCTCGGCACGCCGGCCGAGCGGATTGCCTGCCCGACACCTTCCTCGTTCTGATAGCCTTCGGCGGTGTCGATCAGCCTGTAGCCGGCCTCGATTCCCCAGCGCACCACCTTGGCGGTGATGGCTGGATCGACCTGCCACACGCCGAGGCCGATTTGCGGAATGGCGGAGCCGTCGTTCAATCTGATTTGTTCAGGTCTATCCAGGGTAATCTGTTCAGCCATGTTCAGGTCCTTCTGCATCATTCCGCCCGGCGCACGCTCTATCTAGTCTGGATGGCCGCCAAAGCCAGTCGATATCATGAGAATGTGAGGAGACGGACGTGAAGCGCTGATCTTCCGCTTCGGGCCGACAGCTCTCTGTGACCCACGGAGTCCAGGGAACTCCATTCAGGACGATCCCGCTGTCGCGGATTCTGTGGTATTCTGTGGATTATCCGAGGAGGCGACTGCGTTGACCAACAGCTTGGAAGGCGAAGGAGCAAGAGACTGGTCGCCCCTGCTGGTCGCGGCAGAACAAGGCGATGCGGATGCGGTTCGATCGGAATTGGCGGCTGGCGCCGACATCAATCAGTCGGACGACGGCGGCTGGTCTGCACTTCACCTTTCAGCCCTCAATGACCGCACAGCGGTGGTCGAGGTGCTGATCGAAGACCCGGAAATCGATGTGAATGCCAGAAACAAGTGGAAGAGCACGCCCTTGAGCCTTGCGTCGGCCAAGGGACATTACGCGTGTATCTCAGGCCTCGTGAGACACCCCCAAATAGAGATCAACGCGCGAGCTGACTACTACGGTAGAACGGCTCTTATCGAGGCGGCGAAGAACGGGCATCTCGAAGTCGTCAAGTTGCTCGTGGAGAATGGCGCGGAAGTAAATCTGACCGACAAGACGGGGAGAAACAACGCGCTCATCGAGGCTATCAAAGGGCGGCACTACGAGATCGCGGAATACCTGCTGGATTCTGGGAAAGTGAGCTTTATCAACAAAGAAATAAGGCTAAACGCCCTGATCTGGGCTGGCAGCTGCCACAACCCTCAGCTTATCGAAAAGCTGGAAGCCGCGATCCACAGTTTCTTCAACGGCAAATAAGGGGCCTCGCCCTTACTGTCGCGGGCCGTCCGTATCTCCCGTCACGTCGATGCGCTCGATGGCGCAAACGGCCCTGCGGCGCTTCACATAATTTATTCAACCAAACGGTTGACTATCTCAAAGCGTGCGTCTATATTCAACTACATGGTTGAATTACAAACACCTCAGATGGATGCGGTCTTTCACGCCCTTGGCGACGCCACGCGCCGGCACATGCTTCGCGATCTCGCCGATGGCGAGAAAACCGTAAGCCAGCTGGCGGAGCCCTTCGCGATGTCGCTCGCGGCCGCCTCCAAGCACATCAAGACGCTGGAGAACGCAGGGCTTATTCGTCGAGAGGTGAGGGGCCGCACGCATCTGTGCCGACTAGCCCCCGGACCGCTGGCCAGCGCCCATCAGTGGCTCAGCTTTTACGAGCGCTTCTGGACAGGTCGTCTCGACGTCCTCGAACGTCTTCTTCGCGAAGAGGACGCACGCAAAGCCCAGGATGAGCCCAGGAAATCGCCCAATCCGAAAGAAGGAGACGAGCAATGAACCAGATGAGAAGCATCGACGCCTATGGCGCGCTAAGCGAGCCCGCCACGTTCACCATCCAGCGCCTTTTGCCCGGACCCATCGAGCGTGTCTGGGCCTATCTCACCGAGAGTGACCTGCGCCGGCAGTGGATGGCAGCGGGGCAGATGGAAATGAAGGCGGGCAGCTCGTTCGAATTGGTCTGGCGTAACGACGAGCTGACCGACCCGCCTGGCGAACGCCCCGCGAGCTTTCCCGAAGAGCATCGGATGGGCGGCCGGATCACCGAACTCGATCCGCCGCGCAAGCTTTCCATCACCTGGGGAAATACCGGCGGCGTCTCCTTCTTGCTGGAGGCGAAGGGTAGCGATGTGCTGCTCACCGTTGTCCATCGCCGCCTGCCGGAACGTGCAATCCAGCTCAACATCACGGCCGGCTGGCACATGCATCTCGACCTGCTGGCCGCCCGCCTGGCTGGCAAGACGCCGACCTCGTTCTGGGACGGCTGGAGCCGCCTGCGGGAAGAATACGACCGCCGCCTGCCGGCCTGATGTAATTCGCGGCGTCCATCCCTGAGGTCGCCGCCAGCAACACGAAGCAACGATGAAACGTGCTTGCATCCCGCAAGCCTGATGGAGGAAGTCATGCGCAAATTGATCGCTGGAATGAAAATCTCCGTCGACGGCAAGATGGAGGGGCCCGAGGGTTACGCCGATTGGGTCGACGCGTGGTCGGACGAATATGGCCTGACGCCGCAAATCGACGCCTGCCTGCTTGGCAGCGTCATGTATGCCGGCTACGAGCGTTACTGGAGCGCCATCCAGAACGAGCCCGACAAGCCCCTGCCGATGACCGGCAAATTGCCGAAGCCGGCCGAGCTCGAATGGGCCCGATTCGCCGCGCAGACCCCGCATTATGTGCTGTCGAACACAATGACTTCGGCCGCCTGGCCAAAGACGCGCTTCGTGCGGAATTTCGAGGATATCGCTGCGCTGAAACAGAAGCCCGGCAAAGACATCTACCTTATGGGCGGCGCCCGAATTACCGCGAGCCTTATCGATGCCGGGCTGGTCGATGAGCTCAGGCTGATCGTCTATCCGCTGCTCGCCGGTGAAGGAAAGGCGCTGTTTGGGACGGCGAAAAATCGTCGTGGGCTCGAACTGCGCAAAGTGGAGCAGCTTTCGGACGGCCGCGTCAGGCTGGTCTACGGGATCGGCTAACGCAGCCACCCTTGGCGGATCTAGCGGGGCCGAAGCGGAGGCCGTCCCGTCAACAGCGGGACAAGCCGGCGCGAGGAGAGCGATGCTTCCTATGCGAAGAATGCATCCCGGCTGCCGGCCGGTCAGGCAACGATACCGCGGCAGGCCCACGCGACATTCGCAAAGGATCTCGGGCCGTCGGGCCGGCCGGCCTCGTAGGCGTCGCGCATGGCGGCGTCGACGCGCGCCCGCTCTTCTGGATCGAGCGTGGCCACATACTTGCCGAGCGGCCCTTCGCCGGCGGCTATCGGCGCCCAGTAATCGCCGAAGTTTTGATAGTCCATGCGGATCATCAGCTCGGTCTCCGTAACGTCGCGGAGACCCTGCTCGACAAAGGTCCGTTTCATTTCACCCGGCTGCATCATCGGCTGCGTGCAATAGCGGGCGCGTAGCTGGCGTCCGCCTTCGCTGAGCACCGCCACCGTGTCGATCATCATGCGCATCCCCGGCATGCCGCCGAGATGGTCCCATACCGTCGCCGCGACCACGCCGCCCGGCCGCACGACGCGGCGCATCTCGGCGACTGCCTTGCCGGCTTCGGGCACGAAATGGAGCACGAGCAGGGCCAGGGCACGGTCGAACGCGCCGTCCTCAAAGGGCAGGGCGCAGGCATCCGCCTGACGGATTTTTGTCCGCGGATCGGAGTTGCGCCGGATTGCCTCCTCGACAAAAACGGCTGAAAAGTCGATCGCGGCGACCTCATGGAGGTCAGCGGCCTTGACGAGCGCGAAGGTCAGGCTGCCGGTGCCGCAACCGACGTCGAGGATCTTTTCGCCGTCTTTAAGGCCCGCAAAGTCGATGAACAGCGGCGCGAGCCTTTGGCTCCAGCGGCCCATGAGCTGCTCATAGCCGGCAGCATGGTGAACATTGAAACTTGAAGTCATCGAACCCTCCCTTAGCATAAGCTAAACCTCGAAACAGCGATTGCCAAGGCGGGCGAGCATTCGTCCCACGTTGAGGCGGCTGCTGGCGAAAGCCACCTCGACGCGTGCCGGGGCGCGAAGACTTCGCCGGCGTCGTGGATTTGATGCGGCCGGCGAGCCGACCTCGATCAGTCTGGGCCACCTATTTGGCGGGCAGTCCGCGGCGCTGGCACTGGATCTCCAACACGGAAGGCGAAGGACACGACTTTCGTTGCGTCCGGATCGACCTCACAACGAAAGCTCAGGGCGTACCACTGCCCGCTGGCACGGAACTCGGTCCTGGAGACTTGCATGACATTGCCGTCCCTCAACCTGTAGGTACGCAAGACGTCGGGAAAATAGGGGGGCGACGCGTGGCGCAACTGTTCGCGCAGTTCCCAGAAGCAGAGCTGACCGATCCGCTCGGCGCGCGGCACGTTTCTCATGGCGGTTGTCGCGATTGGATCATCGGTTGCCGTTTGCGAGAACAATCTTTTCGCTACTTCAAGCTTCAACGGCTTTTGCACTTTGGCGACATCCGCAGACTTGGGCTTCGGCGGCTGTGATGCGCCAGGCGGCGGAGCCTGGTCTTTCCCCTCGACCGCTGCCACGGCAGGTGGCTGTGCAATATCCTGGTTATTGGGGTCTTGTGGCGCTGGCGGTTGTTCCGAATCATCCTCCGCACTGTTGCCGTCCAGAGACTTGCGCGGACCGGCGTCCTTCTCACCGAATTGGAAGACAGGTCTCTGCGCGGCGACCTCACGGCTCGCCGTCGGCTCGACCTTTGCTTCCGGCGGCTTTTCCGGCTTGGGCGGTTCAGCGGGAGACGGGGGTTTGGTTTTTTCCGGCGGTTTAGGCGGCGGCACGATATCCACCGCAATGGCCTGCTCCTTCCCTGGCTGCGACAGCGTTGCCGGCAGTCCGAACAACAAAAACGCGACGATGAGCAGATGCAGGGCAATCGAAGTGGGCAAGGCCCACCCGAATACCCGGCGCTGATCCCGTATGTCGTTTCTCATCGTGGCCGGTGTGTGGAATGAAATATTGGCGGCATCAAGCATCGATGCCGCCAGACGTCGAATAACCCGTTGCGAATCGAAAGTCGGCGGCTGCAATACGGCGCGCCATCCAATCGTGTGGCGTCTGCGTCCGCGCAGGGGACCGGGCCAGCAGCGCATGCAGCAAGTCGTCATTTCAGGCGGCTAGCAGGCACGCCCTGTCGGCACGGTGTCGCCGGTTGAAATCACAGGGAAACCGATAGCCCGCCGTCAACGGCCAGCACGTGCCCGTTGACGTAAGCGGCAGCGTCGGAGGCGAGAAACACCACCGCTCCGCCGAGTTCCTCAGGCTGGGCCCAGCGGCCCGCGGGGGTTCGTGCCTCGACCCATTTGGTGAAGGCCTCGTCGTGCATAAGTGCGGTGTTGAGCTCGGTGGCGAAATAGCCTGGGGCGATCGCGTTGACGGTGATGCCGTGGCGGCCCAGCTCAGCGGCAGTGGAGCGTGTCAGCCCGTGCAGCCCCGCCTTTGCCGCCACATAGGCGTGAATGGTGGGACGGCCAAGGATCGCTGCGACCGATCCGGTGTTTATTATGCGCCCGAACTTGTTTGGCAGCATCAGGCGCACCGCGTCGCGCATCATGCGGAAGCAAGCCGACAGATTGACGGCAACCACGTGGTTGAAATCCTCGTCCTGCCATTCGACCAGCGGTTTACGATGCTGGATGCCGGCGTTGTTGACCAGAATGTCGAGGCGCCCGTGGCGTTCGACGATTCCTTCGAGCGACGCCCTTGAGATCGCCGCGTCGGTGACATCGAACGGCAGGGCTTCTGCACCGATCCTGTCCGCCGCGGCGGAAAGGGCGGCCACGTCGCGGGCGTTGACGACCACCGTCGCGCCGTTCTCCGCAAGTGCCTTGGCCATGGCAAAACCAAGACCACGCGAGGCACCCGTGACCAATGCGACACGGCCCTTGAGCGAGAACAATTCCGGCATTGAGATCCCCTATGGAAAAGGGCGGGAGTTTCCTCCCGCCCAAAAGCACTATTTGGCGACGCAGGTGTCGGCTGTCTCCGGAGTGCAGACATCGAGGCCCGTGTAGGTCGGGTCGGCCGGCGGAGCCTTGCCGTCCTTCATGTCCTTCAGCGCCATCATCGTCTTGTAGCCCATCTCGAACGGCCGCTGGCCGACCTGGCCAAGCGAGAAACCTTCCTTCATCTGGTCGATCTGTACCGGAAGCGTGTCGGCGACGACAAGGGCCAGGGCCTTCGAGGCGATCTTGTCCTTGTACGGTGCGACGGCGGCGCGGTTGGCATCAGGGATGAACTGCGGGAAGCCACCGGTTGGGACAAACGCGTCGAGGTTCGGGTTTTTCGCCATGATATCCTCGAACTGTTGCACCGAAAGCGGGAAATCATCGTTGGTGTAGAGCGGACAGCCTTCAATTTCGGTCCAGCCGTTCTGGCCTGTCAGCCGATCTCCGGGCGAGGCCGCCGATTTGGTGCCCGAAAGCGTATCGCGAATGCCCTGCATGCGCTCGTTGTGGTTGGCCGCCGCGGCGCCGCCGGACTGGATGCAGATCGTGCCGCCTTTGGGCTTGATCTGCATGACAAGCTTGGCGAGGTTCACGCCGATCTCGTAATTGTGGGTGCCTATGTAGGCAACGCGCAGATCCTTGTTTTCGGGCAGGAGATCGGAGTCCCAGGTGAGAACCGGGATACCGGCCTCCTTGGCGGCCTGCAGCGCAACCGCCATCGCCGCGGCGTTCGAAGGCGACACGGCGATGCCGTCCACCTTCTTGGCCACGAGGTCCTGCACGATCTGCACCTGCTCGTCGCCGCCGCCATGTTCGCCGGGACCGATATACATGCACTCCACAGCGCCATTGGATTCGGCCTCGGCCTTCTTGCAGCCGTCGCGTGCCTGGTCGAAGAAAGGATTGTTCATGTTCTTCGGCACCAGGGCGAAGGTGTATTTCGCCTGGGCGCCGGAAACGGCGAGCACCATTGCGCCAAGCGCGACGGCGGCCGTGAGCAGATGTTTTTTCATGTGACGTTCTCCTCCTTGGTGTGATGTCCCGCAAGCCTCCCGCCGGCGGGTTTCTAGCGGCGTTTTTTGGGCATCAAGACTGCCAGCGACGCGGCGAGAATCGATTTGCCGCCGGTTTGCATGCCCAAGAGAACCGCAAGAACGATGAAGGCGCCGACGAAGGCACCCTGCCAGTTTGAATCGATGCCGGCCATCAGCAGCGCGTTCCTGATCACCTCGAGGAAGGCGGAACCGATGATCGCACCGAAGGCCGTGCCGGCGCCGCCCATGAGGCTGGCGCCGCCAATGACTGTCGCGGCGATAACGCGCAGCTCATAGCCTTGGCCCATGGCATTGATGGCCGAGCCGTTATAGCCGAGGAGCAGGAGCGAGGCGAGCGCGGCGGTGAAAGCCGAGAAGACATAGGCCTGGAATTTGATCCAGTTGACCGGAACGCCGGTGAGCCGTGCCGCCTCCTCATTGCCGCCGATGGCGAAGAGATGCCGGGCCCAGGCAGTGAAGTTAAACACGAAGCCGACAATCAGGGCCAGGATCACCATGGTCCAGAATTGTGACGACAGTTCTGGTATCCAATGCGGTGCCCAGTCCTCCAGACCATGCCGCGGCCATTTCCACTGACCGATTGCCTTCACGATCGGGGCATCGGGCCCGAACTGGTAGAGCATCTGGTTGGCCGAGAATACGACCGCCAGCGAGCGCGCGACGGACAGCATGCCGAGGGTGACCACAAAGGACGGCATCCCGACATAGGCGACAAAGAATCCATTGACCGCGCCACAGGCCAGACCGGAGAAAAGGCCCATGGCGAAGGCGACGTACCAGGGATAGTGCCAGGTGAGGAACAGGCCGGCGACGATGACCACGAGACCCATGACGGAGCCGACCGACAGATCTATACCGCCGGTGATGATGACGATCGTCATGCCAAGTGCCATGATGCCGAAAGGTGCGAAATTGCGCGTCACATTGGCGACGTTTTCAGAGGTGCCGAAGCTCGGCTCCATCGCAGTCATCAACATGACGAGCGCGATGAGCGCGATCGTCACCCAGAAGGGCTGACTTGAAATCACACGTTGGAGAACTGTTTTTTCCTTGGTCGGAACGAAATCCGACATGACCGGCCGGCCATGTTCTTCGACTGAGCCCTGAACGCCAACTGACTCCTGAACACTATTCGCCACGGATGGCCCCCGTTATCAGTCCAGTGATTTCCTCGGGCGACGTTTTGTCGGCTGGCTTGTCGGCAACTTTCGAGCCCCGCCTGAGGACGATAATACGATCTGCCACGGCGAACACGTCAGGCATTCGGTGACTGATCAGCATGACGCCGACTCCTTGTGCTTTGAGGCGTCGGATCAGTTCGAGTACTTCCGCCACCTGGCGCACTGAGATGGCGGCCGTTGGTTCGTCCATCAGCACCAGCTTGGCATTTGAAAGCCGGGTCCGCGCGATGGCGACCGCCTGGCGCTGCCCACCCGACATCTTTCTGACGAGGTCGCGCGGCCGGGTTTCCGATTTGAGTTCCTTGAACAGCGCTGCCGAGCGATCGATCATCGCCTGCTTGTCAAGAATCCTGATCGGCCAGAAGCCTTTCTTGATCTCGCGCCCCAGAAAGACGTTCTGCGCGGCCGTCAAGTTATCGGCGAGCGCCAGGTCCTGATAAACAACTTCGATCCCTTTGGCGCGGGCCTGCACAGGCTGGTGGAAGTGGCACACCTCGCCCTCGACTACAATTTCGCCGTCGCTCGGAGGAAAATTCCCGGCCACCGTCTTGACTATCGTCGATTTGCCGGCGCCGTTATCCCCCATGAGACCAACGACTTCGCCTCGCTCCACCTGGAAGCTGACGTCCGTCAGGGCCTGGATAGCCCCGAAATTCTTGGAGACGTGGCGAACCTCAAGCACCGGCATCGCGGTCCTCCCGGGACAACATTTTGTCGGTCTTGTCCCTGGTCTATTCACAGCAGCTAATCAGCGAAACGTATTCAACACAATCATTTATTAGGTCAGGCCTCTCGGCAGTGACACGCGTCGTCTTAGGCCGTGACCTTGTAGCTGCTGCAGAACACCGAGGCGCTCGGCCGGTCCTTAAGACAATTACCAGGCGATTCTCAGGTTTGCGCCGCTTGATATTCGTTTCGGGTGAAATGAGTGGCATTTTGCGAGCGGTGCCAACGCCTCGGGTATGGAGCGCCGCAGAACACGGCTTTACGTCATTCAAACACACGAGGACAGTGGCCAAGCCTGTCCCTAGCCTGCGTCGGCCAGAGCGCACGTCAGGAGATGACCCCCGTATTCGGGGAGGCGAGGTCAAGTGTTGAAAGTCCGCTCCTTAACGGCGCTGCACGAGAGGGATATTCGGTCATGAATTTCAAAGGTTTGATCAAGCGTGCCGAGACTGTGGAGAGAGCGTTCAAGGAGCTCGAAACCGATTTGGCGGATGCGTTTAGCGAATGTCTCAACGTGGACGATCAGCCGCCGCTGAACGACGTCACTGTGCCGGATGATGAGACGGTATCGGATGAGAATCTCGGGGCAACGGATGACAGCTCGCAGATCGAGGCCAATGCGGACGCCTTCGAGACCGCACGACGGCTGTCCCCCCATACGCAAACCCGGCTGGCTGCCTTAAGCGCGGTCGATGGGCTCTTTCACGACGCGCAGGAGTATCTGGGGGAGATCAATGCGAAACTGTCGGAGATGGCGACCTCGCATCATCTGACGGGCGAATTTCTAAAACTGCTCCACGGCGACATTCTTCGCGCCAACGAATTGGAGCTGGCAAATACCGGCCTGACCGCGCAGCAAAGGGTGCTGTCCGAACAGCTCCACGATGCAACCAGAAAGCAGCGCGAGCGCGACAGCGCTATCGAGGCCCTGCAGCAGCACGAGGCGAGCCTGGTCGAGGACAAGGAAGCACTTCGCGGCGCGCTGGCTGCGGCAAGGCTGGAACTCGTCGTGGCAGGCAATGCGAGCGCAAAACGCGAGGCCGAGTTCGGCGAGCTTGTCAAAACACTCTCGGCCAGAGCCGTCGAGGCCAACAGACGCTCGCGCGAGAACGAAATGCTGCGGGAGAAACATGTCAGCCTGTCGATCGACCTCGACAAGGCGCTGAAACGGGAGGCCGAGGCCCGGCACAGGCTGGACGAACTCTCGACTGTCCATGCCAATGATGCCGCGCAGCTTTCGGAACTGCTGGCCGCGCTTGGCAAGAGCGAGAAAGAGGAGATGCGGCTGCAGAAATCGCTCGATATGGCGCAGGCGAAGCTATCGGAAATAACGGAAGCAGCCCGCCTCAGGGACGGTGACAGGGAAGCCGAGCTTGCACGCAGTGTCGCGGAGATGACCGGCCTGCGTTCTGAAATCGAGGACCTTCGATCGCGGCTGGAGGCCGCCTCCAACCAGAACAGCGAAGCCGCCAGCGAGATCGCCATGCTCAAGGCCCAGGCGAGCGACGCGGTGGCCGAAAGGCAAATTGTCGAGCAAAAATTGTCTGCTCTCATGAAAGAGAGCGAAAACGACAAGATGAACCTTTCCGCAATCAGCGCAAATTTTTCGCAGCTTTCTCTGCAACAGGCATCCGAACAGATACAGTTCGACGTCCAGAGGCAGGAATGCGAGGATCTGCGAGCCGAAGTCGCGTCGCTTCAAGCCCGAGTCAAGGAACTGTTGCCCTATGAGCGGCTCCACAAGGTCACCAACGCCAGACCGCGTGAAGACGGCGTGGTCGAGATCACCGCCGCGGCGGCGGAGAAGGCCCGCGCCGGCAGGCGGCGCCTCCGCCTTCGCGCTGCATCCTAGCTCAGGCGCGGCTGTCTGAATTTCGACTGGTGTGAAGCGGACATCCGTCAATGGATGGCGGGTCGAGCGTGAGGCTGGCCTTCCCTGCGTCGGCCTGCAATAGTGCACGCCGGTGAAGCGGAGGGGCTGAGCATGCGGCGGTTCACAAACCGGAATCACCTCCGGTGGAGGATGTTGGCCTTCATCGCAATCATGGTGCTTTTGCCGAACGCGGCGTCGGCCGATACCATCCCACCCGACAGGATCGCCGCAGCTCTGTCGAAGCTCGAATTGCTTGCCGAAGGCGTCGTCGCGGATGGTAGCGTGCCCGGTCTGGCCATCGGCGTCGTGCACGGCGACGAGGTGATCTTCCTCAAGGGGTTCGGGCATCGCGAAGCCGGAAAACCGGAGATCGTCGATGCCGACACGGTCTTCCAGATTGCCTCGCTCTCCAAGCCGGTCTCCGCCACCGTCGTGGCGGCGCTGGTCAGCGACGGGATCGCTTCGTGGGATTCCAAGATCGCCGACCTCGATCCGGCTTTCCGGCTCGCTCAGCCCTATCCGACCAGCGAACTCACGGTCCGCGACCTGTTTGCGCACCGCAGCGGGCTTCCCGGCACCGCCGGCGACGACCTCGAGGACATCGGCTATGACCGCGCGGAGATCCTGCGCCGCCTGCGGTTCGTGTCGCCGTCATCGAGCTTTCGTGCGGGCTATTCCTACAGCAATTTCGGACTGACCGAGGGGGCCGTCGCGGCCGCGAAGCCGACAGGCAAATCATGGGAAGAGGTCGCCGAAGAGAAGCTCTACCGTCCGCTTGGAATGGTCTCGACCAGCTCCCGTCATTCGGACTTCATCAAGCAAGCCAACCGCGCCGAGCTCCACGCCAAAATCGATGGCGCGTGGACCGCCAAGGTCCAGCGCTATCCGGATGCGCAGGCGCCAGCAGGCGGCGTCAGTTCCACCGCACGCGACCTCTCGCAATGGATGCGCCTTGTGCTCGGCAACGGGGCCTACGCCGGCAAGAGACTCATTGCCGCCGATGCGCTGGACCAGACACATATTCCCTTGATGGTTCGTGGCAAGAACCCCGTGTCCGGAGGCGAGGCCTTCTACGGCCTCGGTTGGAATGTCGAATTCGGCCGGCACGGACCGATCTGGGGTCATGCGGGCGCCTTCAGCGCCGGCGCCCGCAGTCTGGTGATGCTCTTTCCCGAGGAGAAGCTTGGCATCGTCGTCATCGCCAACGCCTTTCCGACAGGCGTGCCGGAGGGACTGTCCGACAGCTTCGCCGATCTCGTCTTCGACGGAACGCTGGGAAAGGACAAGGTAAAGGCTTGGAATGATATCTATGCAGGCATGTTCGGCCCGGTGATTGCGGCGGCCAAGGCTACCTATGCCGCGCCGCCCTCTCCAGCAAGTCCGGCGGCGCCGGCCAGCGCCTATGCGGGCCGTTACTTCAACGACTTCATCGGCGATGCTATTGTGTCAGGCGAAGGAGACGCTCTTGTCCTCAAGGTCGGGCCTGCCGGTGCGCGGTCCTATCCACTGAAGCATTTCAACCGCGACCTCTTCGTGACCTTCCCCGATGCCGAGATGCCGGACAGGCCTTCGGCCGTCAGCTTTGCCCTCGGCCCCGACGGCAAGGCGTCGGCCATGACCGTCGAATTTCTCGACGACAATCGTCTCGGCACGCTGCAACGCGTGGGGGATTAGCCGCCGCCGGGCGGGCGATGCTTGCCGGTTCAGGATGCCGGGCCGAACTGGAGCAATTTGAAGCAATCGCCGCTTCCCGACTTCAACTGCGTCAGGAAGCCTTTTGACCGATCGATCCATTCCTGGTGCGACCTGGCATCGGCTTCGATCTCATTGGCCGGTGCAAGCTTGACGAAGTCGCGCCCCTTGCTGAAAAGCCAGCACGCGCGGCCGAGAAACCGCCTGCTGCGCTGGCGCAGGAGGTCGGCATCATAAAACACGTCGAGCACCTCCTGCTTGATCTTCCGCTCCTTTTCGGGATTGGCGATCGCAACCTCGATAGGCTCGCCGCCGATCGCATCCTGCAGGTCCTTGTAATCAAGGGCCATCTGGGTGGTGGCATATTTGATGTCGCTCTCGTCCCGGACGACGTTGAACCATAGCGTTGGGTTGAGCTCGTTGACGACGAACGATGCTTCGAAATCGCGCGACAGATTCAGGATATCGAACCCCTGAACATCGACGTCGCGCTCGACCAGAAGGATCTGGGAAACCTGCTTGGCGAGCGCCGTTCCGTGGGCGCTGACAGCGGCGTTGTCACCGCCGTGTTCCGGACTGACATAAGCACCACCATCATCCAGCAGCGCGTCGAATTCGCCGAGGGCCTCCACGACAGCGCTGCCGCGGGCAACACGTGCCGCCAGTTTGGCGAGAACCTGCTGGAGCTCCGCTTCGCGTTTGCGCTGGTCCTGATAATTCTGCTGGAAAAAGAAGATGAACAGGGACACGCCAATCCCGATCATGATCACGCCCAGCTGCGAAAAGATGTTGCGATAATATTCCAGCAGCTTTTCACGATGGCGTACGTCGTCGCGCACGCTGTGCGCCACGCGAAGATTGACGATCAGCGAAAGGACCAGCAGCCCGGCACCGACCAGGATAAGGCCGCCGATCAGGAGGTAGCCATGCCGTGAGTTGAAATCCATTCCTTTGCCGCGCTCCCGAAACCCCAGGACAGCGCAGACTAATACCATTCCGCCTCAACACCTACGATCATCCCCACCATCAGTCATGTTCTTACAGCCAGGACTACGCTCGCCATCCGCCTCGTTTCGTAGCGGTCTTCTCGCAGCCGGATTCAGGCCGCGTGCTTGGAACCAATGACGGGCGAGACTGTTCAGCTATGACTTTGATACGGCGCCGACGTGCCCGGCCGGCTGGGCATGCGGCGATCTTGAGGAGTTCTCATCATGAAGATTTCGTCCAGATTTCGTTCAGTCGCGGTTGCCGTCATAACTGCGGCGGCAGTTAGCTTTGCCAGCGTCGCACATGCCGACAGCGGTACGATCCGCTTCGCCATCTACAAGGCGGCCTTCTTCATCGGCGGCGCCGGAGGCGAGGGCACACTGACCTTCCATGGTCGCCGGTATCCCATCTCGGTCGGCGGCATCTCGGGCGGCCTCGCCTTCGGTGCCTCCAAGACCTATTTCAAAGGTACCGTGCGCCACATACGGCGCGCCCGGGATGTGACGGGGGTTTACGGCGCAGCGGGCGGTGGCGGCGCGCTCGGCAAAGGAGCCCAGGTGATCGTCATGACCAATGACAAGGGTGCCCAACTCGAACTCACGGGCAGGCAGGTAGGCCTGCAAGTCAATGCCGATCTCAGCGGTATGAGCATCTCGCTGAAATAAGGACAGTCACTGCATTCGTTATTCCTTGGATGGGCGGGATTTGGCCGCTCCAAACCGCAGCCCATCCATCAGCAGCGACACCAATCGGCGCGAGCGGTCGCGCCAGTCCTTGGTGTCCGGGGCCGAATAGATGCCGCCCAGCGCATGCAGCACGTCGGAGGCATCGACGTCGCTGCGGATCGAGCCGTCGGCGACCGCGGCATCGATCAGCCGCCGCAAGGCGAGCGTCACCCTGCCCGAAACGTCGGAGAACAGGGTGGAGTTGGTCGTGAGCAGGATGCGCAGGCTTGTCGACAGCCCGCGCTTGGTGGCGATGTAGTCGACGAAGCGCTGCATCCATTGTTCGAGCGCCATATCGGGCGAATGATCGTGGGCGAGTTCGTCGGCCGCCTGGCACAGCCCTTCCACTTCGCGCCGATAAACCACCTCGACCAGATGCTCGCGGGTTGGGAAATGCCGGTAGAGCGTGCCGATGCCGACGCCGGCCTGGCGCGCAATCTCCTCCAGCGAGGCGTCGACGCCATGCGCGGCAAAGGCCTTTGCCGCGACCTCGACCAGCGCGTCGCGGTTGCGCTGCGCGTCGGCGCGCAGCGGTTTTGCAACGGCGGTTTCGGTTTTGTCTCCAGGTATGACGGGCGGCTCCGCGGCCAATTTCTTCTCCAGTGCTGATCCGAAGCATACCCGGATAGGCAGGCCCCGTTTCAAGAACGCAGACTCTTCCACCTTCGTTACGTCTCCGACAAATATAATCGCAAGTAACTATAATCACAGGATCGAGTTTGGGCCGGCGTTCCGGCAGGCGAGGCATCTTGCCCGCCTCCGGTGCACGGCGGGTGACGACGGAGGATATTTCCTCGCGGCCGGCACTCCTCATCTGTTCGGCCGATGCCGTGGGGCAAAAATGAGCCCACGTTGAGCGCGATCCCCTCAGGATCATTGGACTGTCCTGCCCCTACAGACAGTCCAGAGAGCACCACCGGCTTGGGCCGGTGGTGCTTTTTTGTCTCCCGGCATGACGGCTGGCTGCCCGCCCCCAATTTTCTCCAATTTCGATCAATTTCGATCCGGGGCTTGAACAGGGCGGAGCAGGCCCCTAGTTAATAAACGGAGGCGCCTCCGATTTGTGGAGCGCCTTTATCATGTAATCACGGGATCATGTAATCACGGGATCGGGTATGTCACGTCTTTCAACCTCGCAAACCGCGGCCCTCCCGGAGGTCGCATCAAGCCAAGCGGACCCCCGCTGCCCTGCCGGGCATCTCCCCCGCAAGGGGGGAGATTAGCTCACCTAGCCATAACCTGATCTTGCCGCTCGCTGGCCGGGCGCCAGATCATCCCCTCTCGCGTCAAGCAACTGGAGCCAGACGCCCCATGACAAGCAAAACCCGAACTCCGATCCAACTTCAAATCAACGGACATCGACATGAGCTCGAGGCAGAGCCGCGTGTTACCCTGCTCGACGCCTTGCGCGATCATCTCGGCCTGACCGGCACCAAGAAGGGCTGCGACCAAGGCCAGTGCGGCGCCTGCACCGTCCATATCGACGGCCAGCGCGTGCTGGCCTGCCTGACTCTTGCCGCGCAGGCCGAAGGACGTGCCATCACCACCATCGAAGGGCTTGCCGGGGAGGATGGCGCGCTACATGCGGTGCAGGCCGCCTTCCTCGAACAGGATGCCTTCCAGTGCGGCTATTGCACGCCGGGCCAGATCATGTCGGCGGTCGCCTGCATTCGCGAAGGCCATGCCGGCTCCGATGAGGAGATCCGCGAATACATGGCCGGCAATCTCTGCCGCTGCGGCGCATATCCGCATATCGTCGCCGCCGTGCGCCAGGCAGCCGTGGAGGCCACATCATGAGGGACTTTTCGTATCTCCGTGCCGGCTCGGTCGACGCAGCGCGTGAGGCAGCAGCACTGCCCGGCGCCATGCTGCTCGCCGGCGGCACGACGCTTGTCGATCTCGCCAAATGCGGCGTTGCCGAACCCGAGATCGTGGTCGACATCACCCATCTCACCGGACTGGACACGATCGTGATCGATGACCGGGGCGCCACGGTCGGGGCGCTGGCCGGGATGAGCACCGTGGCCGACCATGCCGGTATCAAGAGCCGGTTTCCTGCCGTTTCGGAGGCGCTGTGGCAGGCGGCATCGGCGCAGCTGCGCAACATGGCGACGATCGGCGGCAATTTGATGCAGCGTACACGCTGCCCCTATTTCCGCGATCCGTCGAATTTCCCCGCCTGCAACAAGCGCTCGCCCGGCAGCGGCTGCTCGGCGATCGGCGGCGTCACCCGCGGCCATGCCGTGCTCGGCACCAGCGAGGCCTGCATCGCCACCTATCCCGGCGACCTGGCGGTTGCACTCGTCGCTTTCGACGCAATCGTCCATCTCGGTGACCGCCAAATCGCCGTCGATAATTTTTTTCTGCTGCCGGGCAGCACGCCCGACAACGAACATGCGATCGAGCCGGGCGAGGTGATCACCGCGATCGGCATTCCCGCTTCGGCCGCCGCCCGCCGCTCGACCTATCTGAAAGTCCGCGACCGGCAATCCTATGAATTTGCCGCCGCAAGTGCCGCCGTCGGTGTCGAATTCGAGGCGGACGGCCGCACGATCCGCGACCTGCGCGTGGCGCTTGGCGGCGTCGCCACAAAACCGTGGCGGGCGCGTGCCGTGGAAGAGGCGCTGAAAGGCAAAGTGCTCGAGCCGGAGGTCGTCAGGCAAGCCAGCCTGCTCGCCGTCGAGGGCGCCGTCGACCATGGCGCCAACCACTACAAGATCCAACTGGCGCCGCGCGTCGTCGCCCGCGCCATCCTAAAAATGGGAGAAACGGCATGACCGTTCACGAGTTGAGAGCAAGACCCGGCGATGCCAAACACGGCGACGCTTCGGACGGTGCCGTCCTCGCCGATCAGGTCGGCGGCCGGCTGTCTCGCGTCGACGGCCCGGCCAAGATCACCGGTGCCGCCAAATATGCCGTCGAGCAGCGGCTCGACGGGCTTACCCATGCGGTGCTGGTCGAGAGCACCATTGCCGCCGGCCGGGTGCATTCGATCGACACGGCCGCTGCCGAAGCGTCGCCCGGCGTGCTGCTGGTGCTGACGCCTGACAATATCCTGCCGCTGAGAACCGCAACGGATTGGCTGGGCACGCCGCCGCCGGATGTCGCCTATTGCCCGCTGGCGCGCGACATCACCTTCAGCGGCCAGCATGTCGGGGCAGTCATCGCTGAGAGCTTCGAACAGGCGGTCGCGGCCGCGGCGCTGGTCAAGATCGCCTATGACGAGACGCCGGCGATCGTCGACCTCAGCGATCCGAAGGCCGGCGACGGCATCCCGGTCGACGCCATGACCAAGGAATGGGGCGAGGCGGAGACAGCGTTCGCCTCGGCTCCGGTCAGGATCTGCAACGCTTACAACACGCCGCGCGAATACCAGGCGCCGATGGAGCCGCATGGCCTGATCGCAAAGTGGCAGGGCGACCAGCTGACGGTCTGGGAGCCGAGTCAATGGGTCGACGGCATGGCGCGGACCTATGCCGAATGGTTTGGCGTGCCGTTCGAGAATGTGCGCCTTGTCTCGCCCTATATTGGCGGCGGCTTCGGGTCCAAGGCGTTCGCCTATGGCTACGGCGCGGTGGCGGCAGCGGCCGCGAAAATGCTGGGACGGCCGGTGAAGCTGGCGGTCACCAGGCCGCAGACCTTCACCGCCTATGGCGGACGGGCGGCGACGCGCCAGACGGTAGCGCTCGGCGCCGATCGCGACGGCAAAATCCAGTCGATCGTGCATCGCGGCGTCAACGAGACCTCTGTCGACGGCATGTGGGTCGAGCCGCTCGGCTCGGTCACCTCGGTCATGTACGCGACGCCGAATTTCTCGTCGCGGCAGAACGTCGTGCGGGTCAACACGGTGGTGCCGGGGGCATTGCGCGCGCCGGGCGAGAACCCGAGCGCCTTCGGCATCGAAAGCGCCATTGACGAGCTCGCTTACGAGGCCGGCATCGATCCGCTGGAAATCCGGCTCAGGAACTATGCCGAGCAGGACCCGCATGCCAAGAAGCCGTGGTCGACACGGCAGCTGCGTGAGGCCTTCGCCGCCGGCGCCGAAGCCTTTGGCTGGTCGAAGCGGAACCCCCGGCCGCGTTCGATGCGCGACGGCAACCAGCTGATCGGCTGGGGTGTCGCCGCCGGCACCTATCCGGTGCGGCGCGCCTATGGCGAGGCCATGGTGCGCATCCTGGCCGACGGCTCGGTCGAGGTCGAAAGCTCATCGATCGACATGGGGCAAGGCACCTACACGATCCTGGCGCAGACCGCCGCCGAGGTGGTGGGCGTGCCGGCGGAAAACGTCGTCGTCAAGCTTGGCGATTCCCGCTATGCGCGAGCCGGCGTCACCGGCGGTTCGCGGCTGGCCGGGGTGATGACCGGCGCCGTCCACAAGGCGACGAGTGCCGCGCTCGACCAACTGATCGGGCTCGCCATCAGCGATCCGGCTTCGCCGTTCCATGCGCTGCAGGCCAACACGCTCGTCGTCGCCAATGGCCGCATCGCTTCACCGCGCGGCAACGGCCCTGAAGTTTCCATCGCCGAACTGCTCAGGAGCGTCGGGCGCGAGCATATCGAGGCGAAGGGCGACACCATGCCGGCCAATTCGACGGTCGAGGACCGCTACAAGAACTACACCACCATAGCCATGGCGCTGCCACACACCGAGGGCGACTATTCCCGCTACAGCTGGTGCGCGCATTTCATCGAAGTGCGCGTCGACGAGGACTTTGGCACGGTTCGTGTGTCGCGTGTGGTGTCGGCGCTGGATTCGGGCCGGCTCTACAACCCCAAGCTCGCCGAAAGCCAGTGGAAGGGCGGTATCATCATGGGCATCGGCCAGGCGCTGCTCGAGGAAGGCATCGTCGACCGCCGGCATGGGCGCATCGTCAACAACAATCTCGCCGACTATCTCATCGCCACGAATGCCGACATTCCCGATATCGAGGTGATCTCGGTCGGCATTCCCGATCCGCACTCCTCGGTGCTTGGCGGCAAGGGGGTCGGCGAACTGGGCATTGTCGGCGTGGCGCCGGCGACCGCCAACGCGGTGTTCCACGCCACCGGGAAAAGGGTGCGGGACCTGCCGATCACGCTGGAGAAGCTGATTTAGGGGCAGACGGCGAAGGTGCCGATCTTCCCCCCTTAAGGGTCCCTTAAGGGGGAGATGGCCGGCAGGGCAGAGGGGGGCGCTGTCGCGGCGTCCTCTGCCATCGCAGTTCACACAACTGCCCAAATTTCTCAGCTCATCATAGGTCGACCGGAATGCCGGCGATCCTTCGCGCCCCCCTCTGTCCTGCCGGACATCTCCCCCACGAGGGAGGAGATCGGCAGCTTCAGCGACGGCGCCTTCTCCAGGCTCACCACGACAGGCTGAACGCAAGCTTGCCGAAATGGCGGCCGCCAGCTGCCATATGGGCGTAGGCCTCGGTCGCCTGGTGCTGGCTGTAGACCGTGTCGATGACCGGATCGATATGGGCGGCGCCGATGGCGCGCGCCGCGTCGCGCAGGTCGGATACCGAACCGGTGTTGTTGCCCACCACCTTGAGTGCCTTGATGATGATAGGCAGCAGGTTCGTGGTGGCCTCGGCGCCGGTGACGAAGCCGATGGCGAACACCGTGCCGCCAGGCGCCGCGGCATTGATGGAGCGGGCGAAGGTGGCCGAGCCGCCGGTTTCGACGATCAGATCGGCACCGAGGCCGTCGGTCAACTCGAGCACCTTGGCGTCCCAGTCCGGCGTCTGACGATAATTGATGAGGTGATCAGCACCCAAAGCCTTGGCGCGGGCCAGCTTTTCGTCCGACGACGAGGTGATGATGACCGTCGCGCCGGCTGCCTTGGCCAGCTGCAGAGTCAGGATCGAGACACCGCCAGTACCGAGCAGGACGACGACCGACCCCGGCCCGGCATCGGCGGCGCGAAGCGCATTCCACGCGGTGGTGCCGGCGATCGGCAGCGTCGCTGCCGCTTCGAAGGAAAGATGCGCCGGCATCGGTACGACGGCATTGGCCGGCAGCGCGACATACTCGGCGAGCGAGCCGGGCAGCGTCAGGCCGCGCATCTCTCTGGTCTCGTAAGGCCGAGGACGGCCGCCGATCCAGCGCGGTTTTGCGTGGGCGATGACGCGGTCGTCGATGGCGACCCTCGACACGCCCTCGCCGATGCCGACGATCTCGCCGGCGCCGTCGACGACGGGAATGAGCGGAAAGCTCGGACCTGGATAGTTGCCGCTCGCTACCGCGACATCGACAAAATTGAGGCTTGCGGCGCGCAGGCGGATCAGCACTTCGCCGCGCTGCGGTTCAGGCGTGGGAACGGTGGCCGCGCGAAACGCGTCCAGTCTCGGGGCAGTCAGTTCGATCACTTTCATGTCTCACTCCGGTTGATGGCCGATTGACGGGCCGGGATTGAGTGAAACTAGCTGCTGCGCTATTGGTATATAATCCTTGGCTTTTACATTTGAGCTCTGCGCCTGATGCAGCAATCGTACGAACCGGCGGTATTGGCCGAAATGGCCGCCTTCGCGGCAATCGCCGAAGCACGCTCGTTTACCAAGGCGGCGGCTCGCATCGGCCGCGACGCGACGATCCTGTCGCGGCGCCTTGCCTCGCTGGAAGAGCGGTTGGGCGTGCGCCTGCTGCACCGGACGACGCGAAGCGTGTCGCTGACCGAGGCGGGTTCGGAATTTCTCGTCCGCGTCCGCGCCATCCTGGCCGCGGTCGACGAAGCCGAGGCTGCCGCGTCGGCGCATGCCGGCGGGGGGCCGCGCGGCGTGCTGCGGCTGGCGCTGCCCGGCTCGTTCGGGCGCATGTGGATCGCCCCGCTGCTGCCGCAGTTTCTCGCCGAATTTCCCGACGTTCGTATCGAGGCCGAGTTCTCCAACCGCTTCGCCGATCTCGTCGCCGAGAATTTCGATGTCGCCGTGCGTCTCGGCGCACTGGAGGATTCGCGGCTGGTGGCGCGCAAGGTCGCGACACGGCGACGGCTGCTGTGCGCCGCACCATCCTACCTCGCCCGCCGGGGCACGCCGACCGAACCTGAAGCGCTGTTGGAGCACAGCTGTCTCGGCTTCTCAGGCTTCCAGACTTTTCCGGCCTGGGAGATGACCGACAGTTCGGGCCGGCGCGTCAGTATCGAGGTTTCCGGCCCGCTGGTCACCGATGATGCCGAGGTGCTGGTCGAAGCCGCCGTGCAAGGCGTCGGGCTGATGATGAGCACGGATTGGCTGGTCGGACGCGAGCTCGCTGACGGCCGGCTGGTGCCAGTGCTGGAGGACTGGACGCTTGCCGATGAGGGCGCCGTCTATGTCGTCATGCCTTCGGCCAAGGGGCAAGCCGCCAAGACACGTGCCTTCGCCGACTGGATCAGCAAACGCTTTGCGCCGGTCCCGCCGTGGCGGAGGTGAGGGTGCTGATCTACCCCCTTAAGGAGGAGATGTCGCCGAGGGCGACAGAGGGTCGCGGCGCGTGGAGCGTCAGCGCCGTCTCTCGTGGAGGAAGGCGTCGGCGATCTATGTGAGCGACGACCCCCTGTGGCCGCTTCGCGGCCATCTCCCCTCGAGGGGCAGGGCTATCGCATATGAGTGATGGCATTGATGAGATAGTCGTCGTTCCAGGCGCATTTCTTGATGCGATGGCTGATGGGGA
>NZ_JAMYSP010000028.1:0-80832 GCF_040322015.1 Mesorhizobium sp. M0208 | reverse complement strand
CCCGGTCGGACACCTCTCGACCTCACCCAACACCCCCCTCAAAATATCACTCATTAAGACGGGCGACCCCACGCGCCCTACCCCGCCCATCGCGGGGGGGGCCGGTTCCCCCCCCCCCACCTTTTTATCGGAGCAATGGATTGCCAAAAGCCGATTTGGACTTGGGTCCGCTACTCCTGGAATGACCGGAGACAATCATGTCGCGCATCGGAATCCACTCATTCGTCTGGTCGGCGAGCTCGGCGCAGAGCGACCTCGAGCGGACGCTGGCCAACACCAGGGAGGCCGGCTTCGACCTGATCGAATTCTCTTATCTCGACCCCGCCAATGTCGACATTGACGGCTTGGCCAAGCGGATCGGCGATCTCGGCCTCGGCGTCGCGATCAGCATCGGACTGCCGGCCGACGGCGATATTTCGAGCGCCGACAAAACGATTGCCGCGCGCGGAGTCGAAATCCTGAGACGTACGATCGCGCTGACCCGCGATCTTGGCGGGCAAAAGGTCGCCGGCATCCTCAGCACCAGCCATGGATTGCAGAGCGAGGCGCCGACGCGCGACCAGTGGAACCGCAGCGCCGGCACGCTTGCCGAGGTGGCCGAGACAGCAAAATCAGCCGGCGTCAGCCTCAACCTCGAGATCGTCAACCGCTTCGAAAGCAACCTGCTCAACACCGCCGCGCAAGGCATGGCCTTCATCGCGGACAGCGGCTCCGACAACATCTTCCTGCATCTCGACAGCTTCCATATGAACATCGAGGAGGCCGATGTCGGCTTGGCCATTCGCAACGCCGCAAGCAAGATCGGCTATGTCCATATCGGTGAGAGCCATCGCGGCTTCCTCGGCACCGGCAATATCGATTTTGCCGCGATATTCGACGCGCTGACCGCCATCGGCTACAGCGACGACCTCAGCTTCGAATCCTTCTCGTCGGAAATCGTCGATGAGAACCTGTCGCGGAAAACCGCCATCTGGCGCAATCTGTGGACCGACAATATGGAGCTGGCCAAACATGCGCGCCGCTTCATTGCGCTCGGACTGGAGACGGCGCGGCGCAAGGCCGAGCTTGTTTCCGCAACGCACCGGCCTTGAGAACTCGCAGTTCCGAAATCGATCTGGTTAGACCAGAGGCGCTGTATTAGCCGGCAAAACGCGGCCCAAGTTCCTCGATGCGGCGGATCATCGCCTGGAAGTCCTCCGAGATGCGCTGGTGCAGGTGAACCGCCAGCTCCGGGTATTCCTCAAGGATGCGGCGGAACATCTTGCGGCTGAGCCGCAGCACTTCCGAATCGATTTCGGCAGAGGCGCTGGTCAGCCGGTTGGTATCGGCGATCAGCGCCAGTTCGCTGAGCATGGTGCCGGGGCCGGCGGTGCCGATCGGGATGCGCTCGCCGTCGTGCTCGCGGTAGAGGACGATGCGGCCGCTGATCACGATATAGGCGCAATCGGCCTCGTCGTCCTCGCGGTAAAGCTTGTGGTCGGCTTGCAACCTGGTGGTTTCGGCGCCGAAGGCGAGCAGACGCAGCTGTTCCTGCGTAAAGCCCTCGAAGAGCCTCACGGTGGACAGGATGCGGATGTCGTCATCCAGCGCCATCTAGCTATGTCCCCGAACCGTCAGTCCGACTCCTCCCCTACGAGGCCGATCCAAAACCACCTCCAGCCTCAGGACCGTACCCGAAAAGCGCCCCGCCCGGATCGCTTATTTGAATAATGAAATGTTTAAGGAACCAGCTTGTAGCCGCCGCTTTCTGTCACGAGAATTTCCGCGTTGGAAGGATCGCGCTCGATCTTCTGGCGCAGCCGGTAGACGTGAGTTTCGAGGGTGTGAGTGGTGACGCCGGAATTGTAGCCCCAGACTTCCTCCAGCAGCACGTCGCGGGTCACCACCTTCTGGTCGGCGCGGTAGAGATATTTGATGATCGAGGCTTCCTTTTCGGTCAGCCGTACCTTGGCGCCGCGCGGGTCGATCAGAAGCTTCTGGCTGGGCTTGAACGTGTAGGGGCCGACCGAGAAAGTGGCGTCCTCGCTCTGCTCGTGCTGGCGCAGCTGGGCGCGGATGCGGGCCAGCAGCACGGCAAAGCGGAACGGCTTCGTCACATAGTCGTTGGCGCCGGCCTCGAGGCCAAGGATGGTGTCGGAATCGGTATCGTGGCCGGTCAGCATGATGATCGGCGCCTTGTAGCCGCCCTTGCGCAATATCTTTACCGCCTCGCGGCCATCCATGTCGGGCAGGCCGACATCCATGATGAGCAGGTCGATGAGCCCGCCGCGCGCCGTGGCGACGCCTTTGGCGGCGGTCGCTTCCTGCAGGACATCGAATTCCTCATAAAGCGACAATTGCTCGACAAGGGTGCCGCGCAGGTCGTCATCGTCGTCGACGATCAGAATGGTGCGTGAAGTCATGGATCAATCCGTTGTTTTGAAAAGAGATTTCAGTTGACCGCAGCCTGTTTATGCGGAAGCTGACCGGCACAACAGCCGTTCACAGTGATTTGTTCCGTGGCACGATCATACAAGAAAAAACACGATCGCAATGCAGTCGGCGCAATTTTGCCGAAAGGGCTCGCCGTGCTCACCGTGCGCGCGCGCCCAGGCCATGCCAGCCAAGGCTTTCTGCAGGCCGGCAAACTGGTGTTTCCATGTGCGCTGGGGCATGGCGGCATCTCGGCGGCCAAGCGCGAGGGCGACGGCGCCACGCCGCTTGCCTCGATGCGGATATTGTCGGGATATTTTCGCGGCGACCGTTTTGCCGGCGGCCGCCGGACGCGGCTCGCGATGACGCCGATTGGCCGCGACCTCGGCTGGTGCGAAGTGCCTGGGGACCGCAACTACAACCGCCCGGTCAAAATCCCCTATGGCGCCAACCATGAGCGGATGCTGCGCACCGACGATCTCTATGACGCCTGCCTGGTGCTGGACTGGAACATTGTGCCGCGGCGGCGCGGGCGCGGCAGCGCCATCTTCTTCCACCTGGCGCGCCCCGGCTTTACGCCGACGCAAGGCTGCGTCGCGGTAACGGCTCGCACCATGGCGCGGCTGCTGCCGCTGCTGTCGGAACGGACGGTGATAAGGGTGGCAAGGTAGGGGAGAATAGTGAGCGAATTGGTCGGGAAGGATATTCGCGGACCCGCCGCTTAGCTTCACTACTCACTACACCGTCCTAGCGCTTCCTCGGCAGCTGCCAACCCGTGTCGAGAAGGCCGAGCCGACCGAGTTCGCGGTCCATGGCGCGTGCGATGTCCTTGCGTTCGCCGCCGATGTCGCGCAGCTGGCGATCAGAGAGATCCTCGACATTCTCGTAGGGAAGATTGACCGCGATTTTTGCGTAGCGAAACCAGTCAAGCACGGCGCGCAGCCAGGCCGGGCGGAGGGTAACAGGGCGCAAGGTGATGTCAGACATGGTGCAATCCGCTTCTCCGGACATCAAATCCGGTTTGATGTTTCTTCGATGACCAGATCATGACCGATTGAAATCAAAACGGGAAACGAGTAGTTTTTTCTGCATCTTCAAGTTTTTTTTGAGAATTGGAATGCTCGACCGAACTCTCCTCGTCTGGCACTAATGGCGCGCCTGCTGCCTGGAACCCGTGCGCTGCGGACGCTGGAGGCAGCGGCCCGGCATCTCAATTTCACCCGCGCCGCCGACGAGCTCGGCCTGACGCCGGCAGCGGTCAGCCATAAGATCCTCGGCCTGACGCCGGCAGCGGTCAGCCATAAGATCAAGGAAATCGAGGATCAGCTCGGCATCGTGCTGTTCACACGCACCAGCCGCACGATCCGGCTGACCGAGGCGGGTGCGGTGCTGTTCGAAGCTTCGACCGATGCGCTCGACCTGCTTGGCCGGGCCGTCTCACGGGCGCAGAAGACGGCACGCGGATCGGCGCTGCTGAAGGTCACCCTCGATGCGCAATTCGCGACGAAGTGGCTGATGCGGCGCGTCGACGATTTTCGCAAGCAGCATCCGGCGATCGAGCTGCGTTTCGACATCAGCTACGAGGTGCGCGACTTCGATCGCGACGACGTCGATCTCGGCATCCGTTTCGGCACCGGCAAATATCAGGGGCTTCGCTCGCACCGGCTGTTCGAAAACGTTATCATTCCGGTCTGCAGCCCGGCCCTGTTGCGGGCCGGGCCGCCGCTCAAGGAGCCGCGCGACCTGTTTCATCATACGCTGGCGCATATCGAGTGGTCGCGCCAGGGCGTCACCTGGCCGAACTGGAGCATGTGGATGGCGGCGGCGGGCGTCGACGATTTCGACGACAGCCGGACCATCGTGTTCGGCAACTCGACGGATGCCGTCCAGGCCGCGCTCGACGGCAACGCGGTCGCGCTCGCCGATTTCGCCATGGTGGCAAACGACCTTTCGGAAGGTAGGCTGATCCGGCCGTTCGAACTCGGCATCAAGGTCGCGCCCGAATTCGCCTATTTCCTGGTCTATCCGGAGACCGCGGCGAATGATCCGCGCATCGTCGCCTTTCGCGATTGGCTTCTCGAGGAAATCGCCAGGACCCCGAGCTGACGGTCAGCCCGCCGCCGCGCCGAACCAGCCGATCACCGCGCCGATGAGAAGCAGCACGCCGAGCCAGTGACCAACATCGATGAGCGTCAGATCCCAGCCGAAACCTTCGTAGCGATGGTTGACCGAAAGCGTGGTGGCGACGAACCCCAGCCAGAGAACGAAGCCGAAGATCACCCCGGCAAGCAGGCTCGGCTCGCCGCCGGTCACGGCGCCGATGATCAGCGACATGACCAGCGCCATGACGAGCTCCGCGATGAAGGAGACGACGAAGGGCAGCATCGATTTGCTCATCGTCGCCGGATCAAGCTTGGCGGCCTTCAGCCACGGCTTGCTCAAGCCCATGTACCAGGCCCCGCCGAACAACCACGCCACGACGGCGGCGACGATTACCGCCAGCCAATTGATTGCTGAAAAATCCATGGTTCCCTCCGGTCGATTGCGCGATGGAACGCCTGTTCGGCGATGCCGTCAAGCAAGGCGCCAGACGGTGGTGCGCTTGACCTCGGCGTCCTCCAGCGCCCGGGTCACCGCCACTTCGTAGACGTCAAGCGGCTCCAGCCCGGTCTTCGGCAGATAGGAGCGGCCGGGATCGCCGACGAGAATGTCGGCACCGCGCGCCCTCAGCCGGGCGAACCACGGCATCAGCCTGTCGGCGAAAGTTTTGTCGTAGAAGACGTCGCCGGCCAGCACCACGTCCCAGCCGGCATCGCTGCCGATGCAGTCGCCGATGAGGAATTTTATCTCGGTCCCATTTGCCTCGGCATTGAGGCGGATCGCGGTCGCGCAGAACGGGTCGATATCGGCGGCGATCACCTCGGCAGCTCCGGCCTTCACCGCGGCAATGGCGACAACGCCGGAGCCGGAGGCGAAGTCCAGCACGCGCTTGCCGCGCACCGCCGCCGGATTGTCGAGGATGTAGCGGGCAAGGCCTTGGCCGCCGGCCCAGGCAAAAGCCCAGAAGGGCGGCGGCAGGCCGATTTCGGTCAGCTCGTCCTCGGTCCGCCGCCACAGTTCGTGCGCCTCGTCGGCCAGGTGCAGGCGGATCTCCGGCACATGTGGCGGCGCCATCAGCGCCGTGTTGTCGAGGATGAATTTCCTGGCGCTGTCCGGCGTCAGCGCCGTCATGGCGCCGGCGTCAGGCCGCCCATGCGGCAAACCTCTTGCCATTCGGCCGGCGTCACCGGCTGCACAGACAGCCGCCCGAGCCGCACCAGCGCCATGTCGGCCAGCTTTTGATTGGCCTTGGCTTGCTCCAGCGTCACCGGCTTCGGCATGGCCTTGAAGGCGCGGATGTCGACGCACTCCCAGCGGGGATCGTCGGTGGTGCTGTCCTGATGGGCCAGAGCGCAGACTTCGGCGATGCCGACGATGTCCAGCCCGTCATTGGAATGGTAGAAGAAGCCGAGATCGCCGATCTGCATCGCCTTCATGTTGTTGCGCGCCGCATAATTGCGCACGCCGTCCCATTGCGTGCCGGCCTTGCCCTTTGGCCTTGAGGTCCTCGAAGGAGAAGACCGAAGGTTCGGATTTGAACAGCCAGTAGTTCATTGTGTTGCTCCTCCTCAGGTGCCGCCGCGACTAAAAGCGCGTCGCGTTCGACCGGCCTCATGCGACGCGCTTTAGGTTCTTGTTGTATGCATGTCGCTATCACAAAACCGCTGCACACTTTTGCGCGACATGCATCAGATATCCGCCGGCTTGTTGAAACTCCAGTTCCACTGCCGGATTTCGACGCTTTCGAACAGCCCTGCCTTGGTATAGGGGTCGGCCGCCGACAGGGCTTTTGCCGCAGCCAGATCAGGCGCCTCGACAACGGCGAGAGTGCCGTTCGGCTTGCCGTCGGCGTCGAGGAACGGGCCGGCGAAGGCCAATTTCTTGTCGCCGTTCAGCCCTTCCAGGAAGGCAAGGTGCTTGGGCCGCGTATCGAGCCGCACCTGCAGCCTTCCTGGCTTGTCCTTGCAAATCAACGCAAACAGCATCTTTCCATCTCCGCAATCGTTCGCGATCACATGTCGGTTTCGGTCTTGAGTGGCCTTGTCATCAACGCCGACACAGCCTGGTCTATGGTTATGGTGCCGTCCAGTATGGCGGCGACGGCGGCGATGATCGGCGCGTCGATCCGGCGCTCGCCGGCGATGCGGGCGGCGATTGCCGCCGTCGGCACGCCTTCGGCCAAAGGCAAGCCGGCAAGCGGCTTGCCTTGCCCCAGCGCCAGCCCATAGGCGAAATTGCGCGACTGCGCGGACGAGCAGGTGAGCAGCAGGTCGCCGAGGCCGGAAAGCCCCATCAGCGTCTCCGGCTTGGCGCCAAAGGCGGCGCCGATGCGGCGCAATTCGACGAAGCCGCGCGTCACCATCGCCGCCTGGGCGCTGGCACCGAGCCCGGCGCCGGTGACGGCACCCGCGGCAATGGCAAAGACGTTCTTCAGCGCGCCGCCGATCTCGACGCCGATTAGATCGTCGCTCGAATAACAGCGCAGATTTTCCGCCGAAAAGCGGGCGGCAAGGTCGGTGGCCAGAGCCTCGTCGCGGGCGGCGACCACGACGGCCGTCGGCAGGCCCCTGGCGACGTCGGTGGCAAAGCTTGGGCCGGACAAAGCGGCGACCGGATTTGCCGGCAGTATTTCCTCGGTGATGGACGATAGCAGCGCGCCGGTGTCGCGCTCGATGCCCTTGGCGCAGAGGACCAGCGGGACGCCTTTCGGCATATGGCTGGACGCGGCCGTCAGCATAATCCGCAACGATTGCGCCGGCGCTACCGCCAGAACGCAGTCGGCACCGTCGAGCGCCGCCTCGATGTCGCTCGTCGCCACGATGCCGGGATCGAGCGCGATGCCCGGCAGATAGCGCGGATTTTCGCCACGGTCGACCGCCGCGACGGTCTCCGGGTCGCGCGCATAGAGGCGGACGAAATGACCGGCGCGCAGCGTGGCCAGCGCCAGCGCCGTGCCCCAGGCGCCGCCGCCGAGCACGGCGACGCGCCAGCCGCTTGGCGCCTTGTGCTCGCTGCCGGTCATGCCTTGGCCCCACGCCGGCCCGAGCCGACCATCGGGGCCGAGATGCTGTCCAGCGGCCAGCGCGAGCGCGGCACGAGATCGGCGGCGTTTTCACCTGATATGCCGGCGCGCAGGCGCTCGATGCCGGCCCAGGCGATCATCGCCGCATTGTCGGTGCAGAGGTTGAGCGGCGGCGCGACGAAGCTGAACCCGGCCTGCTCGCAAAGACTCTGCAATGTCGCCTTGATGGTCCGATTGGCGGCCACGCCGCCGGCGACAACCAATGCAGGCTCGGCTTTGTCCGGGAATTGCTGACGGAACCGGGTCAGCGCCCGCGCAACACGGTCGCCCAGCGCATCCGCCACCGCCGCCTGGAACGAGGCGCAGATATCGGCAACATCCTGATCGCTCAGCGGGGCGATCGCGGTTGCCGCCTGGCGCACCGCGGTCTTGAGGCCGGAGAAGGAAAAATCGGGCTGCACCGAGCCCTTCATCGGGCGCGGAAAGGCGAAACGCGTCGCGTCACCGGTTGCCGCCGCCTTCTCGACATTCGGTCCGCCCGGATAGGGCAGGCCGAGCATCTTGGCCGTCTTGTCGAAGGCCTCGCCAAGCGCGTCATCGATCGTCGTCGCCCAGCGCTGGTAGTCGCCGACGCCGCGTACGGCGACGATCTGGGTATGACCGCCGGAGACCAGCAGCAAGAGGTAGGGAAAGTCGAGCCCGTCGATCAATCTGGCCGTCAGCGCGTGACCTTCGAGATGGTTGATGGCGATCAGCGGTTTTTTGGCTGCCGCGGCGATTGCTTTGGCCGTCATCAGGCCGACGATCAGCCCGCCGACAAGACCGGGACCGGCGGTGGCGGCAATCGCATCGATATCGGCGAGGTCGACGCCGGAATCGGCGAGCGCTGCTTCGATGATGCCGTCGAGCGCCTCGACATGGGCGCGCGCGGCGATCTCCGGCACGACGCCGCCGAAAGCGGCATGCTCCTCGATCTGGCTGAGCACGATGTTCGACAGGATTTGCGGCGTGCTGCGACCGTCCAGCGCCACCACGCTGGCGGCGGTCTCGTCGCAACTCGTCTCGATGCCCAGAACGCGGATCAATTCGTCGCTGTCCAAAAATCGTACAGATTGTACTGTCGGCCTTTCCCCGATAGGAGAAAACCCGAAAACCTGCCGGGGGTTATCACGGACGGCGCGTCATGCAAACAACCTTGAAAATCGGAACACGCGGCAGCCCGCTGGCGCTGGCGCAGGCGCATGAAACGCAGGCGCGACTGATGGCGGCGCATGGCATGCCGGCGGAAGCTTTCGAGGTGGTCGTCATCTCGACCAGCGGCGACCGCATCCAGGACCGGCCGCTGTCGGAAGCCGGCGGCAAGGGCCTGTTCACCAAGGAGATCGAGGAGGCGCTGCTGGCGCGCCGCATCGACATCGCCGTGCATTCGTCGAAGGACATGCCGACGCTGTTGCCCGAGGGGCTGGAACTGTCCGCGTTCCTACCGCGCGAAGACGCGCGCGATGCCTTCATCGGCAAGGCGGCGCGAACGATTGCCGGCCTGCCGCAAGGCGCCAGGGTCGGTTCGTCGTCGCTGCGGCGCCAGGCGCTGATCCGGCGGATGCGGCCGGACGTCGAAGTGGTGATGTTTCGCGGCAATGTGCAGACGCGGCTGCGCAAGCTCGACGACGGCATCGCCGACGGCACCATCCTCGCCTATGCCGGGCTGAAGCGGCTCGGGCTCGAAGACGTGGTCACCGACCTGATGCCGCTCGAGGTCTTTCCGCCGGCGCCGGGGCAAGGCGCGATCTGCATCGAAAGCCGCATCGGAGACCGCGACGTGGAACAGATGCTGGCAGCGATCCACGACGGGCCGACCGGCGAGGCGCTGGCCTGCGAGCGCGCCTTCCTGGCGGCGCTCGACGGGTCCTGCCGCACGCCGATCGCCGGACATGCGACGATATCGGGCGGAACGGTTTCCTTTGCCGGGCTGATCATCTCGCCCGATGGCACGCAGTCGCATGAAGTCAGGCTGCAAGGGCCGGCGCAGGAGGCGGCGCGCATTGGCGCGGAAGCCGCGGCGACCGTTCGGGCCAGGGCCGGCGAAACATTCTTCGATGGCTGGACCTGACATGCTCCGCGTCCTTGTGACGAGGCCCGAACCGGGCGCGTCGCGCACGGGGCGCCGGCTTGCGGATGCCGGCTTTCAGCCGATCCTGCTGCCATTGACCGGAACCGTGGCGCTGCCGGTCGATGCCGGCGCGCTCGCTGACGCCGCGGCGGTCGCGGTCACCAGCGCCAATGCCGTTCGCCATGCGCCGAAAGAGGTCATCGCGGCGCTCGCCGGCTTGCCGTGCCACGCCGTCGGCAGGAAGACGGCGGAAGCCGCCCGCGCTGCCGGGTTTCTGTCGGTCAGCGAAGGCCCGGGCAATGCCGAGGCGCTGGCCGATGCGCTTGCTGGCGGTTACGCGGGGCAGACGATCGTCTATCTCTGCGGGCGAGTGCGATTTCCCGGCTTCGAGGAAGGGCTGTTGGCGTCGGGCGTTCAGGTCCGCGCCGTCGAGACCTACGACACCGTTGTCCTGGATTACTCCGACGAGGCCGTTCTTGCGCGCCTGTCCGCCCAGCCGGTCGAGGCGGTGCTGCTCTATTCGGCCAAGGCGGCCACCGCTATGCAGGCCCTGGCTAGCCGGCCGGCGCTGCGTGGTGTTTTTGAAAAAACGCGCTTTTTCGGATTATCGGGGCGCATCGCCGCGGCGTTGGGCGACGTCGCCGAGATCCGGATTGCGCCTGAGCCCAGCGAGGATGCGCTGCTGGGACTTTTGCAGGCGCCGCGCTGACCGGCATCCGCCGCTGCTCTGTGCCAGCTTGTTCCAAACGTTGGCGCCGCCCCTCACCTGCCTGCCGGCATCCTCTCCCCGTATAGTGACGGGGAGAGGGTGCCTTCGCCGAGGATTTCGCCAACCTCCAGCGTTGCAGAAGAAGCGTCGAGACTCGTGAGAGCCCTTCTCCCCGTCACTGTACGGGGAGAAGGGCCCGGCAGGGCGATGAGGGGCAGTGCCAACGTGGATGACTGCGCTCGGGGCACATTTTGTTCTTGCTTTGTGCCGGCAGCTATGCTACTAATTTGGTTATGGTGCTAATTGGCTCCAACGACCCGCCCGCCGAGGCGGGTTTTTTGTGTGCCGAGCATGGGCCTTGGCTTGACACGTGGATTCGGCCCTGCGGCGTTTTGCCAAAACTGAACTCCAAGCCGTGGCGTCATCACGCCGCCCCTTTTCACCGCTTGGTGATGTGCTAGACCCTTCAAACCATCCGAAGCGAATTTTGCGGAGCCCGAGCATGGTCAAGACGCCGAAGATGCGGCATTCCAAGAGCCGCCGTGAGCCGGTGACCATCGAGCTCGAGCCCGGCGCCGTCTCGCGAGTCGCCGCCGAACAGGAGGCCGGCAAACAGCAGCCAGACAGTGCAGAGTCAGCGGGGGCGCAAACCGACGAGGCGAAAGCCGAGGAAGCGGCGAACGCCTCGCAGCCCGAGCCGCCTGAAGAGCCGGTGCATGCCGACCAGACCGATCTCGAGCCGTGGGAACATGCCGACGCAGCCGCGCCGGCCGGCACGCAAGAGCCGGCGGACGCCGGCGCCGATCCTACCAGGGAAACGGAAACCTCTTATCCCGCCGGTTCGGATGCGCCGGCCGGGCGCTCCACGGCTTCCGACTACAGTTTCGAAGATGCATCCAGCCCAACCGGGGTCAACGAACCGGGGATCCCAGGCTCCGGCGAGAAGACAGCTGAGGCGAGGGACGACCATATGGCAGCGCAGCCGAAGCGGAGCGGCATCAGCGGCATCGCCGCCGGTATTGTCGGCGGCGTCATCGCGCTCGCCGCCGCCGGCGGGCTGCAATTTGCCGGCCTGCTCGGTGCGCCGGGGTCGGGCGGCGTGTCGCTCGACGCGGTCAATGGCGAGATCGTTTCGCTGAAACGCGAGGTCGCGGACCTCAGACAGGCCGACGCCAACAATGACGCCTCGGCCAAGGTGGACGGGCTGTCGTCGGCGCTGGACCAGGTCAGGGCGGACGTCGCGGCGTTGAAGTCGACGGTCGAACAAGGCGGCGCCGGCGACAATGCCGGGCTGGCGGCACTTGGCGACAAGGTCCGGCAGATCGAGCAGGCGGTCGCGGCCCTCGGCAAGGCCGGCGGCACGGCGCCGGTCGATCTCGGCCCGCTCAACGAAAGGCTGGCCGCGCTCGACGCCTTGGTGAAGTCAGCCGGCGAAACGGCAAAGGCGCAGGAAGGCCGGCTTGCGGCCCTGGAACAGTCGGTTTCCCAGCTCTCGGGCAAGGTCGATGCACAGGCTTCGCAGCCGAAGATCGCGCTGGCCATTGCCGCCTCGGCGCTCAAGGCTGCGCTCGACCGAGGTGCGCCGTTCGCAGCCGAACTCGAAACCTTTGCCGCGATCTCACCGGATGCGCCCGAGATCGCGACGCTGCGCGCCTATGCCGAAAAGGGGGTGCCGACGCGGGCCGAGATTGCCGCCGAAGCGGACGCCGCCGCCAACGCCATGGTCGCTGCCGCAATGCCTGTCGACCAGAATGCCGGCATCCTGCAAAAGCTGCTGTCGAGCGCCGAATCGCTGGTCAAGGTCAGGCCGATCGGCGCCGTCGAAGGCACCGGCGTCCCGGAAACCGTTGCCCGTATGGAGGTCGCGGTCAATCAGGGTGACTACGCCAAGGCGCTCAGTGAATACGAAGCCCTGCCTGAGGCGGCCAAGGCCGCCGGCGCCGACTTTGCCGGGAAACTGAAAGCGCGGATGGAGGTCGAGACACAGATCGATTCGCTCATCGCCGGCGCGATGAAGGCGTGAGGAACCCAATGATCCGCATCCTCGCATTCCTTGCCGTCGTCTTTGCGCTCGGGCTCGGCTTCGCCTGGCTGGCCGACCGGCCGGGTGAAATGCTCGTTACCTTCAACGGCTATCAATACCAGGTCAGCCTGATGGTCGCGGCGGTGGCGGTCGTTGCCGTGGTTGCCGCGGTGATGATCGTCTGGTGGCTGGTCAAGGCGCTGTGGAACAGTCCCTATACGATCTCGCGCTATTTCCGCGTGCGTCGCCGCGACCGCGGCTATCAGGCGCTGTCGACCGGGATGATCGCCGCTGGCGCCGGTGACGGCGCGCTCGCCCGCAAGAAGACCAAGGAAGCGGCAAAGCTGATCCGCTCCGACCAGGAGCCGCTGATCCAGCTGCTCGACGCGCAGGCCTCGCTGCTCGAAGGCGACCATGAAGGCGCCCGCGAAAAGTTCGAGACCATGCTCGACGATCCCGAAATGCGGCTGCTCGGCCTGCGCGGGCTTTATCTCGAGGCCGAGCGGCTCGGCGACCGCAACGCAGCCCGCCACTATGCCGGCCGGGCCGCGGCGGTAGCGCCGCAACTGGCCTGGGCGGCCGAATCGACGTTGGAAGACCTGACCGGGCGTGGCGACTGGGATGGCGCGCTGAAACTGGTCGATGCCCAGAAGTCGACCCGGCAGATCGAGCGCGATGCGGCCAACCGGCGTCGCGCCGTGCTGCTGACTGCCAAGGCGCAGGCGCTGATCGACAGCGATGCCAATGCTGCAAGGGCAGCGGCGCTCGAAGCCAACCGGCTGCGGCCGGATTTCGCACCGGCGGCGGTCGTCGCGGCGAAATTGCTGTTTCGGCAGAACGACGTGCGCAAAGGCTCGAAAATCCTCGAGGCGGCGTGGAAGGCCGAGCCGCACCCGGAGATCGCGGAGCTCTATGTCCATGCCAGGCCGGGCGATGCCGTGCTCGACCGGCTGAACCGGGCAAAGAAGCTGCAGGAGCTGAAGAAGAATCATGCCGAGTCCTCGCTGGCCGTGGCGCGCGCCGCGCTCGATGCGCAGGATTTTGCAACCGCCCGCCGCGAGGCGGAAGCCGCCATCCGCATGGATCGCCGCGAAGGCGCCTATCTGCTGCTGGCCGACATCGAGGAGGCCGAGAGCGGTGACCAGGGCAAGGTGCGGCAGTTGCTGTCGAAGGCGGTGAGAGCGCCGCGCGACCCGGCCTGGGTCGCCGACGGCGTCGTCTCCGAACGCTGGGCTCCGGTATCGCCGATCACCGGCAGGCTCGACGCATTCGAATGGCGGGCGCCGATGGAGCGGCTCGGCCAGTTGATCGACAGCCATGAAGAGACTCCGGAGGGACCGATGCCGGCCATCGCGGCTCCAGCCAAACCGGTACAGGAAACAGCCGAGGCGATCGAGCACACAGCCGTTGCTGCCGAGACACCGGGCACAGCGACCGAAGTGAGGACCGAAAACCGTGCCGCCGAGGATCATGTGACACCAATCACCGCGGCGGCGTTTGCCCAAGTGCCGGAAGATGCCGAAGCCGTCGAGCCGGCGCAGGAGCTGACGCGGCTGCCCGACGATCCCGGCGTCGATCCCGACGACGCGGCGGACAAATCGACGCGCCGGTTTCGTTTGTTCTGATCAGGGTCGAGTGGACCCGGGCTTATTGGGAATGATTTAATGTTCGAACGCGTTTTGTCGTTTCTAAGGGATCTGCCGTCCGGTGGTGGCGCCAGCCCCAGCGCCGACGATCCGCGCGTTGCCGCGTCCGCCCTGCTTTTCCACGTGATGAACGCCGACGGGGTGCGCCAGGATACCGAATGGGAGCGGTTCAAGAAGGTGCTGGCGGAAAGCTACTCGATCAGCGGCGACGAACTCGACGCGTTGGCGGCTGCCGGCGAGCGGGCCGACAATGAGGCGATCGACCTCTACGCCTTCACCAGCGTACTCAAGCGCCATCTCGACGCCGAGGCGCGAAAGGCCTTCATCGGTCTGATGTGGGAGATCGTCTATGCCGATGGCGAGCTGCACGAACTCGAGGACAATACCGTCTGGCGGGTCGCCGAGCTGATCGGCGTCGAACGTCGCGACCGTGTCGAGGCGCGCCTCAAGGCGGCCGCCGCGGCTCCTGGTGCTGCCGGAACGTCAAGCGACGAATAGACAGGGTCCAGCCTTCCAATGCCGCCCAAGCCAAGCCCGAGACCAAAGATCCTGATCGTGCTGCATCAGGAGCATTCGAGCCCCGGACGGGTCGGCCATATGCTTATCGAGGAAGGCTTCGACCTCGACATTCGCCGACCGCCGCTCGGCGAGGCCTTACCGCAGACGCTGGATGGACATGCCGGCGCGGTGGTGTTCGGCGGCCCGATGAGCGCCAATGACGGCGACGAGTTCGTCCGCCGCGAGACCGACTGGCTTAAAATTCCGCTCAACGAGAACCGGCCGCTGCTTGGCATCTGCCTCGGCGCGCAAATGCTGGTCAAGCATCTTGGCGGCAGGGTCGAGGGCCACGGTGAGGGCCTCGTCGAAATCGGCTGGTATCCGCTTAAGGCGACCGAAGCGGGCAGCAGGCTGATGCATTGGCCGGAAATGGTCTATCAATTCCATCGCGAGGGCTTTTCGCTGCCGAAGGACGCGACGCTTTTGGCGACGGCCGAAACCTATCCCAACCAGGCCTTCCGCTATGGCGACAATGCCTGGGGCATCCAGTTCCATGGCGAATTGACCCGGGCGATGATGCAGCGCTGGGTGGTGCGCGGCGCGCACCGCTTCGAACTGCCCGGCGCACAGCCCGGCCGCGACCATCTCGGCGGCCGGCTGATCTGGGACATGCACCTCAAGCGCTGGCTCAGCGAGTTCCTGCCGATGATTTTCGGCAAGCCGGCGCTGCGGTAATCAGTTTCGCCCCTTGAGATGACGCACCTTGCGCAGTTGCGGGAACAGCACCGCCCATAGCCCGGCGACAGCGATCGCCCCGACACCGCCGACCACCACGGCCGGAACCGTGCCGATCAGCGCGGCCATGGTGCCGGCGCGGAATTCGCCGAGCTCATTCGAGGCGCCGACAAACACCTGGTTGACGGCGTTGACGCGGCCGCGAACGTCGTCCGGCGTCCACAGCTGGATCAGCGTCTCGCGGATATAGACGCTGAACATGTCGGTGGCGCCGAGCAAGGCGAGAGCAGCGATCGACAGCCAGGTGATGGTCGAGAGGCCGAACAGGACGGTGAACGCGCCGAACAGCGCAACGAAGCCAAGCATGACAAGGCCGGCATGGTTGCGGATCGGGTGTCCGGCCAGCCAGATGGCGACGCAGATGGCGCCGACGCCGGGCGCCGAGCGCAACAGGCCGAGCCCCCACGGGCCGAGTTCGAGGATATCGCGCGCGTAGACCGGCAGCAGCGCCGAGGCGCCGGACAGGAGCACCGCGAACAGGTCGAGCGAAATCGCGCCGAGCACGATCTTTTCGCTCCAGATATAGCCGAAGCCGGCGAACAGGGTCTGTACCGTCGGCCTGTCGGTCCTGCTGCGCTGGGCAGGCTTCGGGATGGTGAAGATCAGCACGGCGGCAATGAGCATCAGCACGGCCGCTGTGGTGTAGGCAGCTTCGGCCGAAAGCCCATAGAGCAGGCCGCCGGCGACCGGCCCGACGATGGTTGCCGTCTGCCAGGCGGACGAGTTCCAGGCGATGGCGTTGGCGAAATCCTCAGGCGGCACCAGATTGGCGAACAGCGATGACGAGGCCGGCCCGAAGAAGGCGCGCGCAATGCCGAACATGGCGAGCACGATGAAGACCGGCATCGGCCCGGAGAGGCCGCGCAGCGTCAGCAGCAGGAGGGCCAAGGCGCAGCCCGCCTCGACCAGCACCGCCAGCGCCATGATCAGCCGGCGCCCGAAACGGTCGGCAACGTCGCCGGTGACCAGCACCAGCAGCAGCGAAGGCAGGAACTGGACGATGCCGACAAGGCCGAGGTCGAACGGGTCGCGGGTCAAATCGTAGATCTGCCAGCCGACGGCCACCGACACGATCTGGGTGGAGAATGTCGAGAGGAAGCGCGCCGCCCAATAGCTCAGGAACGGCCGGTGGCGAAAGGCGGCATAGCGCTGGTCGGATGGTACTTGGGATTCTGCGGTCATGGAATAAGGCCCCGTGGCGGCGATGTCGGCCGGCGGGGCACTTCCACGATGGGCGCTGGTCCGGCCAAGAGAGCCTTTAGCGCAGTTCGGCGCAAGGCGCGCGCAAAAATCCGGCCTGGATCAAGGAATTTCGGGCTACCATGCTAATTGCATATGGCAAACGCGCTCGGCGGAGGTGGAGAGGTTATTTGGCGCACAGGTCGAGTTCCTTCGCGCCCCCCCTCTGTCCTGCCGGACATCTCCCCCTCAAGGGGGGAGATTGGACGTCCCGACGGCTTTCGCCAACCTCCAGCGTCAAAGGCGATTCCTGCGTTTAAAGAGACGACTGGCGAGGTAGCCAATCTCCCCACTAGAGGGGGAGATGTCCGGCAGGACAGAGGGGGGCGCTGTCCCTCTGGTACCAAAAAATTCCGCACCTTCGCCACGCGGAGAAAGTCGCAGCATGGATACCAAGGTTTCCACGACGTCGCTTCGCTGGGGATAACGAAGCGCGCTCCCACGCCTGCCCACGTGGTATCGCTGAAGGATCAAACCTGCTCCCGCCTTGGTATCAAGCCGTCGCCTTGGCCTTCCTGCCCCGGCTCTTGACGGGCGCGGGCGGGGCGGCTTTGCGGCCGAGGCCGATCGCCTTGGCCAGCTGCGAACGCGAGGCCGCGTAGTTGGGAGCGACCATCGGGTAGTCCGACGGCAGGCCCCATTTGGCGCGGTAGGCGTCTGGCGTCAGCCCGAAATGAACGCCGATATGGCGCTTCAAGGATTTGAACTTCTTGCCGTCCTCGAGACAGATGATGTAGTCCGGCGTCACCGATTTCTTGGGATTGACGGCAGGCGTCAGCGGCGCGGCGACCGGCACTGCCGGTTGCCCCAGCCCACCTATGGAAGCGCTGACGCTGGCGATGAGATCGCCGAGGCCGGAAGCCGGCAAGCGGTTCTTCTCGACATATGCGGAGACGATATGGGCGGTCAGCTCGAGCAGGTCGATGTCTTTGCGAGCGTTGTTGTTGTCGTCGGTCAATCTATCTCTCCGTCCGTGGGGTCGCAGAAATTCCTAATCGGCAAATCTGCGCAATGCAATGACGCCGCACCACGTCACACATTATTTTGAATTATAATATTAACGGCAGCGCGGGATTAACAACCCTGAGCCGGTGCTCGATAATATCAGACAATCAGCAATATCAGATAATCAGGGATTTGTCGCGCCACAGTCGAAATCCGCCTTCGAAGGCGCGTGTGTTGTCGCCGCGTCTGCAATCGGCGGGCAAGTCGGTGAGTTCATCGACATTGCCGCCGCCGATGACCACGTAATCCGGCTGCATGGCGGTGCGAAGCCGGTCGACGACGTCGAAGACGTATTTGCGCCATTTCTTCTTGCCGCGCTTTTGCAGCCCGCGTTCGCCGACATAGTCTTCGAAACTGCCGCGCTTCTTGTAGGGAAGATGGGCAAGCTCCATCGGCTGCACGACGTTATCGACGATCATCGCGGCCCCAAGGCCGGTGCCGAGGCCAAGGAACAGCATGCGGCCGCCTTCATAACTGCCGACGGCCTGCATCAGCGCATCGTTGACGACCTTCACCGGCTTGCCGAACTCAGCGGCGAAATCGCAGCCGACCCAGCCTTTGCCGAGATTGGCCGGTTCGGTCAAAGGCCGGTTGTGGTGCACGGGACCCGGATAGCCCATCGAGACGACATCGTAGTGCAGCCCTTCGGCGAGCGTCTTCACCGCAGCGACCATCTGCTGCGGCGTCAGCTCCGGTCCGGAAGCGGTCTTGCGCTCCTCTGCGCCGGCGCTGGTGCGGATCTTGACGTGCGAGCCGCCGATGTCGATCGCAAGCACGATCTGTTCGGCGTCGGGTGCCGGTCGCTTCACCGCTTTGGCCATCGCTTTCGCCTCCCACAAATCATTTCGCCGGATTGATCCAGCCGTTCGGCGGCCCGAATCCAGCCATGGCTTCGGCCGGCCCCCAGGTCTTTGGCGCGTAGACAGGCGGCGGCGTGGTGTCGCCGAGCACCGGGCCGACGATGCGCCAGGCGAGCTCGCTGGCGTCCTGGCGGGTGAACAGCTGGCCGTTGCCGTTCATGGCGTCGCCGATCAACCGCTCGTAAGGCGGCATGTCGCCCTTCGAATCGTCGAGCGCGGTGAGCTCAACCTGTTCGCCGACCATGTCGTCGCCGGGTGCCTTGCGCCGGGCTCCGATCGAGATCGCCACTTGCGGATCGATGCGGAAGCGCACGTGATTGCAGTCGCCAGGTTTGATTGGATCGAAGACGTCGAGCGGCGGCCGCTTCAGCCGCACGATGACCTCGGTGGCGTGTACCGGCAGGGACTTGCCGGCGCGGATGAAGAACGGCACATCCTGCCAGCGCCAGGTATCGACGAAAAAGCGCACCGCCGCGAAGGTCTCGACCGGCGAGTTCGGCGCCACGCCCGGCTCGTTGAGATAGCCGTCGAACTGGCCGCGCACGACATCGTCCCTGGTCAGCGTCCGGATCGCCCGCAGCACCTGCACCTTCTCGTCGATCAGATCGTCGGCCGAGCGGCCGACCGGGGGCTCCATGGCGAGCAGCAAGAGGATGTTGAGCAGGTGGTTTTCGATGACGTCGCGGATGCAGCCGACCTCATCATAGAAGCGGCCGCGGCCCTCGACACCGAAATCCTCGGCCATGGTGATCTGCACGCTCTCGACGAAGTTGCGGTTCCAGATCGGCTCGAGGAAGGAATTGGCGAAGCGGAAATAGAGCAGGTTCTGGATCGCCTCCTTGCCAAGATAGTGGTCGATGCGAAAGATCGACTTCTCGTCGAAGACCAGATGCAGCACTCGGTTCAGCCAGCGCGCCGATTGCAGATCGTGGCCGAACGGCTTTTCGACCATCAGGCGTGCGCCCTGGGCGGCGCCCGACTGTTCCAGCCCCTGGACGACCACCTCGAACATCGCCGGCGGCACCGCCAGATAGTGCAGCGGCCGCTCAGCGCTGCCGAGCGCGGTCTTCAGCTTCTCGAAGGTCGCAGGCGCCCGGTAGTCGCCGCTGACATAGCGAAGCAGCGAGGCAAGCCTGGCGAAGATCTTCTCGTCGATGCTGCCGATGGCATTGACGATACCGTCGCGGGCGCGCGCCTGCAGCTTGGCGAGATCCCAGGGATCGAAGGCGACGCCGATCACCGGCTCGTTCAGCGTTCCCTTGGCCACCATGGCGTAGAGGGCGGGAAAGATCTTCTTGTGGGCGAGATCGCCGGTGGCGCCGAAAAGCACCCGCGTGTCGGACCGTTCCTGGCTCATGGGCGTGCCTCCCTGTCGCCCGTCACGAGCCGGCCTTCGGTTTTTCGACATGACCGCCAAAGGCATAGCGCATGGCGGACAGAAGCTTGTCGGCAAATTCGGACTCGCCTTGCGAGGAGAACCTGTCGAACAGCGCCGACGACAGCACCGGCGCCGGCACGCCGGTGTCGATCGCCGCCTTCAGCGTCCAGCGGCCTTCGCCGGAATCCGATACCCGTCCGCCGAACTGCGTCAGCGCCGAATCGGCCTTCAACACGCCTGCCGTCAGGTCGAGCAGCCACGAGCCGATGACGCTGCCATGCCGCCAGACCTCGGCCACTTCGGCGATGTCAATGTCGAACTGGTAATATTGCGGGTTTTCCAGCGGGCTGGTTTCGGCGTCGGCGGTGCGCTGCCGTTTGCCGGCATTCGCCGACTTCAGGATGTTCATGCCTTCGGCATAGGCGGCCATGACACCATATTCGATGCCGTTATGGACCATCTTGACGAAATGGCCGGCGCCGCTTGGCCCGCAATGCAGATAGCCGAAGGGAGCGGTTCCGGCGTCCTTGCCGGGGGCAGGCGAAGCGGCGTCGGCGCCGGGCGCCAGCGTGGCGAAGATCGGATCGAGATGCTGGACCGCGCTGTCAGGGCCGCCGATCATCAGGCAGTAGCCGCGCTCGAGGCCCCAGACGCCGCCGCTGGTGCCGACATCGACATAGCTCAAGCCTTTCAAGGCCAGGCGCGCGGCGTGGTCGACGGCCTCATGATAATAGGAGTTGCCGCCGTCGATGATGATGTCCCCGGGCTCCATCAGGGCGGCCACCTGGTCGACGATCCGGCCGGTGATCGCCGCAGGCAGCATCAGCCAGGCGCTGCGCGGCTTCGTCAGCTTGCCGACGAAGTCCTCCATCGAGGCGGCTCCGACCGCGCCGGCGGTCACAAGCGCCGCGACGCTCGCCGGGTTGATGTCGTAGACGACGCATTCGTGGCCATCGCGCAGCAGGCGCCGAACCATGTTGGCGCCCATCCTGCCCAGTCCCATCATTCCTATCTGCATGGTCTCGTCCTGCCTTACTTGAGGGATCGATGATCTAGTGGCTGTGACGCATCGTCGATACCAACGGAAAAGTCGACATTCTCCCAACGGCTGGCATCGGACCAGAAGAATGTGAAGACAATGCTATTGCCCGGAGCGGCGTCGGCAACCGGCAACTCCGCGAGATAGATGCCGAAAAGGTTCGCGGCGGTCCCGGTGTCATGGACGGTAGCCCAATTGTCGCTGCTCCAATGAACCACCGCCCGGGCCAGAACTTCGATGCGCAGCGCCTTGCCTGCCGGGATGGTACGGATCTTGTGGTTGAAGCGCCATGCCCTGAGGCGCGACACCGTTCTGCCCTCGATATAGCGCTTGACGCCTTGTGGCGGCATGTCGAAGACGGCGCCGTCGCGGAGCGAACGCAGCAGCTTGATGTGCTCGGAATGCGCCCAAACCAGCGGCTTGGCGCTGCCGGAGGGGCCGCCATGCCGCAATTCGCGCTCCGGCATGTCTGGACCATCCCAGACCTGCTCCGGCAGCAGGCCGCCCGGCCCGGCGGAGCCCTCAAACGTCGCGAGCAGGCTTGCCGCTTTGTCCTTGCGCCCCGCCGCCAGCTCGTAATGCGCGCGCTCGCCGACCAGCAGCGGCCTGGGCCGGCCCTGGCCGGTTCCATCGAAGGGCGCGCCGTCCGCATGCTCACCGTAGCCGTCGCCGTTGTAGCGGTACCAGAGCGGCCCCTGCGGCAGCTCGCAACGCAATTGCGCGTCGATCACCTTGACCGTGTCGAGGATGCGCGGATCGTCGGCCGCCCTGAGGCCGAAACGGACCAGCGCCAGCGCGTCGGGGCTGACGATCGCCTTGGCCGGCCGGTCCGTATCGGCCGGCGGGCGGTTCTTGATCGGGACGTAGCCGTCTTTCGGCGATGCCGCGCCGGCTTTGTCGGGCGGCGCAATGCGGACATAGTAGCCCTCGACGCCGGCTTCATCGCCCGAGGAGCTACCGGCGACGTAGGTCCAGCGCTCGATCTGATCGTTCCAGACATCGGCGGTTTCGCGCAGGTAGTTTGCCGGCTCTGTTTTGCTGGCGGCATCGAACATGTCCGCAGCCGCTAGCAATGCGGCGATCTCGACGGCAAGCGTGAACGGGCTGTAGCCGGCGTCCTCTTCCCAGCGGTCTTCGCCGGTGACGGGGCCGTTGCGCACGACGTAGGAGGCCGCGCGCTCGATCATCGGCATGAAGGAGGAGAGTACCGCAGGCGGCAAATGCCCGGCGCGGCGCAGCGCGTCGGCGAGCAGCAGCGGGAAGGCGCATTCGTCCATCTGGATGCCCGGCCAATAGGCCGAACCGTCGAGCCAGGCGTTCTGCGGCCAATGCCCGTCCGGCTGCTGGATCGAGCGCAGATAGCCAAGGATGCGCAAGGCTTCCGCCGGGTCGCCGGCGGCGAGGAAACCGCCGGCGGTTTCGACCAGATCGCGCGGCCAGACCAGGTGATAGCCGCCCAGATCGTCGTCGCCCTTGTTGAAGCCCCACGGGATCGACAGGCTGGCGACGGCTGCTCCGGTCGACGAGCGGTGTGCCGCCAGCACCGCAGTGCTGATGCGGTAGGGATTGAGGCCGAACGCCGCTTGCCGGTCCAGCGGCAGCAAACCGGCCTGCCATTGGCGCCATTTTTGACCATAGGATCTGACCGCGGGCTCAAAACCTTGCCTCAGGCTGGCAAAAGCGGTTTCCGCCGCCTGTTGCGGTGTCGTGCCGAAGCCGAGCGCCAGCAATATTTTTGGATTCGCGGCCGAAAAGCCGATCTCGCCGGTCAGCGCGACATTGCCATCCTCGGCCCTGCGGCAGGCCGGATCGAGCCGGCCGCCTTGACGAAGCTGCTGCCAGCCGTCGGAGGCGCCGACATAGCCGGCCGAGCACGCCTTCCACGGCAGCGACGAGGCGAGCGCCAGGCAGACGCCGCGTCCCGATGCAAACAGGACAGGCTGTCCTTCATGGCCGTCGATCCAGGCGGTGTTGCCCATGCCGGCGTTGACGAGGTGCGGCGCCAGCAGCGCGTAGACGCGGTAGTCGGCGGCCGCGCCTTTGAGCCGCGTGAAAATGATCTCTTGCAGCACGACGGGACGTTCCGGATCCGTAATGATCCGCTTTTGGATCCGATAGCTTCCATCGGCCGCGGTGTTGACCAGCCGATAGGCAGGCACCCCGTCCTCGAGCGGTTCGATGCTGTGCTCGGCGTCTCGCTTTTCTTCCGAGAAATAGCCGTCGGGTCCGGTGACGATCAGCCCCAGATCGCGGGTGCAGGCGCTGTCGAGGCGGGGATAGTAGATCTCGTTGAGAATGCCGTGACTGATGGTGAACCAGATCGGGCAGGCCGGCGAGAGCGCAGTGCCGACGCCGCTCTTGGCGCTCGAGGTCCAGCGCGCCGGAATGCCGGGTGCACCCGGGGCAAGGTTCGCTGCCATTCAAATCGGTCTCCAGTGCCATCCCTAGACCAGGAGCCGAACCGTTTTCAATGATTGCACCGCAAGTTGATCGCCGGCCATGGATTGCTGTTGACAGCTTGTCGCCCATCTGCATTTGTCTGATAATAGATAAAAAACAGCGTTGTGAGCGTATCAGCCATCAGCCAGCCATTAGCCACCAGTAAGACAGCAACTCACGGGAGGAGTATGACATGAAGAAAATATTCGTTTTGGGCGCCCTTGCGGCGATGCTCGCCTCGGGCACCGCGCTTGCCGACACCAGCGGCAAGAAAATCGCCTTCTCCAACAATTACGCCGGCAATTCCTGGCGGCAGGCGATGCTGGACAGCTACGCCATCGTCACCAAGAAGGCGGTTGCCGACAAGGTGGTCGGCGCCGCGGACGTCTTCACGACGGCCGACAAGGAAGTGCCGACGCAAGCAGCGCAAGTGCAGAACCTGATCCTGCAGGGGTATGATGCCATCGTCATCAACGCGGCGTCTCCGGATGCCCTCAACGGCGCCATCAAGCAGGCCTGCGACGCCGGCATCGTCGTCGTCTCGTTCGACGGCATCGTCACCGAACCCTGCGCCTACCGCGTCGTCGTCGACTTCAAGGACATGGGCAAGCAGGAAGTCGAACAGATGGCCAAGTTCCAGCCCAAGGGTGGCAATCTCCTGGAAATCCGCGGTCTCGCCGGCACCTCGATCGACGACGCCATCCACGCCGGCATCCTCGAGGGTGTCGCTGCCCATCCCGAGTTCAAGATCGTCGGCTCGGTGACCGGCGACTGGGACCAGACAACGGCACAGAAAGCCGTCGCAACGATCCTGCCGTCGCTGCCGGATGTTGTCGGGGTCGTCGACCAGGGCGGTGACGGCTACGGCGCGGCGCAGGCTTTCGCCGCCGCCGGCAAGCCGCGCCCGACCATCATCATGGGCAATCGCCAGGACGAATTGCAGTGGTGGAAGGAGCAGAAGGAAAAGGACGGTTACCAGACCTGGTCGGCATCGATCGCACCGGGCGTATCGACGCTTGCCTTCTGGGTGGCGCAGCAGGTGCTCGACGGCCGCACCGACGTGCCGCACGACTTGCTGGTTCCCTATCTTGCCTTCACACAGGATGATTTCGAGGCCGCGCTGCCGAAGATTCCGAAGGGCGGCGTCGCCAGCCACGAATACACGCAGGAAGACGCCATCGCGGCGATCAAGGCCAACATCAAGTGAGCATGGCACTATTGTTGCCGCCACGGATAACCGGGTATCGTTGAGGGATGCCCGAGGCCAATGCAGACATCATCATGCCGGACGGCGCCGAAAAGCTTTTCGGCGCCGTCAGTTTGGACATCATAAGACTGGACGGAGCTGAAAAACATTTCGGCGCCGTCAGGGCGCTCGCCGGTGTCGATTTCAGCGTTCGTGCCGGAGAATGCGTCGGTCTCGTCGGCCATAACGGGGCCGGAAAATCGACGCTCATGCATATGGTGGCGGGCACGCTTGCCCCCGACAGCGGGCAGATCGCGGTCCGCGGCGGTGTCGAGGCAAGTTATTCGGTGCCGCGCGCACAGCAGCTCGGCATCCGTTGTGTTTTCCAGGAACTATCGCTCTGCCCGAACCTCAGCGTCGCCGAGAACACGCGGATCAACCACGCGTCGCTTAATGGCTTCGGCTGGCGGCGCAAGGCGGCCGATCTGATCGCCGCCAAGCTCGACGAGATTTTTCCCGGCCACAGCATCTCGGCATCCGACATCGTCGGTGATCTTTCCATCACCAGCCGGCAAATGGTGGAGGTGGCGCGCGCCTTCACGGTCACGCAGGAGCCGCTCGAACTGGTCATCCTCGACGAGCCGACATCCTCGCTCGATGCGCATACCGCCGGCCAGCTGCTGGCGTTCGTGCGCCGCTTCGTAGCCGCCGGCAAGAGCTGCATCCTGATCTCGCATGTGCTCGGCGAAGTGCTCGGAAATGCCGACCGCATCGTCGTGATGCGCGACGGCAAGGTCGTCGCCGCCGGGGAGGCCGATCAATTCGACCGCGACAGGCTGGTGACGGCGATGGGCGGAGCTGCGGCACGCGAGAAGGCCGCCGCAGAGATTGCGAGCGGCAAGCCGGAGCCCGGTCCGCTGCGGGTCCGGGCGCGGCCGGCGCGACAGCAGGACGGCAGCGAGCTTGTTGCCCGTGCCGGTGAGATCATCGGCCTTGCCGGACTTGCCGGGCATGGGCAGACCGATCTTTTGCTGGCGATCTTTGCGGCGGCTTCCCGCGCCAGGACCGGCATCGAGGTCACCGCCCCGGTGGCGCTGGTTGCCGGCGACCGCCAGTCGGACGGGATTTTTCCGCAGTGGTCGATTGCCGAGAACATCGGCATCCGTTCGCTGGCGCGATTGCGCAACGGCCTCTTGATCTCGCCGCACCGCGAAGCCGAGCTCGCCGAGTTGTGGCAGCGGAAAATCGGCATTCGTACGCCGGACATGAACAACAACATCTTCTCGCTGTCCGGCGGCAACCAGCAGAAGGCGCTGTTCGCGCGGGCGCTCGGCTCCGACGCCAAGATCGTGCTGATGGACGATCCGATGCGCGGCGTCGACATCGGAACCAAGCTCGAAGTTTACGACCTGGTGCGCGAGGAGGCTCGCCATGGCCGCACTTTCCTCTGGTACACCACCGAAACCGAAGAGCTCGACAATTGCGACCATATCTATGTGTTCAAGAACGGCCGGATCGTCGCCAACCTTCGTCGCGACGAACTGACGGAGGAAAAAATCATCCAGTCATCGTTCGGCGAGGCGGCCTGAGATGACAGCGGCATCCGTTGAGAATGGGCTAAGATCTTCGGCTCGCGCCACGAGACGGGCGCGTATGCTGCGCAGCCTGCTGCCGGCACTGTCGCTGGCGCTGGTGCTCATCGCTATCGCCTGGCTCAACCCGCGCGCCATCAGCTATTTCGGCTTCAGCCTGATGCTCAATCTGGCGATCCCGATCGCACTGGCGACGATCGCGCAGATGTTCGTCATCGCCGGCAATGAGCTCGATCTGTCGATCGGCACCTTTGTCGGCTTCGTCGGCTGTGTGACGGCGACGTGGCTGAAGGACGCGCCGCTGCTCGGCGTCGTTATCCTGCTCGGGTCGATCGGCGTCTACGCGCTGCTCGGCGCGCTGATCCACCTGCGCAACCTGCCCTCTATCGTGGTGACGCTCGGCATGAGTTTCGTCTGGCAGGGCCTGGCCATCCTCATCCTGCCCAAACCCGGCGGCAAGGCGCCGGACTGGCTGCTGGCGCTGATGGCCTTCAAACCACCCTTCATTCCGTTCCCGATCATCGCGGCATTGCTGATTGCGGCCGTCGTCCACTTTGGCCTGATGCGCACCTCGTATGGCGTCATCCTGCGTGGATCGGGCGGCAATTCAGCCGCACTCAAGCGCGCCGGCTGGTCGCTGCTGCGCACCAAGATCGCGCTGTTTGCGCTGACCGGTCTGTTCGGCGTTTTGTCCGGCATGGCGCTGATCGGCATCACCACCTCGGCCGATGCCAATATCGGCAATGGCTACACGCTGCTTTCGATCGCCGGCGTCATCCTCGGCGGCGGCGAGTTCGTCGGCGGCCGGGTGTCGCCGATCGGCGCCGTCATCGGCGCGCTGACGCTGGCTCTGGCCGCATCGCCGCTCTTGACCTTCATGCACATTCCGCCCGACTGGCAGGTCGCCGCCAATGGCGCCATCCTGATCATCGTGCTGGCAGCGCGGGTGCTGATCAGCCGCAGGGAGAGGTGAGCATGGCTTCGCTGCGGACCCTGCTCGCCAGACCCTGGATCTGGTCATTCTTCGGGGCGCTGCTGGTGTGGCTGGCGACCATCGCCTTCACCGGCGGCTATGGCGGCGGCGGCATGATCACGGCGGCGCTGTCGCTCGCCGTCTTCACCGTCATTGTCGGCGTCGGCCAGATGTTCGTCATCACGCTCGGGCCGGGCAATGTCGACTTGTCGCTGCCGGCCAACATCGGCCTTGCCAGCGCCGTCGCCATGAAGGTCATGGACGGCAATGATGCGATGATTGCGGTCGGGCTGCTGGCCGCGCTTGCCTGCGGCATGGCGATCGGCGCCGTCAACTATCTGCTGATCTGGGCGCTGCGCATTCCGCCGATCATCGCGACGCTGTCGGCCAGTTTCGTTATCCAGTCGGTCGATATCAGCTATGGGCGCGGCCTGCAGATCAAGCCGCCGCCGGGCTTTGCCGACTTCACCAACTGGCAGGTGTTCGGCATCCCGGTGCTGGCGATCCTCACCGTGCTGTTCACCATCGGCGCCGGCATCGTTTTGCAGCGCATGATCTACGGACGCTCGGTGTTGGCGATCGGCCAGAACATCCGCGCCGCCTGGCTGGCCGGCGTCAATGTCGGCCGCACCCGCTTCCTCACCTACACGCTGTCGGGCGCGCTCGGCGGCCTCGACGGCGCACTGCTCGCCGGCTATTTCCGCGGCGCCAATGTCGACATCGGCAATGAGTATCTGCTGGCCTCGATCGCGGTCGTCGTCATCGGCGGCACGTCGGTAGCTGGCGGCAAGGCCAACGTGCCGGGGGTCTGGGGCGCGGCGCTGTTTCTCGTGCTGCTGTTGACCATGCTCAACACATTCGGCGTCAGCGTCGGCGTCCGCCTGGTGCTGACAGGGCTGATCATCGTCGGCGTCATCACCGCCGCCGGTGGGCAGAAGGCGCTGCGCTAAGGCAAGGCACCCGGCGGCGAGGGGATAACGATCCGGCCCGCAAAACACGTGGTTCCCATCCGCATGCCAGCGCTGTAAATCCCGTCGCGCTATTGGCCAACATCGTTGTATGAGGTTTGCGTGTCCGATTTCGTCAGCACCACAAGGCATGGCAACGTCGCGGTGGTGATCATCGACAATCCGCCGGTCAACGCGCTGAGCTTCCATGTGCGCGAGCCGTTGATGCGGGCGCTCGTTTCCCTGCGGGACGAGCCGTCGGTCGGAGCAATCGTGATCGCCTGCGCCGGGCGGACCTTCGTCGCCGGCGCCGATATCACCGAATTCGGCAGACCGGCGCAGCAGCCGGAATTGCGCGCTATTGTCGCCGTGCTGGAAACTATTACCAAGCCGACGGTCGCAGCTATTCACGGCACTGCGCTCGGCGGCGGCCTGGAACTGGCGCTCGGCTGCCATTTCCGTGTTGCCGACCGAACGGCAAGGCTCGGCCTGCCGGAAGTCAAGCTCGGCCTGCTGCCGGGCGGCGGCGGCACGGTTCGCCTGCCGCGCCTGGTTGGTCCGCTAAAGGCACTCAGCATGATCGTTTCGGGAACGCCGATCGGTGCTGCCGAGGCGCTCGCCGACGGCCTCGTGGATGCCGTCTTCGATGGCGACCTGATCGCGAAAGCGGTGAGTTTCGCCAGCGAAACGGCCGCGAAAGGCGATCCGTTCACGCCCGTGCGCGACCGCAATGATCGCCTCGACCAGGCCGACTTGCCGGCTTTCGACAAGCAGGCGGCAGCGTTTTCCAAAAAAGCACGCGGCCTCGAAGCGCCGATCGCCTGTGCGCAGTCGGTCCGCAACGCCCTGACGCTGCCCTTCGACGAAGCGCTGGCGGCGGAGCGCGACCTGTTCCTCAAGCTTGTCGCCGGTGACCAGTCACGCGCGCAGCGGCATCTGTTCTTCGCTGAACGTGAGGCGGCAAAGATTGCCGGCAAGGATGTCGTCAGGCGCAAGATCGCCCGGGTCGGCGTCATCGGCGCCGGCACCATGGGCGGCGGCATCGCCATGGCGTTCGTCAATGGCGGTCTTCCCGTGACCTTGCTGGAGACGACGCAGGAAGCATTGCAACGCGGACTGACGACGATCGACAAGAATTATGCCGTTTCCGTTATCCGCGGATCGCTGAGCGAAGACGCCAAGCGCGAGCGGCTGGATTTGTTCAGGGGCAGCACCGACTATGCCGACCTCGCCGATTGCGACCTGATCGTCGAGGCCGTGTTCGAGGAGATGGCGGTCAAGAAGGATGTCTTCGGCAGGCTCGATGCGGTGGCCAAACCGGGCGCGATCCTCGCCACCAACACCTCCTATCTCGACGTCAACGAGATCGCCGGTTCGACGTCGCGGCCGCAAGATCTCCTCGGCATGCATTTCTTTTCGCCGGCTAACGTCATGAAGCTTTCGGAAATCGTCCGCGCCGACAAGACTTCGCCCGACGTGCTGGCGACCATCGTCGATCTGGCACGGCGGATCGGCAAGGTGCCGGTCGTTGTCGGCGTCTGCCACGGCTTCGTCGGCAATCGCATGCTGGCGGCGCGCGGTGCGGAACTGGAGACGCTTCTGCTGGAAGGCGCCATGCCGAGCCAGGTCGACCAGGTGTTCACCGATTTTGGCTGGCCGATGGGGCCGTTCGAGATGAGCGATCTCGCCGGCCTCGACATAGGCTGGCGCAACCGCAAGGCGCGTGGCCAGTCGGCCGTGATCGCCGATGCGTTGTGCGAACAGGGACATTTCGGCCAGAAGACCGGCAGCGGCTTCTATCGTTATGAGAACGGTTCGCGCACGCCGCTGCCCGATCCCGAGGTCGAGACGCTGATCCGTAACAAAGCTGCCGAACGCGGCATTGCACCGCGGCCAATCGGCGCCGAGGAGATCATCGAGCGGACGCTCTATCCGATGATCAACGAGGGCGCCAAAATCCTCGAGGAAAAGATTGCCGCCCGGGCGTCCGATATCGACCTTGTCTGGGTCAACGGCTACGGCTTCCCGGTCGGCAAAGGCGGGCCGATGTTCTGGGCGAGCCTCGAAGGCGTGGACAAGATCATCCAGCGGCTGGATCACTGGCACCAGCAGACCGGCAAGGACGTCTTTCGAGTGGCACCTCTGCTTAGGCAAATGGCCGAAACCGGTTCCTGGGACGGCGGCTAGTATCAACGCCGGTCAGGCGCTGGTGATCGACGGTGGAGAAAGCATCGGCTGATCCGCCGCTCCCCGCAGGCGGCAGCTGAAATTGTCTTTGGCCTAACGGCCGGCGGCGAGATGTGCTTTCGTCTCGAGGAGAATGCGGCCAACATGGCTGGGCCGGGAAAGGGAAGGCTGCATTATGGCCGAGGCCTATATCTGCGACTACATCCGCACGCCGATTGGACGCTTCGGCGGTTCGCTGTCGGCGGTCCGTGCCGACGATCTCGGCGCTATCCCTTTGAAGGCGCTGGTCGAGCGTAATTCGGGCATCGACTGGGCCGCCATCGACGATGTCGTCTATGGCTGCGCCAACCAGGCCGGTGAGGACAATCGTAATGTGGCGCGGATGTCCCTGCTGCTGGCCGGCCTGCCCAAGGAGGTTCCCGGCTCGACCGTCAATCGCCTCTGCGGTTCGGGCATGGATGCGGTGATGATTGCTGCCCGCGCCATCAAAGCCGGCGAGGCGGAGCTGATAGTATCAGGCGGCGTCGAATCGATGAGCCGTGCTCCGTTTGTCATGCCGAAGGCGGAGACCGCCTTTTCGCGCAATGCCGAGATTTACGACACCACGATCGGCTGGCGCTTCATCAATCCGCTGATGAAGAAGCAATACGGCGTCGATTCGATGCCGGAGACCGGTGAGAACGTGGCGGAAGAGTTCGCTGTCTCCCGCGCAGACCAGGATGCGTTTGCCGTGCGCAGCCAGGACAAGGCAATCGCCGCGCAAGCCAATGGTCGGCTGGCGAAGGAAATTACGCCGGTGACGATCGCGCAGCGCAAGGGCGATCCGGTGATCGTATCAAAGGACGAGCATCCGCGAGCAGGCACGACGATCGACTCGTTAGCCAAGTTGCCGACGCCGTTCCGGCAAGGCGGCACGGTTACCGCCGGCAATGCCTCGGGCGTTAACGATGGTGCCGCAGCGCTGATCGTCGCCTCGGAAACGGCCGTGAAAAGATACGGGTTGACGCCGATCGCCCGTATTCTCGGCGGTGCCACCGCCGGCGTGGCGCCGCGCATCATGGGCATTGGTCCGGTGCCGGCCACGCAAAAGCTATGCGCCCGGCTCGGCCTGGAGCCGCGACAATTCGATGTCATCGAGCTCAACGAGGCCTTCGCCTCGCAAGGCATCGCGGTGCTGCGCCAACTCGGCATTGCCGAGGATGCGGAGCACGTCAACCCGAATGGCGGCGCCATCGCGCTCGGCCATCCGCTCGGCATGTCCGGGGCGCGCATCACGGGCACGGCTGCGCTGGAGCTGCGCGAACGCGGCGGCCGCTACGGCCTCGCGACCATGTGCATCGGGGTCGGCCAGGGGATCGCGGTGGCGCTCGAGAGATTGTGAGCAAGCAGCTCCGGTCGTTCTAAAGGTGCGATTACACGAACGTTTACAGCAGTTCCGCCCGGCCAAATTTGACCATGTGGACAAAAGCCGGGCACCGTTCCATAGTTCCTTCGCCGATATTCCAGAGAAGAGAGCCGGCTCGACACGGCGCCAATCAGAGGGGCATGCAATGGACAACGGGAAGAGCAGAATCCAATCGAAACGCGAAGGGCTTTCGCGACGCAACGTGCTGGAGCTGGGCGCGCTCGGCCTGGCGGCGGCGATGCTGCCGAGGAGCGCCTTTGCCAAGACCAAGAAGCTGAAAGTGGCGGCGATCTTCGCCACGCCGATCGAGGAACCGTGGGACAACCAGATCCATGTCGCCCTGCAGAAGGCCGAGAAGGAACTCGGCATCGAATACAAATGGTCGGAGAAGGTACAGACCGCCGATTTCAGCCGTGTCATGCGCGAATATGCGCAGGGCGGCTATGAGCTGGTGCTGGGCGATGCCTTCGCCGCCGAGCGCGAATCGCGCAGGACCGCCAAGCAATTCCCGAAGACCGCCTTCCTGTTCGGCTCCGGCGCCGGGCCGGCCGAACCGAATTTCGGGGTTTTCGACAACTGGATCCACGAGCCGGCCTATCTGTCCGGCATGATTGCCGGAAAAATGTCGAAATCGGGCACGATCGGCGCCGTCGCGGCGATGGGCATTCCGGAAGTGAACCGGCTGGTCAACGCCTTCTTTGCCGGCGCCAAGGAGGTCAATCCCAACATCAAGAAGAAGGTCGCCTTCATCGGCTCGTTCTTCGATCCGCCGAAGGCAAAGGAAGCTGCTGTCGCCCAGATCGACGCCGGCGTCGACGTCATCTATGCCGAGCGTTTTGGCGTCATCGAAGCGGCGGTCGAGAAGAAGATCCTCGCTATCTCCAACATGTCGGACCAATCGAGCCTCGGCCCCGACACCGTGATCACCGGCCCGGTCTGGGACATGTATCCGACCGTCGAGCAGGCAATCAAGCTGGTCAAGGCCGGCGTCTTCACCGCGCAGGATTACGGCGATTTCTCGCGCATGGCCAAGGGCGGCTCCTACCTCGCGCCCTACCACAAGTTCGACAAGACGCTGCCGGCCGAGGTCAAGGACTTGGTCGAAAAGAAGAAGGCCGAAATCCTTGACGGCAATTTCCGCGTCGATGTCGATGAGAATACGCCGGTCTCGGATTAGGTGCTTGCCCTCCCCCTCGTGGGGAGGGTGGCCCGCAGAGCCGGGTGGGGTCCGCGGCGACGCGCTCCATCTTTTTCAGTCAGAGGTCGAGGCAGTTGAGGTGACCCCTCCCGCCTCGCTTCGCTCGGCACCCTCCCCTCAAGGGGGAGGGATATCGGCGTCAACGCCACCAGGATCCCGCCTTGTCAACGCCTGCCCCTCTCATCGAAATGCGCGGCATCTCCAAGAGCTTTGGCGCCGTCAAGGCGAACGAAGCCGTCGATCTCAGCGTCGCGCCGGGTGAAATCCTCGGGCTGCTCGGCGAAAACGGTGCCGGCAAGACGACGCTGATGAATGTGCTGTTCGGCGCCTATGCGCCCGATGCCGGCGAGATCCTGGTGCAGGGCCGGCCGGTGACGATCAACAGTTCGGCCGATGCGCTTGCCGCCGGCATCGGCATGGTGCACCAGCATTTCCATCTCGCATCGCGGCTTTCGGTGCTGGAAAACCTCTTGATCGGTATTCCCGGCAGATCGGGCCGGATCGATCGTCCCGGCGGGCTGGCGCGGCTCGCCGAGATCGGCCGCCAGCACGGGCTGACGCTCGACCCGGACCTTCCCGTCTCGGCGCTGGCGGTCGGCGAGCAGCAGCGGCTCGAAATCGTCAAGGCGCTGTTTCGCGGCGCAAGGCTGCTGATCCTCGACGAGCCGACAGCGGTGTTGGCGCCGACAGAGGTCGACGGACTGTTTTCGGCGCTGCGCTCGATGGCGGCACAAGGGCTCGGCATCATCTTCATCTCGCACAAGCTCAACGAGGTGCGGGCGCTGACGCATCGCTGCGTCGTGCTCAGGCACGGGCGCGTCGCCGGCCGGGTCGATGCGCCGGCCAGCACGACGTCCTCGGAGATGGCGCGGCTGATGTGCGGCCACGAGATCGTGCCTCCGGCCAGAGGACCGTCGATGCCCGGTGCGGCCGTGCTGACCCTCGACGGTATCTCGACATCGCATCATTCCGGCATGGCGCTGCACGATGTTTCGCTGTCGGTTCGTGGCGGCGAGATCCTTGGCATCGCCGGCGTCTCCGGCAATGGCCAGCGCGCGCTTGCCGAGGTCATCTCCGGCGTGCGTGCGCCCGATGCCGGGAAGATGACCATAGCCGGCAAAGCGGTTTCGCGGTTCTCGCCGAGCACAGTCCAGGCGCTCGGCCTCGGCCGCATCCCGGAAGACCGCATGACGACAGGGCTGGTCACCAATCTGCCGCTTGCCGATTCCATGGTGCTGCCACGCATCGGCACGGCGGCGTTCAGCCGCAACGGCCTGCTCAAGCCGGATGCGATCCGCGCCTTCGCCGAGGCGCAGATCAAGGCCTACGACATACGTTGCCCCGGCCCGATGACGCGCGCCGGGGCGCTTTCCGGCGGCAATCTGCAGAAGGCGCTTCTGGCGCGCGAACTCGCCTTCGATCCAAAGGTGCTGATCGTTTCGCAGCCGACTCGCGGCCTCGACATCGGCGCCGCGCGCTTCATCCACGAAAAATTCCTCGACATGCGCGCCAAGGGCTGCGGCATCATCGTCATTGGCGAGGACCTGGAAGAGTTGCTGATGCTCTCGGATCGTATCGCGGTGATGTATGAGGGCCGCATCGTCGGCACGCTCGACAGTGCCGACGCCAGCGTCGCTAGACTCGGGTTGATGATGACCGGAGCGGAGGCGTGATGTTCCGTCTCGAGGCCCGCACCTCAACGCCCGCCTGGTTCAATCTGGCGCTGCCGCTGCTCGCAATCGGCGCGACGCTGATCCTGTGCAGCGGCCTCATCGCACTGGCCGGCGCCGGCGTCGTCGAGGCTTATGGCGTAATGTTTTCGGCGTCGCTGGGCGACAGCTACGCCGTCACCGAAACGCTGGTGCGTGCCACCCCGATGATCTTCACGGGACTGGCCGTGGCAGTCGCCTTCCGCGCCAAATTCTGGAATATCGGCGCCGAAGGGCAATTGCTGGCTGGTGCGGTGGCGAGCTGTGCCGTCGGTGCAATCCCGATGCCGGGGCCGCTCGCCATGCTGCTGATGGCGCTGGCGGGTGCCGCCGCCGGCGCGGCCGTCGCCCTGATCCCCGCCACGCTGCGGGTAAAATTCAGGGTCGATGACGTGGTCAGCTCGCTGCTGCTCAACTCGGTCATTTTCTACGCACTGATGGCGCTGATCGAGGGGCCATGGAAGGACAGTTTCAGCGGCTACCCGATCTCGCCGCCGATCGAGGATACGGCCAATTTCCCGGTACTCATCGAAGGCACGCGGCTGCATCTCGGCGTCGTCGCGGCGCTGGTCGCGGCACCCCTGATCTGGTTCGTGGTCGCGCGTACGACGCTCGGCTTCCGCATCAGGGTCACCGGCGAGAACCCGGAAGCCGCGCGCTATGGCGGCATCAATGTCGAGCGGGTGCTGATTTCGACGGCGCTGCTGTCTGGCGCATTGGCCGGCCTTGCGGGCGTCGGCGAGGTCGGCGGCGTGCATTTCCAGGTGATGAGTGACATCTCGCCGGGCTATGGCTATTCCGGCATCGTCGTCGCCATGCTGGCGAGGCTCAATCCGCTCGGCGTGGTGCCGGCGGCGATCTTCCTTGCCGCGGTGATGACCGGCGCCGAGGCGATGTCGCGGGCGACCGGCGTTCCGGCCTTCCTCAGCGATGTCATCCAGGGAACTGCGCTGCTCGCCATGCTGGTGGCGCTGCTGTTCACCGCCTATCGCATCCGTCGCGTGGGAATAGCCAAATGAGCGTGGTGCTGGAACAGATCTTCCAGGTCGGCTTCCTGGCCGCCATCATCCGCATCGCCACGCCGCTGGCCTTCGCGACGCTGGGCGAGATGTTCTCCGAGCGCGCCGGGGTGCTCAATCTCGGCATCGAAGGCATCATGCTTTTGTCGGCAATGACCGGCTTCACCGCGGCGAGCCTGGGCGGCAGCCTGTGGCTCGGCGTGCTTGCGGCGGTGCTGACCGGGGCGCTGATGGGTGCCGTGCATGCGCTGTTCACGGTAGCGCTCGGCCTCAGCCAGCATGTCTGCGGCATCGGCGTGACGCTGTTCTCGTCGGGCCTTGCCTATTTCCTCTACCGGCTGATCTTCGGCCAGCAATCGGTGCCACCGAACATCAAGGGGTTCGAGACGCTGCCGATCCCGATCCTGTCCGACGTACCGGTGCTTGGGCCGGCGGTGTTCAACCAGTTTTCGCTGGTCTACATGGCGATGCTGTCTATTCCCCTGGCCGCCTTCGTGCTCTACCGCACACCCTGGGGCCTGTCGGTCCGCATGGTCGGCGAAAACCCGCGCGCCGCCGATTCGGCCGGCGTCAGCGTCATCGCTACGCGCTTCCAGGCGGTGATCCTCGGCGGTGCCTTGATGGGACTGGCCGGTGCCTTCCTGTCGATGGCGCAATTCAACGCCTTCACCTTCGGCGTGGTTTCGGGGCGTGGCTGGGTGGCAATCGCGCTCGTCGTTTTCGGCCGCTGGGATCCGTGGCGATCGGCAGGCGCGGCACTGCTGTTTGCCTTCGTCGATGCCCTGCAGTTGCGCATGCAGGCGAGCGGGCTTGGCCATATCCCCTACGAGGCCTTCCTGATGCTGCCGTTCATCTTCACCATCGTCGCTATGGCGGTGATGTCGCGCAATGCGGTGGCCCCGTCGGCGCTGCTCAAGCCGTTCCGGCGCGAAGAGCGGTAGAGCGGCGCTCCGCTTTTCACATCGCCGTGAAGCCGTTGTCGACGAACAGATGCGCGCCGTTGACGAAGCTGGCCTCGTCGCTGGCCAGGAACAGGGCTGCCTTCGCGACCTCTTCCGGCTCGCCGATCCGCCCTTGTTGCGCCGCCATTGCCGCGTCGGAGACATCGACGCCGAGTTTGTCGAGATCGGCGACCTCGCGCAGGCCATGCGGTGTCCTGATGAACCCTGGACAGACCGCATTGCAGCGGATGTTGCGGTCGCGGAACTCGACGGCGATGGCACGCGCGAACATATGGCAGGCGCCCTTGGTGGTGTCGTAAAGCACCTCCATCGGCGTCGCCGCCACCGCCGAGATCGACGAGGTGCAGACGATGGAACCGCCGCCGGCGGCGATCATGCCGGGCAGCACGGCACGCGTCATCAGGAACATCGAACGCACATTGACGGCATGCAGCCAGTCCCATTCCTGCAGCGTGGTCTCCAGGAAGGGTTTGATGACGATGGTGCCGGCGTGGTTTAACAGAACCGTAACCGGGCCGAATTTTTCCGTCGCGCCCTTCACCGCCGCTTCGACCTGCGCCTCATCCGATACGTCGGCGACCCAGTGCTCGGCGACATGGCCGCGTTGCCTGATTACCGCTGCGGTAGCCGCCGCCGCTTCGCCGTTGCGGTCGACGATCGCCACCTTGGCGCCCTCGGCCGCGAAAAGCTCCGAGGCCGCACCGCCCATTCCCGTCGCGCCGCCCGAAATGATGGCGACCTTGCCGGCCAGTCTTGTGCCCATGGTATGCTCCCTGCTGCCTTGCCGTGACGTCGCGGCTTTCCGCTGAAGCGATGCTATCCCTCATCCATTGGATGGCCAAGGAGCCACAGACACATGGACCTGACGTTTCCTGCCGTCACCCCGGCATGCCGCAAAAGGCAGCGCTAAGCAGTAAAAGCACTAATGTGTCTATCATTTGGAGAAAATTGTTCTAAGGATCGCGCGAAAATAGCACTCGACAAAGTCTACTGATTTTATAGATTAAGCGCCGAGACGGAGGTCGATATGTCCTATAGCCAGAACGCTCAGACTGCCCGCAAAGGCCAAAGGCTGGGTTCCGACCAGGTGTGGCGGCCGGCCTACGCCGGCGCTTTCGCCTATCTCGTCTTTGCCCTTGCGTTTGTATTCACCGGGGCAGTGGTACTGGGGCTGATCCCCTGATTGTCAAGGCTCTGATCATCGAGGCTTCCTCGGGATAGCGGCCTGCCGTTTGCAGAAATTCCGGAGTTGATGAACCGAATGCCGGTGCGCTTTTGCGCGCCCTGATTCCAACGTGATGGAGGAGATGGCAATGCCGATCGAGTTCACGCATGTTCCCGGTAAGATCCACGCCACCAACGCCAGCTTTTTCTACGACTTTGTCGAGACCGCGACGAAGCTGTCACTGATCGAGGATGCCGGATTCCGGAAGATCGTCATCGACGACCAGGCCGGACTGCTGACCAATATGGACCTTGCCGCCCAGACGCTGGACCGGACCTCGTCCCTGGAGGTCGTGCTCACGCATTGGGCAGGCGTGATCGAACCAACCGTGGCGGCGCGGCAACTCGCTGCCCTCGACGCGAGAAGCGGTGGCCGGCTGTCGCTCAGGATGCTCAGCGAGCCGCTGAGCGACGACGATGCCGAGGCACGTCCGGCCGGCCACACAGTGGTCTGGCAACGCATCGATGAATATCTGGTGCTGCTGAAGCGGTTGTGGTCGAACGACAGGCCGTTCGACCATGAAGGCACCTTTTACAGCATCAAAGGCGGCTATGTGCCGCGCAAGGGGCCGCATGGTGCCGATGTGACCATCCGCATGGGCGGACAGTCGGGCACGGCGCTCAGGGTCGCGGGCAGGCATGCGGATGTGTTCGAGCTGGCGCCGGGCTCGCTTGCAGAAATCCGCCAGTCAATGGAGCGTGTACGCGGCGCTGCTGCCGAACACGGCCGGGCCGGCAAGCTGCGTTTCGCGCTTCCGGTCCGAATCCGTTCGGAAGACAAACCGGCCGCTTCCTGCCAGAAGGCGCTCGAACTTGCCGGGCCGCCGGCGCAGGTCGCGCTTTCGCTGCTTTCTTACGCCGCTTTGGGGATCAAGGAGTTCATGATCGTCGGCGTCGACAGGCCACGCGAGATTGCGACCGCCGGCCGCGAGGCGATCGCGCTCTTGCGCAATTCGCTGGCACGGCGCGAGGCCGATGTCCCTCAGCCGGGGGCGTTTGCGTCACGCGCGACACAGGGAGCACGCGCCGGCTGCTGAAGAGCCTCCGTCGTCCCGCGCCTTGGTGACGGGTCTACCACCATTCCGGGAAAGCCGCGTGAGCCGCCCTGACCAGCGTCGGTATTTCCTGATCGGGAACGGAGCTGTAGGGCCAGAGCAGTCGCGGCCCGAGCGGCGCCCAGCCGCCGGCCGCCGCCATCGCCTTATCGAGTGCTGCATCACCGACATTGTAACGGGTGCGAAACGGTAGGACATGTGCGGCGAGGAAGGCCTGTATGCGGGCCTCGACCTCGGCAGCGGCGGCCATGTCGGTGCGGATTATCTGCCACCACATCATCGCGCCCTTCGGGTTGAGGCAGGCAACGTTGGAATAGCTGCCATGGGCCCCTCCAGCATAGCCTGTTGCCAGCGTGTGGCCGGGGACGAAGACGGAAAATCCGTCCAGTTTGCGGCGCATGTCGGCATACCAGCCGGGGTCGCCGCCCGGCAGCTTGGCGCCGACCAGCGATGGCACGGCCGCACGCAGACTGGCGATGCCGTCGAGCGTCAGGTGGCGCTTGGCGTGCGGCGGATTGTAGAGCACCAGCGGCGTTTCAGGCGCGGCGTCGCACAGGCCGCCGGCAAAGCGCATGACCTCGTCGTCGCTGGGCGGCCACCAGTCGGGCAGCGTGAACTGCACCGCCGCCGGGCGAAGTCCGGCGACCCGCGTCAGCCGCTCCAGCGCGACGCGCGGATTGGACTGGCTGATGCCGATCTGGAAAGGAAGGCGCGCGCGGCCGGCTATGGTTGCGACCAACTCACAAAGCCGGTCGAATTCGGGCTCGGTCTGGCAATGGAACTCGCAGGCCGTGCCATTGGAAAAGACGCCGTCGACGCCTGAGGCGCAGAGCCGGGCGATCGTCTCTTCCGTCGCCTGCCAGTCGATCGCTCCGCGATCGTCGATGGCCAGCAGCACCGCGCCCCAGACGCCGCGCGGTGCGTGTGCGGGCAAGCGGGCCAGATGGTCGTCGAGGTCAGCGTCCACCGGCGATCTCGTGTTCGCGGCGGGTTTCGTTCGAGGCAAAGGCGGCCTCGATGATGGCGATCATCTTGCGCCCATAGGCACCGTCGACCGGCACCGGCGTGTCGTCGGCAATGGCATTGCGCATCGCGCGCCATTCGCGCACCAGCGCGTTATGCATCCAGTTCGGCTCAAAGGAACCGGGCAGCTCGGTCCAGACCGTCTCGCGGCCAAGCATGGTGCCGCGGTCCATGTCGATGCGCAGCGTTCCCTGCTCGCAGATAAGGTCCATGGCGTAGGTCGTAGCGCCGGTGCGGTACCCGACGCTCTGCACCTGGCCGATGCCGCCGCCGGCGAAGCGCAGTCCGAGCAAGGCGGTGTCGTCTGCTTCCTGGTCATGGAACTTGGCGCCGAGCATGCCGCTTACCGACACGACATCGTCATCCATCAGCCAGACGAGGCGGTCGAGCGCGTGGATGCCGGCAGTCAACAGCATGCCGCCGCCGCTCGCCTTGCGCAGATGCCAGTCGCGGCGATTGTGTTCCATCCACAGCTTGATGATCCAGCTCGATCCGATGAGCGGCCGGCCGAGCACTCCTTCCTCCAGCACCTGCTTGGCCGCCATGCAGGGCAGGGCGAAATGCATGAGGTGGGCGACCATCAGCTTGACGCCGCTCTCGGCCACGGCGGCATTGATCGCATCGCAGGCGGCCGCCGTCGGCGCCATCGGCTTTTCGAGCAGGATGTGCTTGCCGGCCTCTGCCGCGCCGATGGCCATTTCGGCGTGGAGGTGATGCGGGCTGGCAATGAGGACCGCGTCGACCTCCTTGTCGTCCAGCAGCCGACGCCAGTCGGTGTAGCCGCTGCCGCCATATTCGGCGGTGAATTGCCGCAGTGCATCGGAATTTCCACGAGAGGCGGCGGCGAGGCGAATGCCTCCAACCTCGCGGATTGCCCGCGCATGGGCTGCGCCGAAATCGCCGGCGCCGATAATTCCTAGTCCAATCATGGTCCTGCCTTTTCGTAAGCGGCGTCGATCAGCGACATCGCCGCAACGTAATCCTCGATGGACACCGACGGAGGCGCCTTTCTGGCCAGCCGGTCAAGCGTGTCGCGCATGCACAGACGGTAGCGCGTTGCCGGCAATTCGACCGGCAGATCGACGATTGCCGCATCGTCGAGCGTGGCGCAGATGGCACGATCACCGTGGTCGACCAGGGTCGCATTGGCAGCGACGATGCGCCATTCGAAGTCGCCACCGGGGCGCATCGAGGCAAAGGTGTAGCCGGCCTCGACGATGAACAGCGCGCCGGCCTCGTCTTCCAGCACCAGCAGCGCATGATCCTCGACCGGGCCCGGATGGATGCGGTTCGCGATCGAAACGGTCTTCAGGCCAAGCCTACCGGTTGCGAGGCTGAGTGCAGCATCCACGCCGTGTATGCCGAGATTCCGCAACGCACCTCCACCACCAACCGCCGGGTCGACGACCCAGGCGACACCGTCGGCGATGTAGCGCCCAGGCGGGCCATTGACCAGCCGGAACTGGCAATGCGCCACCACACCGGCACGGCCCTGCCGGTGCAGCCGCTCAAAGGCGGCAACGGCCGGCCCGAAACGATTGGGCAGGGGCACAGCGACAAAGGCCTGGTGCTGTCGGGCGAGGTCGCGCAGCGCCATCAGTTCCCTCGTATGGCTGGCCGCCGGCTTCTCCAGGATCAGCGGTATCCCTGCCCCGATGATCGCACGTACCCGCGCCGGCACCGTCGAAGGGTGCCCCATCAACAGGATCACGTCCGGCGGGCTGGAGAGTATCTCCGTGAAATCTTCAATAAACGGCAGGTCGTGGTGCGCGGCGAACGCATGCGCTTGGCCAGGATTCTCATCCCAGATACCGGCGATCTCCGCACCGTAAAAGCGTGCGGCGTCGAGGTGCATTTCGGCGTGCCAGTGGCTCGAGCCGGCGAGGATTATCTTCATTCGGGAGCAACATGTTTGCTATGGGCTTGCAGGATATCCTACAAGTAGCTATACGACAAGCAGCGGGCAGGGGTAGTCCAGCGGATGATGAAAGCAGTGGGATGGCGGAACTGAAGTCGATCGAACCGTTGAGCAGGCCGCCGCTCCTTCACGTCACCGTGCAGGAAAGCCTCAGGGCCTATATCGAAAGCAACCAGCTCAAGGCCGGCGATCCCTTGCCGCCGGAGACGTTCCTGGCGCAGCGGCTCGGCGTCGGCCGCAACTCCGTGCGGGAGGCCATCAAGGCGCTGGAATCGATCGGCATCCTGGAGACGCGACGCGGCATCGGCGTGTTCGTCAAGGAGTTCTCGTTCAAGCCACTGCTGGACAACCTGGCCTACGGTTTGCAGGATTCGCTCCGCGACGTCGAAGAGCTGCGCGAAATCCGTCGCGTGCTGGAAACCGGCCTCATCGCCAAGACAATCGAGATGATCAGCGCCGACGACATCGAGGCGCTGCGCCAGTTGACCGAGCGCATGCGGCAACGTGCCGAGCGCCATGAGAGCTTCGCCGAAGAGGACCAGCAATTCCATCAGCTGCTGTTCCGCTGCCAGAACAATCGCATGCTGAGCGCGCTGATCGACATCTTCTGGATGGCGTTCAACAAGGCCTCGAATTTCACCAATCTCGATAATCCGACGCCGCTGGCGACATGGCGCGACCATCACGAGATCGTCGAGGCCGTCGCCGCCAAGGATGTCGACCAGGCGCGTCGGCGGCTCGACGACCATTACCGGGGAATCCAGCAGGTTATCGCCAAAAACCGAACACCCTGAACATGCCAAGGGAGGAAACCATGCGCATCAGGACCACCGCATTCTCTATCGCAGGGCTGCTGCTCGCCAGCATTGCCCCAGTGACCAGCGTCCAGGCACAAAACGCCAAAACCATCGCCGGCGGCTTCGACGTCGGTCCCGGCGGCTTTCCCAAGAACTTCAACCCGCTGGTCGCGACCGGCGGCTACACCTGGCTCAGCACCTATTTTGAACCGCTGGTCATCTACAATGCCGGGCTGACCGAGATCGAAGGCGACCTCGCGAAGGACTACAAGATCAGCGACGACCAGCTGACCTATACGTTCAACCTGGTCAACGAGACTTGGCACGACGGCAAGCCGTTCACCTCGAAGGACGTCAAGTTCACGCTCGAGCTTGCCAAGAACAAGGCCTCCGGCAGCCTGTTTGCCGCCCGTCTCGCCGACATCGCCTCGGTCGATGCGCCGGATGACCACACCGCAGTGGTGAAGCTATCGAAACCGAACGGATCGTTTCTATCGATCCTCTCGCAGCTGATGATCCTGCCGGAGCATGCCCTGGCCACCCTGTCGCCGGAAGCGCTGGCGACCAGCACCTGGTGGTCGACCACTCCGGTCGGCACCGGCCCGTTCAAGTTCAAACGCTACGTGAGCGACCAATATGTCGAGCTGGCAGCCGACGACGACTATCGCAGCGGCAAGCCGAAGGTAGACGTGCTCATCAACCGCTATTTCGAGTCACCGGCGGCGGCCGTCGCCGCGCTCCGTGCCGGCGAAATCCAGTTCACCTATGTCGAGCCCGACGATGCGGCCTCCTTCAAAAGCGACAGCAATTTCAAGGTGATCGAAGGTGCCTCCTACGTGGTCAACTATATCGGCCTGAATCAGAAGGTCGACCTGTTCAGGGATACCCGTGTCCGCCAGGCGATCATGTACGCGATCGACCGCAACGCCATCATAGACAGCCTCTATGGCGGTGCCGCCAAGCCGGCCAATTGCGGCTATGTCGCGCCGCATCTCGTTCCCGAGGGTCTCGAACCATATGCCTACGATCCGGCCAAGGCCAAGGCGCTGCTGACCGAGGCGGGCTGGGACAAGATCAACGGCGACAAACCGATCACCCTGCTGACCTATTACGGCTCGCCGCAAGCGGCCAACGTGATGGCCGCCATTCAGTCGATGCTGGCCGAAGTCGGCATTAACGTGGTGCCGCGCGTCGTCGATACGCCGACCTATAACGGCATCGTCTACAAACAAGGCACGCCGGACTGGAACGCCTTTCCGATGGTCTATGCCGGCCTGCAGAACGGCCCCAATCCGGCCAGCCTCAACCCCGGCCTCAACAAGTCGCAGATCCCGCCGGCAGGCTTCAACACCATGCGCATCGAATTCGACGATCTGAGCGCTGCATTGGACGCCGCCCTCGGCCAGACCGATCCGGCCAAGATCGATCAATCCTGGCAGGAGGTCTGCAAGGTGATGAACAAGGACCTGCCCTGGGCAACGCTGTGGGTGGCCAACCGCTATGGCGTGGCCTCCAACAAGCTGCGTGACTTCGTCTGGACGCCGGCGCCGGGCGGCGGCCCCTACGCAGCTCACCCGGAGCGCTGGGATATCCAGTAAGAACCCCGCAACGAAGCGAGCAGGCGGACCACTTTGGCGCCGCCTGCCACCGCCACGGACAGCCCATGTTGAGCTTCATTGCCCGCCGCAGCGCTACAGGATTGCTGATGCTGGTCGCGCTCAGCATCCTCATCTTCATCCTGTTGCGGCTGGCGCCGGGCGATCCGATCGACGCCTATATCAACCCGTCGGTGCCGATGTCCGCCTCCGATCTCGAGGGGCTGCGCGAACGGCTTGGGCTCGACCGGCCGCTTCCCGTGCAATATCTGGCCTGGCTGCGCGCGGCGCTGGGCGGCGATTTCGGCTTTTCGATCCAGCGCAGCGGCGTCGCCGTGCTGCCGCTGGTCATGGAGCGCATCGGCCCGACCGCGCTGCTGATGGGCACGGGCCTGGCGATCGCCATCGTGCTCGGCATTTCCGCCGGCATTTTCAGCGCGGTGCGCCGTAACGAACCGTCCGACATCGCGCTGTCGGTGCTGTCGTTTATCGGTATCTCCAGCCCGGCTTTTCTGACGGCGCTGCTTGGCCTCTATTTCTTCTCGGTGCTGCTGCGCTGGGCGCCGTCCGGCGGCATGCAGACCGCGGGTGCGCCGTTCTCGATGACCGACGTGCTTGCGCACCTCATCCTGCCCGCTTGCCTGCTGTCCATCGGCCATGCCGCGCTGATCATGCGCTACATGCGCGCTTCGCTGCTGGAAGTGCTCAACCAGGATTACGTGCGGACGGCGCGCGCCAAGGGCGTGCGCGAATTCTGGGTTATCATCAAGCATGCAACCCGCAACGCGCTCTTGCCGGTCATCACGCTGATCGGCTCGACCGTCGGCATCGCCATCGGCGGCGCCATTTTCCTGGAAAGCGTGTTCAATTGGCCGGGCATGGGACTGCTTCTGGTCAATGCCGTTGGCACCCGCGATTACCCGGTGATCATGGGCGCCACGCTGGTGATCGGCGTTTGCGTCATCCTGGTCAACCTGTTGACCGACGTCGTCTATGCCGTCGTCGACCCGCGCATTCAGGTGGCGTGATGGCAATCACTGCGCCGGACCCAACGGTCGACCCGACAGCCTTACCGCACACCAAGGGGCCGCTCCGCCGCGCGTTCGACCGCTTTTTCGAAAACCGCGCGGCGCGTGCCGGGCTTTTGATCGTCATCCCGATCCTGCTGGTGGTTTCGACCTATTCTTTGTGGTGGCCGTTCGGCCCGAACGCCATCGACCTCAGGGCGATGAACAAGGCGCCGTCGGCCATTCATTGGCTGGGTAGCGACGGCGTCGGGCGCGACGTCATGGCCCGGTTGCTGCAAGGTGGGCGGATCTCATTGCTGGTCGCCGTCTGCTCGGTCGCCATATCGACCGTCATCGGCTTCCTGGTCGGCGCCGCCAGCTTTGGCGGGCGCCTCGTCGACGGCACGGTGATGCGCTTGGTCGATCTGGCGATGACGCTGCCGCCGGTGATCTTCCTGCTGGTGCTGGCTTCGATAGCCGGCACCGGCATCGCGCCCACCATACTGGTGATCTCGCTGCTCTCCTGGCCGGTGCTGTCGCGCATGGTGCGCGCCCGGCTGCTCGAACTGCGCGAGCGCGATTTCGTCGTTGCCGCCCGCGGCATGGGCGCGGGGCTGCCGCATCTGCTGTTCCGGCACGGCCTGCCCAATTGCATCGATATCCTGGTCGTCTATGCCACCTTGCAGATCGCCAACGCCATCCTGCTCGAGGCTGGCCTGTCCTTCCTCGGCCTCGGCATCGCGCCGCCCGAAGCCAGCTGGGGCAACATGCTCAATCTCGCCCGCTCCACCGTCGTGCTTGAAAATTATCCGTGGCAATGGATGTTCCCAGGCGCCGCGCTGGTGCTCACGGTGCTCGCCATCAACTTCATCGGCGACGGCCTGCGCGATGCATTCGATCCCCGCTCCGATCTCAACTGACCTCGAAGGTTCATAAAAATGCCCCTGTTTACCGGCGTCGTCCCACCTGTCGTCACCCCGCTCAATGCCGATTTCAGCGTCGATTTCCCGTCGTTCACGCGCACCATCGAGAATCTGCTCGACGGCGGCGTCCACGGGTTGTTCGTGCTGGGCTCGACCAGCGAGGTGGTCTTCCACGACGAGGCAGGCCGCAGGGCCATCCTCGAGCACGCGGTCAAGGTCAATAACGGCCGGGTTCCGATCTTCGCCGGTGTTATCGACCCGACGACCGACCGCGTCATCAACCACGCCCGCATCGCCAGATCGGCCGGTGCCGACGCCATCGTCGTCACCGCGCCGTTTTATACCCGCACCAGCCAGCCTGAGATCGGCGATCACTTCCGCTACATCAAAGATGCGATCGACATTCCGGTCATCGCCTACGACATCCCGGTCTGCGTGCACGTCAAGCTGGAGCGCAAGACCACGGTCGGTCTCGCCAGGGAAGGAGCCATTGCGGGTATCAAGGATTCCAGCGGCGATGACGGCAATCTGCGTTACGTGCTCAAGGACATGGCCGACGATCCCAGTTTTTTCGGCATGACCGGTTCCGAGATCCTGGTCGACAGCGTGCTGGCGATGGGTGCGCATGGCGTCGTGCCGGGCCTCGCCAATGTCGACCCGCATGGTTATGTCAGGCTGTGGAAGCTGACGCAGGCGGGCCAGCTTGCCGAAGCCCGCCTCGAGCAGGAGCGGTTGTTGAAACTGTTCGAGATCGTCTGGATCTCGCTCGGCAGGACCAGCGCCGGCTCGGCCGGCGTCGGCGCCTTCAAGGCGGCGATGAAGAGCCTCGGCATCATCGCCTCGAACACCATGGCGCGGCCGCAGCGCAGCCTGAACGACGAGGAAACCGCAAAGATCGACATGATCCTTCGCGATGTGGGGCTGCTCCGCTGAGCGCCACGCCGATCCTGTCGATTTCCGGCCTGCGCGCGGTGTTCCGCATTGCGGGGCGCGACATCGCGGCGGTAAGGGATGTCAACCTGACGATCGGCTCCGGCGAGACCGTGGCGCTCGTTGGCGAATCCGGATCGGGCAAGTCCGTCACCAGCCTGTCGATCATCGGATTGCTGCCGAAAGGGGTCGGACATATCGCCGAGGGGTCGATCGCGCTGCGCCGCAAGAACGGCACGCTCACCGAACTGACCAACCTCGATGCCGAGTCGCTGCGCAAGATACGCGGCAACGAGATCGGCATGGTGTTCCAGGAGCCGATGACCAGCCTCAACCCGGTCTACACGATCGGCGAGCAGATCGCCGAACCGATCCGCATCCATCTCGGCAGATCGCACCGCGAGGCAGAAGCAGACGCGGTGCGGCTGCTGGAGCAGGTCGGCATTCCCGATCCGAAGCGGCGGGCGCGGCAGTATCCACACGAACTTTCGGGCGGGATGCGCCAGCGCGCCACCATCGCCATGGCCCTGTCCTGCGATCCAGGCTTGCTGATCGCCGACGAGCCGACGACCGCACTGGACGTCACCATCCAGGCCCAGATCCTCGATCTTTTGGCCGAGCTGCAGGCGCAGCGCGGCATGGGCATCCTGTTCGTCACCCACAATCTCGGCGTCGTCGCCGAAATCGCCGACCGGGTAGCAGTGATGTATGCCGGGCGTATCGTCGAGACAGGTCCGGTGAGCGAAGTGTTCACCCGTCCGCGTCATCCCTACACCGCCGGGTTGATGCGCTCGGTGCCGCGGCTCGGCCAGGCCACGGCACTGAAGCTGGCGGGCACGCCGCTGCCGACCATTGCCGGAAATGTTCCGTCGCTCGCGCTGCTGCCCAAAGGCTGTTCCTTCGCGCCGCGCTGCCCGATGGCTATCGCTGCCTGCCGCGCCGCAGTCCCGCCCTTGTTTGCGGCGACGCCGACCCAGCAAAGCCGCTGCCTGCGTTGGGAGGAGCTCTGATGGCCGACGTTCCCTTCCTCTCGGTCAAAAACCTGACTAAGCATTTTGCGCCGACAGCATTCTCGCGTGCCCCGGTGGTCAGGGCGCTGGAGGACATTTCCTTCGATGTCAGGCGTGGCCAGGTGGTCGGCCTGGTCGGCGAGTCCGGCTCCGGCAAGACCACGATCGGCCGCTCGGTGCTGCGTCTGATCGAGCCGACATCCGGCCAAATCACCTATGACGGCACCGATATCACCAGGCTGGGTGCCGCCCAGTTGCGCCGCCAGCGTCGCAAGATGCAATATATTTTCCAGGATCCCTTCGCCAGCCTGTCGCCGCGCATGACGATAGGGCAGATCCTCACCGAAGGCCTTGACATTCAAGCCATTGGCAAGAGGTCCGAGCGGCGGGCGAAGGCCGCGAAGGCACTTGCCGCGGTCGAGTTGCCGTTCGACGCCTATGACCGCTACGCCCATGAATTCTCGGGCGGCCAGCGCCAGCGCATCGGCATCGCCCGGGCGCTGACGCTCGAGCCGGAATTCATCGTCGCCGACGAGCCGGTCTCGGCACTCGACGTCTCGATCCAGGCGCAAATCATCAATTTGTTGCGCGACCTGCAGCTCCGGCTCGGCCTGACCATGCTGTTCATTTCGCACGATCTGGCCGTCGTCGAGTACATCTGCGACACAGTCATCGTGCTCTATCTCGGGCGCATCATGGAGGTTGCGCCGGCGGCCGAGCTTTATGCCCGGCCGCAGCATCCCTACACGCGTGCGCTGCTGTCAGCCATTCCATCGCTCGATCCGCTGGCGAGGCAAGGCCGGCAGGTGCTCAAAGGCGATATTCCCAGTCCGGCGAACCCGCCGTCGGGCTGTGTTTTCCGAACCCGTTGCCCGTTCGCGTTGGAGGCTTGCGCCGCGGCCGTGCCGCCACTGAGGGCGACAGCCGACGGCCATCTGAAGGCCTGCATTCGCGACGACATCGCTTAGGAATAATTGCCCAGACAACGGTCAAACAGGTCCCCAATCCCAGGCGTTCATCGACATCCACCGCCCGGTTTCACGAAGCTGTTATTGTCGTTCCCGTCATTGAAACGTCAGCGATGCCGACCCATATGCACGCTGCGCCGGATGTTTCCTCCCATTCGTCCGGCGCGTTCCCCTCTGAAGGTTTTCGACCTTCACATCTGGCCGGGCTTTGCAGCCCGGCCTTTTTTCTACGGGGTTGGTGAGCGAGCCGAGATCATGGCGCAGGCGTGCCCAGCGTATCGATGCGTTTCGCCAGCGCCGCGGGATCGCCAAGCACACGGACCGTCTTCAGCCGAGCGGTGCCGCCGGCGACGATCGAGACGGCCGAAGCGGCCACGCCAAGCGCCTTGGCGACCAGCCTTTCCAGCGCTCGATTGGCGGCCCCGTTTTCCGGCACGGCGCGAACGCGAGCCTTCAGATGGCTTCGCCCATCCGCAGTCGTTTCGGCCCCCTCGAGCCTGTCCATCGCTGATTTCGGCGTCAGCCGGACGAACAGGTCGATACCGTCGGCGCGCGTCCGGAACAGCGCGCGCATGGGACGCCTGCACTCAGACGACCAGCGAAAGCACGGTGGTGAGCAGGAACTGCCGGATGAAGAACAGGATCAGCAGCAGGATGATCGGCGAGATGTCGATGCCGCCGAGATCGGGCATGAAGCGGCGGATCGGCCGCAGCGCCGGTTCGGTCAGCCGATAGAGCATGTTGCTGATGGTATCGACGAACTGGTTGCGGGAGTTGACGACGTTGAAGGCGTAGAGCCAGGAAAATATCGCCGAGGCGATGATGATCCACCAGTAAAGGTCAAGCGCCATGACAATGGTCTGAATGAGGGCGATCATGCCGGTCTCCGATTGTTGCCGACATGTAGCCACTGTAGCTGAAAGCGGCAAGAGCCGCGTTCCGACGCGTGGGCGAGGCGCACGAACGGCCGAACGGCATTTCGGCAGCAAGGGCAGCCTTGACAGGAAACCGCAGCGGCCGATAAAAGCCCAATCCGCTGGACGGGGCTGTAGCTCAGCTGGGAGAGCGCGTCGTTCGCAATGACGAGGTCAGGAGTTCGATCCTCCTCAGCTCCACCAGCGGATTTTTCGAACCCCCCGTGAATGCTGAGGAACCTTTCTTGGATTCCATGGGTCCTCAGATCAAGCAACCGAATGCATCGCGAGCCTCTGCCGGCTTGGCACTGTCGTCGCCGGGTGGATTCACATCGGCGACGTAAAGGCCCTCTACACCAATAGCGTATGCGGCCTATTGCCACTGCGCCTCCTCCTTGCCAGACTTGGCCCGTCTTCAAAACCGAGGGGAATTCACCATGACCGGCACGACAAGACGTGATTTTGTAGGTCTTACAGGAGTGGCAGCGACGGCCCTGGCCGGTGCTGTTGCAACACGAGCTACCGCTGCCGAAAGTGACGTATCGCCATCGTTCGATGAGGTTCTTCAAGAGTACAATCTAAACAACACAGAAAGGACTAGATCAAAGCTGGCGATCTATGTCGTCCTTTCTCATCTGCACGCCAGCCTCGAGAAGGAATTTAGTGACCTTGGGCTAGAGCTGCCTCTAGGAAAAAAGGCGGTGCCATCGAATCTGCCGGCCAATTTCGAAGACGCGCAGGTTGCACCCCTTCCGTGGCTCTTCAAGCCCTCGGAAGTTACCGACCACGAACGAAATGGCTATGCGACGATTGCAATGCGAATGAACGCAGTGATGGCAAGACACACCGCTGACGTGAGTGTCGGGGTTTCGCATATCATGTCGCACAAGGGATAACCGCGACCTTGCCGGCGAGCACGGCGCGTCAGGCGAGCACAACGCCGGCCGGCGATTTGTTGTTGCGGGCGAACCGATTACCTGTTTTCGCGAGGCGACTGCGCTGCGAGAGTCCTCACAATGGATAAATCCTTCCGGGACGCGCCGCGCGAGATAGCAAAGCTCTCGGCACCCCGGCCAGTGGGAATTGTCAGCCGTCCGCGCGTAGTGGCGCTGCTTTCGCAGGCCCTCGACAGCGGTGCATGCTGGCTGGCTGCGCCTGGTGGATACGGCAAGACCACCGCGGTGATCGACTTTCTGGAACACGGCGGGCTGGAACAAGGCGGGCCGGAGCAAAGCGAATCGGCATACAACTGGTATCGGGTCGACACCGAGGACCAGGACGTTGCGCGGCTTTTCCATTATCTGACGCTGTCGCTCGACGGCAGGCATGCCGGCATGCCGGTCTTTGGTCCGGAATATGCCGACAATTCCGACGATTTCGCGCGGCTGTTCTTCCGCACCTATTTCTCGCGGCTTGATCCGGGCACGATCCTAGTCCTCGACGATCTGCATCGTGCCGATGCACCAGGCTTTCGCCGGACGCTGGCGATCCTGTTGCGCGAACGCCCCAATACCGTCCGCTGCATCTGCACATCGCGGATGCTGCCCGAGGGCGATGTCGCCGACCTCGTGCTGTCGGGACAGTTGCCGGTCCTCAACCAAACGCTGCTGGAGTTTTCGCCTGCGGAGGCTCGCAACCTCGTCACCGCCCGCTCGCAATCGCCGTCCGAGGTCGGCGACATTTCGGAGGCGCGCGGCTGGGCGGTGGGCCTTCTCCTGCTGGCCAATGCTGGAATGTACTACCCGCTTTCGCAGACCGGCCTTGCCGGAGGCGCCGGCCTTCGGGAGATTGTCGGACGTTATTTCCTGCGCGACATCGCGCCGGAGGACCAGGATCTGCTGATCAGGCTCAACCTTCTGCCGGAGATCAGCACGGACCTTGCCGATGCGTTCCTGGGTTCGCCGCAGGCTGCCCGCCTGCTGGTGCGGCTGCAGCATCGCCAGCTGCTGATCACGCGCGACGGTCCGGGCGGCGCCGCCTTCCAGCTGCATGACTTGTTGCGCGAATACCTTGCCGCCCTACTGGACCGGCGCGTGACGGAAGCGGACCGTTCCAGGCTGCGCGAGCAGGCAGCAAAGGTCCTGCACGAGGCCGGCAAAACCGACGCGGCAATCGTGCTGGCGTTGCAGGCGGGCGCCTGGCCGCTGGCACGCCAGCTCATTCTGGAGTGCGCTAACGGCGTTCTCTCGCAAGGGCGCAGGGCCAGCTTCGTCGAATGGTGCAACAGGCTGCCCCCCGACGAGATGGACGGGTGGGTCCATTATTGGCTGGGCGTCGCCTTCGCGTCGGACGATGCGAAGGCCGAGCCGCACTTCTCCAAGGCATGGCAAGCATTCGAGAACACCGACATGCGCGGCCAATGCCTGACGGTCGCGCGGGCGGTCGTAGTCAAGACCGCCAGCTGGCGTACGCATGAGGGGCTGGCGGATTGGACGCGCCGAGCCTCACAGGTTCTTGCCAAGGGGTTGCCGGAATTGGATCCGGAGGAACTCATGATGGTCAGGCTCGGCATCTTGCGGGCCGTCGATTTCGCCGAACCTGGCGAATTCGACGCCCATGACGCGAAGCGCCTCGTGAATGATATCCAGCAGCGCCTGACACATCTGCCGATCGAGGATTCGGTCGAGTTGCGCCTGCTGGCAAGCGAAGCGCTCATCGACTACGCGACCTCGTCGGGGCAGCGCGACATTTTTGCCAATGCCGTGGACAGCGTTGCCGCCGATCTCGAACATCCGGATATCCCACCGCTGGTGCTCGGCATGTGGCTGGTGTCCTTTGGCTCGGCCAGCGGCCGTTACTTCCCCTATTCGCGGCGCGGTTTTGTCTATGCCTCGGCCGAGGATGCGTTGCGACGCGCAACGGCGATAGGCGAGCAGCACGCCTTACGGGGCGTCGAGTTCAGCGCCCTCTACCAGCTCCAATTGCTGATGAAGCTTCACAACAGGTTCTCGGAGTTCAATGCGCTGGTCTCCCGACTGGGCGAGATCGCGGACAGCAGGTTCACCACCCAGGTCGCGGTCGTCGCCGACTGCCATGCGGCGATGCACACGCGCAACGGCGACTTCGCCAAGGCCTATCTCGACTGCGATGTCTTCATGGATGCGATCGAGCGGGCGAACGAGCCGATGATCGAGCGCTGGCCGCATTACGTCACCAAATACCAGGTCCTGCTGGCCGACCGGCGTCCGGCGGAGGCGATTGCGCTACTTCAGGGGATCGCCGAAAGGCTGAGCGGCGGCCCTCGCCAGCGTGTCGAACTCAGCATTCTAGCCGCACGGGCCCTGGAGCAGAAGTGGAACGGCGGCGCGTCCTATGGCACTCGTCTGGCTGAATTCATGGCGGCATTGCGCGAGGTCAATCCCTCGGCGATCTTGCTCAACCTGCCGGACTTGCTAGCCGAGCTGATCGCCGATGCGCTGGAGCGAAAGATCGATGTCGATCTCTGCCGCCGCGTCGTTCGGGCGCGATATCTGGTCCCGCCCGCTGGTCGCCCCGCCCAGTGGCCTTGGCCGCTCAGGATACACTTGATGGGAGGCTTCCGCCTCGAGATCGATGGCGCCGAGGTCGCGCCCGGTGCCAAACCTACCCGCGCTCTCGACATATTGCGCATTATCTGCCTGTCGAGGGATCAGGTCTGTTCGGTGGAAACCCTGCAGGATTGGCTCTGGCCCGACCTCGACGGCGACCAGGCCAAAGCGGCCTTGGAGCAGGCGCTGCATCGTCTGCGCAAATTGCTCGGGCAAGGCGAACTCGTAACGCTGAGAGAAGGCCGTTTGCGGCTCGCTGCCGACAAGGTCTGGATCGATCTGCAGGATTGGGAAGACCGGCTGAAACCCGTTCTGTCGGGCCAAAGAGACAGCGCAATCGAGGAGCAGGAGATGCTGCTGGAAGGCTTTGTCGGCCCGCTTTTCTCGAATGGCCCGACGCCCGCCTGGTCGAACGCCGCGGCCGACCGGGTGCGGGACGGGTTGGTGGAGCTTGCCGTGCGGATCGCCAAACACTGGCAGAGCCGAGGCAACGCAGATCGGGCACGCCAAGCGTGCCGGCGTGCGCTCGATTTCTACCCGGAATCGGCCAAACTCCATGGCACGCTCATCCAGGAGAGCCTCTCCAGAAACGACCACGCCGGCGCCATCGAGGATTACCGGCGCTATGAACGCGCGCTCGCTTCGACCGGCGATGACGAGCCCTCGCCTTTGCTGCGTTCGCTCGTGCGCCCGTTTCTCTAGACCGGTTCATCGTTTCACGGAAACGCCGAACCGCTCTATCTCTTTATTTTTTCGCAGTTCCGGACGGAAAACCGTTCCACACTTTTCCTGGAATTGCTCTGGCGCAGCTCAGAACTCTGTAAGCCGTCCGTAAGTCGCGGTCTGGGAACCTCGGCCCGTCGATCAAAACCGATCGCCGGAGGCCTGAAGCCCCCGATACCAACACTCACAGGAAGGAAAAGGTCATGCCGTATACTGCCAGAGCAACTTCGAGAGTGCGTGCCGGCACCATCCGCGCTGGAGCCACAAGACTTTCCGACCAGCTCAGGATCGGGCCTTGGTCGCTCCTCTCGCCCGAAGCTGTCATACAGCAAAAGTACAACTCCCTTGGAGGCGCCGGCTTCGCCGAGATCGACAGGAAGGAGACTGGAAAAGCCTGGTATCTCAAGAACGGCTCATGCATTTGTTACAACGATGCCATGCACGACGCCTTTGAGATCCACGGCGACATCTACAGGAAATGGATTGCGCTTGGCGGTCTCGCGTGGGGCATTCCCTGCACCGACGAAACCGGAACACCCGACGGCGTCGGGCGATACAATCACTTCAACAACAATACCGCTTCGATCTACTGGACACCGAATACCGGTGCTCAAGCGATTTGGGGGGCAATTCGCAGCAAATGGGCAGCAATGGGCTGGGAGCGCTCGGTTCTCGGCTATCCGGTCACCGACGAAACCGGAACTCCCGACGGCGTCGGGCGCTACAACCATTTTGCCAATGCCGGCTCGATCTACTGGACACCGAACACCGGAGCCAACGTGGTGTACGGTGACATCCGCAAGAAGTGGGAAAGCCTGGGCTGGGAACAGTCATATCTGGGGTACCCAACCACCGACGAGACCGAATTTGCCGACGGTGGCCGTGCCAATCTGTTTGAAAACGGCGGCATATACTGGTGGCCCGACACCGGCGCGATCGACCTTCGAGATGTCGTCGTCCACTATACCGGCCTCCATTGCTTCGGCGAGACCGACTGGGATCAGGGGTCGAGTGCGGACGAGCCCTATGTCATCGTCAGCGTGACAACGCCGCAGATGGCCGACACCAAGCGCAGCCAGGTCTATGGCGACGTCGATGCGGGAGATACGAGACCCGACCTGATGGAGGTCTATCGAGGCAAGCCCTACGGCATCAATATCGGTACGGTGCTGATGGAAAACGATTTCGGCGATCCAAACAAGTACAAGGACGAAGTGCAGAAGGTCGTGATGGGCGTCCATACGGCGGGTACGCTGGCTTTGGGCCTCATTCCGGTGGCAGGACCTATCATTGCCGCAATAGCCGGCCCGGCCCTGGGATCCTTGATGCCATCGATCGGCGGCGCCATCAGCGATCTCTTCGATTGGGGCGATGACAGGATCGGGAGCGCGACAGTGACCATCTCCGCAAAGCAGATGGTGTTGCTCGCGGCACGTACGAACAATACCACCTTCAGCGGGATTGGGTTCAAAGTGGAAACGCCCCTGATTTCCGGCGAAGGGGCGTCCTACAAAGCCTATTTTGGCTTTGTGCCTGCCTAGTCTAGGCCAATCGCCCCGGCAAAAAAGCTTGCCGGGACAATCAACTTACCAGCCCCGCCTTCCGTTGGCGGGGCTGACGTTCGCGACTGAGAGATTTATTTCCGTAGCGGTCGTCACAAGGCGGTCCGGATGCGCCAGCGGCCGATCAGCATAGCGGGCAGTCACCTCAACGACACTGCCGCAGCCAGCGAGGCCGAGCCGGGGCCGACAGAAACCTGATCAGGCGGGGCGCAACCCGACGCCATGACGGCCGACATCAATCAGGATGGAAGAGAACCGTGACAAGAGCGGGCACGCATCACACCAGTCCGCGCTTGGCCATCATTGCTTCCGGTGAAGGCATCTTGCCGCGGAAGGCGGTGTAGAGTTCTTCGGGGTCCTTCGAGCCGCCGGCGGCGTAGATGTTCTTGCGCAGCCGCTCGGCCAGCGCCGGATTGAACGGATCGCCCGTCTCCTCGAAGGCGGCGAAGGCGTCGGCATCGAGCACTTCCGACCACATGTAGGAATAATAGCCGGCCGAATAGCCGTCGCCGGCAAAGATGTGGCCGAAATGCGGGGTGCGGTGACGCATGGCGATGGTGTCGGGCATGTTAAGCCGTTCCAGCGTTTCGGCTTCGAAACGAAGCGGCCGGTCCGGTGCATCCGGCCGCGCGTGGTAAGCCATGTCGACCAACGCCGAGGCAGTGAACTCGACCGTGGCGAAGCCCGCGCCGAAGGTGCGCGCCGCCAGCATCTTGTCGACCAGCGCCTTTGGCATCGGCTTGCCGGTCTTGACATGCAGCGCATGTTTTTCCAGCACCGCCGGTACCGTCAGCCAGTGCTCGTAAAGCTGCGAAGGCAGCTCGACGAAATCGCGGCTGACCGAGGTGCCAGCGACCGATGGCCAGGTAACGTCGGTCAGCATGCCGTGCAGCGCGTGACCGAATTCGTGGAACAGGGTCTTGGCCTCGTCGACCGACAGCAAGGCTGCCTCGCCGGCCGGTGGCTTGGCGAAGTTCATGATGTTGTAGATGACCGGCTTGGAGCCATCGCCAAGCTTGTAGCCGGATTTCAGCGCGCTCATCCAGGCGCCGGAGCGCTTCGAGGGTCGCGCGAAATAATCAGCAAGGAACAGGCCGCGCTCGCTGCCGTCGGCATTCTTCACCACGAAAACCCGAGCGTCCGGATGCCAGGTGGCAATGCCCTTCTTTTCTTCGAAAGAAATGCCGAACAATCGTGTTGCCACATCGAAACAGGCGTCGATGATGCGGTCTAGCTGCAGGTACGGCTTCAGCTCGGCCTCGTCGAAGGCGAATTTCTCTGCGCGCAGCTTCTCCTGATAGAAGCGCCAGTCCCAGGCAGCGAATTTTTCGTTGCTGCCGGCCTCGGCCGCCAGCCGCTGCAATTCGGCTTGGTCGCTTGCGGCCTTTTCCACCGCCTTTTCCCAGACCGGATCGAGCAGCGCGTGCACCGCCTCCGGCGTCTTGGCCATAGTATCGTCGAGCTTCAATGCGGCGTAGGAAGCATAGCCGAGCAGCTTCGCTTTCTCGGCGCGCAGCCGCAGCATCTCGCGCACCACTTCCGTGTTGTCGGCAGCGCCGCCATTCTGACCACGCATGATGAAGGCGCGGAACGCTGTCTCGCGCAGATCGCGGCGTTCTGAGAAGGTCGAGAACGGCTCGTAGATCGAACGCGACAGAGTGACGGCGTAGCGGCCCTTCTGGCCGCGCATCTCGGCGGCTTCCGCCATCGAGCTCTTCAGGAATTCCGGCAGGCCGGCAAGGTCGGCTTCGTCGAGGAACAACGCCCAGTCGCGCTCGTCGGCAAGCACGTTCTGGCCGAAATTGGTGCCGAGCGACGACAATTCCTCGTTGATCGAGGCCAGCCGCTTCTTGCCTTCGGCGTCGAGCATGGCGCCGGAGCGAACGAAGTTTTTCCAGGTCTTTTCCAAGACCCGCAGCGTTTCGGCATCGAGCTTCAAAGCATCGCGGCGCTGATGCAGGTGGTCGATGCGGGCGAACAGGCGTTCGTTCATCGAGATTGCCGAGAAGTGCCGCGACATCTTCGGCGAGATGTCGCGCTCCAGCGCCTGGATCGCCTCGTTGGTGTGGGCGCCGGCGCGGCACCAGAAGATCGACGAGACATGGTCGAGAGCCTCGCCGGCAAGCTCGAGCGCGGCAAGCGTGTTTTCGATGGTCGGCGTCCCGGTGTTGCCGGCAATCGCCTCGATCTCGGCTTCATGCGCCTTCAGGGCCGCGTCGAAGACCGGAGAAAAATCGCCATCGCCGATGCGCGTGAAATCGGGCAGGCCGAGCGGCCCTTGCCATGCGGTCAGCGGATGGGCAGCGAGGTCGACGGTGGACGGCATGGGCAAACTTTCGCTGAGTGGCGGGAGAAGATGAATCGTCACCGATGTAAGGCGCCGGCCGGTTGCGCGCAACAGCGGGTCCCGTTCATGGTTCCGTCAGTAACCGTCGCAATTTTCGGCGATCGCGGCTTGCGAACTGGCGCTGATCTGGTCGTTGGCGACCGCGAAAGTCTCCTGCATCAGCATGTCGTTGCTGGGAAAATCATAGCAGGCGATCACAGTGGTGACGCCGCCCTCCGTCTTCTCGATCCGGTGGCGGATTTCGGCCCCGGCGACGGCGCCCTGCCACTCGGCGATCGAGGCGATGAATTCCTGCTTGCTTTGCACGACGCCGAGGTCGTCGAGCTTGATGCGGACGTTGTCGGCGAGCAGGTCCGACAATTCGGTGCGGTCGGCGACCAGCAGTGCCGAATACCAGCGGTCTATGATCGCGCTATCGTCGGCGCTGGCAACATTTGCTGAGCACAGTAGTGCCGCCGCCGCGAACGCGAACCGAGCTCGCATCATGCCCTCGTCTCCTACTCCGTCTCCGGCCGCTCGAAATCGCCTGTGTCCTTGTTCATCACCCAAAGCTCGCCGGTCGAGATGTCGAACCAGGCGCCGTGCAGCGACAGCCGCCCCTTGCCTTCGAGGATCGAAACACAAGGGAAGGTGCGCAGATTGGCGATGGAATAACGGATCGAGATGCGCTCCAGCGCCGTCTGGCGCTCGGTCGCGGTCATGAAGGTGCTCGACGATACGGTCTCGGCCGCAGGTGCGATCAGGCTCATCCATCTGCCGATGAAATCGCCCGGCGACAAGGGTGCGGCCGTGGTGTCGAGTGCCGCGCGGATGCCGCCGCAGCGGCCGTGGCCCATCACCACGATGTTCTTGACCTTGAGGCTCTGCACCGCAAATTCGAGCGCCGCCGATGTCGAGTGGAACTGATCGTCTGGCGCATAGGGCGGCACCAGATTGCCGACATTGCGCAGCACGAACAACTCGCCCGGCCCGGCATCGAAGATCGCTTCGGGCGCGGCACGGGAATCGCAGCAGGCGACGATCATTGTTTCCGGTGCCTGGCCCTCCCGCGCCAGCGAGCGATAACGGCCGCTTTCGGTGAGATAGCGGCCGCTCATGAAACTGCGGTAGCCGGTGAGAAGATGCTCGGGAAGATGGGGCATGGGCAGCGGTGGGAGCCTTTCCGGGTTGAAGGCAGCTCGGTTCAATCCCGAAAGGCTCTAGCGCATCGGCCCGAAAATCGGAACCGATTTTCGGAAAGCACCGAGACGCAGGTTCAAAGCGTGGAGCTCACTCTGCCCCAAGTGGACGGCACCTCGCTCCAGCCACATCCCGACAGTCGAAGCAACTGAACCCGGCCAGCGTATTCCTAGACTATTCCGCGATCTCCAGCAGGGTCGATATCAGCAGCCGGCGCTCGTCGGCGGAAAGAATATCCGAACCGAACAGATTCATGCTGCGAAGTCCCTCGATGGCGAGATAGCAGATCAGCAGCGCCTTGAGGTTCGGCGTCTCCTCCTTCAGCCGTTCGAACACCTGCCGCCTGAACGATTTTATCGGCGTCAGGAAGTCGGGATCCTCGGCGATAGCCGAAAATATCCAGGATGCCGATGGCTTCGTCTCCTCGGCATGCTCGGCCGAAAGCCTGATATAGGCGGCGAGCGGGCTCTCGCCGCTGCCGCTGTTCTTGCGGGCGGCCTCCAGCGCCTGTTGGAATGCGCTGAGATAATCCTCCACCAGCGCCTGCATCAATTTCGCCTTGGTCGGGAAATTGTAGAGAAGACCACCCTTCGACACGCCGGCACGGCTGGCAACAGCGTCCAGCGACAGGCTGCCAGGACCCGTCTCGCGCGCTACCGCGGCGGCAGCAGCGAGAATTTTTTCGCGCGAATTTGCTCTGCGGACCTTCATCAATCGTTCCCCGTTCATTGGCTTAGGCGGAATTGACAAGACCGTCCAGACGGTACAGTAAGATCGCCATCATTTGAAAGTGGGACCAGTCACAGGTATGTGTTCCGGTCATCCGACCGTTATGCTGGGCCATGGCCGAGGGAACTGTTCGTGATCAAGCGCTTCATCATCGCCTTCATTCTGCTCGTGCTGGTGTGCGGCGGCATCGTCGGCTTCAACCTGTTTCGCGACAATGCGATCAAACAGTTCTTCGCCACCATGAAGCCGCCGGCCGCGACCGTGTCGACAGTCATCGTCAAACCGATGTCCTGGACGCCCGGCATCGAGGCGATCGGCACTGTCAGTGCCGTACGCGGCGTCGACCTGACGGTCGAAACTGCTGGCATCGTCAAGGACATCCTGTTCCATGCCAATCAGAAGGTCGCCGCCAACGCCGTCCTGCTGCAGCTTGACGATGCCGTCGAGCGAGCCGACCTCGTCGCGTCGAAGGCGCAAGCCACCTCCGACCAGACGACGCTGATGCGCGCTCTCGAGCTGCAGAAGCGCGGGGTCGGCACCGATGCCACGCTCGACACGGCGCAGGCAGCAGCATCGGTCTCCGCCGCGCAGGTAAACAAGCTGCAAGCGGTGCTCGACCAAAAGCAGTTGACCGCCCCCTTCAAGGGCACTGTCGGTATTCCGAAAATCGACCTTGGCCAGTATCTCACACCCGGCACCGCCGTGGTGACCTTGCAGGACATGGATACGATGCGTGTCGATTTCACCGTGCCGGAGCAGCAGCTTCCGCAGCTGAAGATCGGACAGACGGTGCGGTTGGGCGTCGGCGGCGGCGACATGCCGTTCACCGGCAGCATCCGCGGCATCGATCCGAAGATCGACCCGACCAGCCGGCTGGTGACGGTAAGGGCGGAGGTCGGCAATCCCGAAGGCAAGCTGACGCCGGGCCAGTTCGTCCAGGTGCGCGTCGAACTGCCCGAGGAGAACGACGTGCTGGCGCTGCCGCAGACGGCGCTGACTTCCAGCCTGTACGGCGACTTCGTCTTCGTGGTGCGCCCGGCCAAACCCGCCGAAGCCAACGGCGCGGCTCCCGAGGCAAAGCCGGAAGAAAAGCCGGCTGCAGATGCTGCCAAGCCCGCAGCCGAAGCACCCGCGGCAAAACCCGAAGAAAAGCCGGCCGCTACCCCAGCCAAACCGGCAGCGGAAGGCAAGCCGGCAGCGGAAGAACAGAAGCCGCAGCTCGTGCTCGCCCAGGTGTTCGTCAAGCCAGGCCGCCACAACGCCGGCCTGGTCGAGATCCTGGAAGGCATCCAGCCCGGCGACGAAGTCGTTACGGCCGGCCAGAACCGGCTCTCCAACGGCATGTCCGTTGCCGTCGACAACACGATCGATCCGAGCAAGCCGGCGAACCAGCAGGCAGCCCAGCAATGAGCTTTTCCGATCTCTTCATCCGCCGCCCGGTCCTTTCGACCGTGCTTGCCTGCATGATCCTGCTTCTGGGTTTTCAGGGCATCTTCAACCTTTCGATCCGGCAGTATCCAGAGGTTGAAGAAACGGCCATCACCATCACCACGGCCTATCCCGGCGCCAGCGCCGACCTGATCCAGGGGTTCATTTCCGCGCCGATCGCGCGTGCCGTCGCTTCGACCGAAAACATCGATTATGTCACGTCGTCGAGCCGGCCGTCCTCCAGCACCGTGACGGTGCAGATGAAGCTCGGCTCCGACCCCGACGTCGCGCTGAACGAAGTCTTGTCGAAGGTTCAGAGTGTTCGCGGCGATCTGCCGGACGAAACCAAAGACCCGGTGATCGTCAAGGGCACCGGCCAGCAGTTCGCGATGATGTACATATCGATGCAGAATCCGAACATGACACCGGAACAGCTCACCGAATATATCGAGCGTGTCGTGCGGCCGCGTATCTCGACGGTCGAAGGTGTCGCCGACGTGCAGATTTTCGGCGCCGCCGAATATTCGATGCGTGTCTGGATCGACCCGATCAAACTGGCGGCGCGCGGCGTGACGGCGGCGGAAGTGCTGACCGCCATCAACGAATCGAATTTCCTCTCCGCGCCCGGCGATACCGAAAACGAATATGTGGCTTCCTCGATCACGGTTCGCTCGACCCTGCAGACGCCGGAGGCTTTCGCTGCCCTTCCGCTCCGCTCGAAAGACGGCAATGTGGTGAGGCTGCGCGACGTGGCCCGCGTCGAGCTCGCCGCGGCGAGCACCGACACCAGGGTCACGTTCAACGGCAAGCCCGGCATCTTTCTCGCCATCTTTCCGACGCCCGCCGCCAATCCACTGACCACCGCGGCGGCGATCCACAAGATTGTGCCGACCATCCAGGAGACGCTGCCGCTCGGCATGACGATCGAGATCGTCTACGATTCGACCGAGCAGATCAGCGCGTCGATCGAGGAGGTGTTCAAGACCATCGGCGAGGCGGTCGCCATCGTCATCGTCGTCATCCTGCTCTTCCTCGGCTCGTTCCGCTCGGTGCTGATGCCGATCGTGACCATTCCGCTGTCGCTGATCGGCGTCTGTTTCCTGCTGTTTTCTTTGGGTTATTCGATCAACCTTTTATCGTTGCTGGCCATGGTGCTGGCGATCGGACTGGTTGTTGACGATGCCATCGTGGTGGTGGAAAACATCCACCGCCACATGGAGGAAGACGGCTTGTCGCCGATGCAGGCGGCCTTCAACGGCATGCGGGAGATCTCGTCCGCCGTCGTCGCCATGACGATAACGCTGGCCGCGGTGTTCGCGCCGCTGGCCTTCACCGGCGGCCTGACAGGCGCACTGTTTCGCGAATTCGCGGTGACGCTTGCCGGCTCGGTGGTGCTTTCGGGGGTCGTCGCCCTAACCGTCACGCCGATGATGTCGGCACGCATCCTGAGGGCCGGCTCGCACAGCCGCTTCCAGCGCATTGTCGACAACACGTTCGGGCGCGTCGAACACGTCTACGAGCGGCTGGTCAGCGGCTCGCTGAAATATCGCCCGGTGACGCTGATGATCGTCATCGCACTGGTCGCCACGACCGGCTTCATGTTCACAAAGACCGCGAGCGAACTGGCGCCGGAAGAAGACCAGGGCTTCTTGCTGTCTATTGTGAACGCGCCGCGTTACGCGACGTCGGACTACACCGAGACCTATGTGAACCAGATTCTCGGGCTGGTGAATGATATCCCCGAAACCAGGGCACGGTTCTCCGCCGTCGCGTTCCAAGGCCCGACCAACAGCGCTTTCGTCGGCTTTGCGTTCAAGGACTGGGCCGAGCGCGCGCGCAGCTCGAAGGAACTTCAGGAAGACATCACTGCCCGCCTTGCCAAGGTGGCAGGCGTCGAGGCTTTCGTCTTCGCACCACCGACGCTGCCCGGCTCCGGCGGCGGCCTGCCAATCACGATGGTGGTGCGCTCGACCGGCGAGGCCTCCCAAGTGTACGAGGCCGCCGAGAATATCAAGAACAAGGCGCAGGCCTCCGGTCGCTTCCTCGCCGTGCAGAATTCCATGTCCTACGATGCGCCGCAAGTGACAGTGACGATCGACCGCGACCGCGCCGCGGCACTCAACCTGCCGATCGCCGAAATCGGCCGGACGCTGACCCTCTTGGTCGGTGGCGCCGAGGTGGCGCAATTCGACCGCGAATCCAACAGCTACGACATCATCCCGCAGGTGCCGCAGCAATTCCGCGACAATCCCGAAAAACTTGGGGAGTATTTCGTGCGCAGCGTCTCGGGTGAGATGGTGCCGCTCTCTGCGGTGGTGAAGATCTCGACCAACGCGTCGCCGGCGGCGATCGAGCAATTCAACCAGTTGAATTCCGCAACGATTTCCGCCTTGCCGCTGCCTGGCGTCACCACCGGCGACGGTTTGAAAGCGATCGAGGATATCGCCAAGGAGAGCCTGCCGGACACTTTCTTCATCGACTATACCGGTCAATCGCGGCAGGAGAAGGAACAGGGCTACACGATCATCATCGCCTTCGCGGCGGCAGTGCTCGTCATCTACCTGGTGCTGGCGGCGCAGTTCGAAAGCTTCCGCGATCCGTTGATCATCATGATGGCGGTGCCACTCTCGATCTTCGGCGCGATCGTGCCGCTTAATATCGGGCTCGGCACCCTCAACATCTACACCCAGGTCGGCTTGATCACCTTGATCGGCCTGATCACCAAGCACGGCATCCTTCTGGTCGAGTTCGCCAACCAGCAGCGTGAAATGCACGGCATGCGGCGGCGCGATGCGATCATCGCCTCGGCCAGGGTGCGGCTGCGGCCGATCCTGATGACGACGGCGGCGATGGCGCTAGGCGTGGTGCCGCTGATCATCTCCAGCGGCGCCGGTGCCGCGGCACGCTATTCGATGGGCCTGGTGATCTTCACCGGCATCCTGGTCGGAACCATGTTCACGCTGTTCGTGGTGCCGATGTTCTACACCTTTATCGCCAGCAAGGACCTGCCGCATCACGCCGAAAAGCCGGATCCGAAGCTGATGCCGGCGATGCCGGATTAGATTGTACTGATATTGTACAATAAAAAGGCCGGATTTCCGGCCTTTTTGAGAGCGACGAGAGCAGCATCGCTCATTTGACGATGACGATGCTGGTGTTGGCCGGGCCGAAGACCTCGACGAGCTGGTAGAAATCGGCGGCGTTGTCCGGATGCAGACGCACGCAGCCATGCGAGGCCGGCTGGCCGAGGCGCTTGATGGCGCTTGTCGCATGTACGGCGTAGCCGCCGTTGAAGAACACCGAATGCGGCATCGGGGCGTTGTCGTATTTCTTCGAATACCAAATTTCATGCATGCGGGTCGGCTTGAACGAACCGGTCGGTGTGACGTGCGTCCTGTCGCCCGTCGAAACCTTCCAGGCGAATGTCGGCCGGCCGTCGACCAGAATTTCCATGGTCTGCTGCGATAGCGACACACGCGCGACGATCTTGTTGGCGGCGGCGTGGGCTGCGCCGTTGCCGGCACTGACAAGCAAGGCAGTACCGGTGATGACGGCGGCGGCGATGTTGATGAGCTTGGCGGAAATGGCAGTGTACATGATGTCTCCCCTATTCTGCCGGTCGGGGCCGGCGCAATTCATGACCGGCTTATCGGGGCGTCATGTTTCAAGCCGATTTCGCAAGATGCTCGTTTGTGTTTCGATTCTGTTTCCCCTGGTTAACAGAAAAGGTCCGTGCAAAGCAGCTTGCAGTCGCACGACGTCGTCATGACGGGTGGCGTGTTTGCCTAGGCGGATCGGCCAAACCGCGGCGCCAATACGCGATTGCCTTTCGTTTGATAGGAATTCACCTGACTCCGAAACCGAGCTGCAACAAAGCGCAGCGTCGGCGGCATGATCCGGATACAGCGAACAGGCAAAGTTGACCTAACGAAAACAGCGGGCAACGAACGATCGGAAGCCAACACTGTTTCGCTACGGCCTGGATTGATCTGGACACTTTCCAGCCTGCGCGTCGACCGGCTCAAGCCCCTCTGGCGGGGGCGGCTTAGGGCCGTTGAGGATGCGCGGCGCCTCCGGCAACTTGCAGCCGAGAGGACCGAAGGCCCGCGCCGCAACGGGGGGCTCCGCTGGCGGCGCGGGCGCTTCGGGGGTTCCCCTGAAGTGCCCGTAAATTCCAATTTTGAGGAACGAACAGGATGAAAACGAAATTCGCCGCTTCCGTGCTTTCCGCCCTGCTTTACGTCCAGGGGCTGCTCGGCATTGCCGGCCTCGCCACCGTGCTGTTGAAGGAACGTGCTCATGCCGGCGAGGTCAGTACGACCGGTGACATGCCGTCCGGCCCGTCGCTTCTCGTGGTGCGCTGAAGAGCATCGGACCCCAAAGTGGAAACCGGTTTTGGGAAAACCCGATGCTCAAGACAAAAGGGTGGCTGTCCTGCATTCAATCGGCGAATTGCGTCGGCGGATCGAACCGGTAACCGGCACCCCGTATGGTGGTGATGGTTTCGGTATCGAGCTTGCGGCGCAGCCGCACGATGCGCGAATCGATCGACCGATCGAAGGCTTCGGCATTTTCGGCGGGCGCGGCGGCGATGATGTCGTCCCGCGTCAGCACCTTGCGCGGGCTGGCCAGGAACAGCCTGAGCAGCGCCACCTGCCCGGGGGACAGCTGTTCTTCCGTTCCCGAGCGGTGCATGACAATGGCCGATCGGAGATCGACGGTCGCGTTCTCCAGCACGATCAGTTCCCCGGCGCTCCTGCCGCGCCGAGCCAGAAGGCCGCCGACGCGAGCCGCAAGCTCCCTGACATTGAGCGGGCTTTCGACGACGTCGGCGGCGCCGAGTTCGAGCGCCAGAACCTTGTCGACCAGATCGGCCGGGCGGCAGATCAGGATGAAATCCGGGCCACCTTCGCCGCCATGTCGCCTGAGCAGGTCTCGCCCCTCCGCCTGGCTGACGCTGTCGCCGACAACCACGACATCGATACCCTTTTCCGAAAGCAGCGATTCGGCTTCCCACGGCTGTCGCGCCGCACGGACGTCATGACCGCGCCGCTCGAGATGATCGGCGAGATCGGTGGCAATTACTTCAGCGACGGAAACAAGCGCGATAACGGATCGTGCAGCCATGTTTTTCTACCCCGCATACGGCAACCCAAGAAGAGTGCTGGACATCATGTTTATACCCAATCTACTTTCCACTGAAAGCGGGAGCGAAAGCATCGTGCGTGCACGAATTGTCATCGTCGAGGACGAGCCCGACCTGAGGGACGCGGTCGCCGAGTATCTCGGCGCCAGCGGCTATGATGTGGCCACGGCCGAAAGTGCGGCGGCGGCGCGCGACCTCTTGGAAGTGCAGTCCTTCCACCTGGCCATTCTCGACATCGCCATGCCGGGCGAGGACGGCTTGTCGCTCGGGCGCTGGATGCGCTCGAAAATGCCGATCGGCATCATCTATGCGACGGCCGCCGGTACCGCGCTCGACCGCATCGTCGGACTGGAGCTCGGCGCTGACGACTACATCGTCAAGCCTTACGAATTGCGCGAAGTGCTGGCCAGGGTGCGCAGCGTGCTGCGTCGCGTTCCGGAGCCGACCGAGCCACAAAAGGCCAAGGCTGAAACATCCGGCGGCCGCCGGTCCGTGAGCTTCGGACCCTTTCACGCCGATCTCGACGGCAGGCTCGTCACCGGCGCCAACGGCGCGGTCATTGACATGGCCAAGAGCGAGTTCGACGTGCTGGAGGTGTTCCTGACGCGCGCCAACCGGCTGTTGACGCGGGCGGCGATCTCCGAGGCGATCGGTTTCGTCGAGGATCCGGAATCGTCCCGCGCCGTCGACATCCGCATCATGCGGCTGAGAAAGAAGATCGAGGCGGATCCGGCCAATCCGAAATTCCTGCGCACGGTGCGCGGCGAGGGCTATATCTTCTCGCTGCCAGTGGGCGAAAATAACTAAGGCGACGGCTTGAGGAAGCCGCGGCCAGGAAATGACGGCTGATCATGACGGCTGAAACAACACGCGTGGACGTGCAGGGCGCCAGGCAGGGCGCGGCGATGGTGGCCGTGCATGTGGTTCGCCGGCTGCGCGAAGCCGGTGACTGGCAGCGCGAGATGGAGGGTATCCTCCAAACGCTTTGCGAAGCCATGGATTGTCACCGCGGCATCCTGTTTCGCCTGCGCGAACTGCCCGGCCAGGGCTTCGCCCAGTCGGTCGCCGCTTATTGGATCGCCCCCCGGTTTGGCGGCGAGCTGGCGTCACCGACCGTCATCATGCAGTCGGTCGTCGATTCGGACCCATTGCTGGAACGGCTGGCGGAGGACGAGCGTCAAGGCAAGATCTTCGCCGGGCACACACGCGATCTCGAAGGCTTTCTGCGGACGGATTTCGAAAAGCAGAACATCAAGTCGTTCCTCTCGGTGTCGGTCTTTTCGCACGGTAATTTGTGGGGCACGCTGGCGATCAACGACTGCATCCACGAACGCGAATGGACCGACCAGGAAGAGGCGGCGTTGCACATGGTGGCACTCGCCATCGGCGATGCCATCGAACGGTCGCCGTCCGACGCGCATGCCAGCGACGTCATTCGCCGCACCATGCTGCAGGCTTCGCTCGATGCTATCATCGTCATCGACGAGACCGGCTCGATCATCGAATTCAATCCGGCCGCCGAGAAGATGTTCGGCTATCGGCGCAGCGATATCCTCGGCAAGGACCTGCTCGATACGGTCGTGCCGGAATATTATCGCAAGGGCTATGCGTCGGGCGCCGAATACATGTCGGGCCGCGGTGCGCCGATGGTCGGCCAACGGCTTGAAACGGTCACCCAGAATGCCGCCGGCGAGGTTTTTCCGATCGAGCTGACGGCAACCGAGATGCGGGTCGCCGATCGCCAGCTGATCTTCGGCTCCATCCGCGACCTGCGCGACAAGTTGCGGGCTGAGGAGGAAATCAACCGCCAGCGCGAAAAACTGCACCAGAACGAGAAGATGGCGGCAATGGGGTCGCTGCTCGCCGGCGTTTCGCACGAGCTCAACAATCCGCTGGCCGTGGTTGTCGCCCAGTCGACGCTGCTGCACGAATTCGCCGCCGATCCGCAGACCAAGGTGCGCGCCGAAAAGGTGCGCGCCGCTGCCGAGCGCTGCGGCCGTATCGTCAAGAGCTTCCTGTCGATGGTCCGCCTGCACCCGGCTGCACAGGCAGAAACCGACCTCAACCAGGTGATCCGCGCCGCACTCGAAGTGACCGCCTATGGCGCACGGTCGAGCGGCATCATCATCGACACCGATTTCGCCAGCGGCCCACTGCTGGCCATGGCAGATGCCGACCACGTGACGCAGGTAGCCGCCAACTTCCTCATCAACAGCCAGCATGCCTTGGCCGGCGTTGCCGGCGACCGCCGGATCAAGGTCCGGACGTTTCGCAGCGACCGCGGCAATCCCGGATTCTCGGTCGAGGACAACGGACCAGGCGTGCCGGAAGCGATACGTTCACGCATATTCGAATCCTATTTCACCACCAAGCCGGTCGGTGTCGGTACCGGCATCGGTCTGTCAATCTCGAAATCGATCATCGAGCGGCACAATGGCAATATCTGGTTCGAGGAGGTTTCGCCGAGAGGTGTGCGTTTTGTCGTGCAGCTGCCGGCGATCGCGGCCGGCGCGGCCGCCGCCGGCGAAGCTCCGTCGCGGTCGAGCGGCTTGCGTCACGCGCTGATCATAGACGATGAGCCGGATGTCGCCGCGTCGCTGTCCGACATTCTGGAGTTGATGGGCATCAAGTCGCGGATCGTGCCGGCCTGGGTCTCGGCCGCCGCTACGCTGAGTGGCCATGTCCCGCCGGACATCGTGTTTTCCGATTTGCGCATGCCCGGCACCAGCGGCATAGCCGTCTATCGCGAGCTACTCGGCGAATTGCCGGGTCTAGCGCGGCGCTTCGTGCTTGTCACCGGCGATCTGATCGGCGCGAAAGGCGAGATCGAGGCGCTGCCGGCGCCGCAACGGCCGCCAATCCTCGAAAAACCGTTCAGCACGCTGGATGTGCGCGGCGTGCTCTCGGCCATTGCCGAGCAGGCCGCTCTGGGCGGCTAGACTCCGCCATCTCTCCCGGAAGAAAAAGGCTCCCGGCCGACATTGCGGCGGGAGCCTGACTGGAGTGCTGGAGGGCGCTCGCAAAAAATCAAAAAACGTTCGGCGTATCGGCCAGCGGGGCGGCGTTGGCGATCATGCGGACCGGCCGTGCCTTGCCCGACTGGGCGGCGATGACGCGCAGGCAGTCTAGGCTCTCGGCGCCCCAGGCCTGCCCCTTGCAGGCGAAATCGATCTCCGAAATCGGCAGGCGCGCCGTCTTGGTGGTGGTCGTCGCGCCATCGATGAGGTTGGCCGGCGGGTTCAGTGAGGCGAAGGCCGGACCGACAGTCGGCGTCAACGCCATGCCGGCAAATGCGGCAGCCGCCAGCAGCATGAACATCGCCATTGGATGATCACTGGCGCGCTGGCGCAGCGCCAGCTTCGGGCGCCGGTCGCTACGCTGGGGACCCTGCTGGCGAAGGTCGGTATCGGTGATCTGGATTTTCGTACGCATCGTCGTTTCCTTCGGTCTTCTTCTTTTCTCTGTTGAAACGAACCTAATCGCACCTTGTAACCGGCCAACGATGATGGATTAACGATTGTGTAACCGGCATGAAACCAAGCCCGCGGCCATTCCTGGGCAAAGCGATCAGGCGTAGCTGCAGCACAGGTGGCATTCTCGTTTTCCGCTACCCACGGCACCAGATCCACGTCGCCTTGCCAGGCCCACGGAGCGTCGGGCGCTCAACAAGCGTGAGGGGATTAACGTCCGGAATTCCCGGGATTTTCCCGGCTTCGATCGTTCGGACTCGGCTCTCAAATCCGGCTCGATTTCCCGCCAAGAATTCTCCCCATTTTTGCAAGCCATTGCATTTCAACGGAAAATATGCTTTTATTGAACGATCATTCAATAAATAAAGAGCCTTTATGAACCCGCATCTGCGTGACGTGGCAATTCCCAACGATTGGGATCGGCGGGGGCTGCCGGGCTGGAGCTATCATTCCGACGCCTTGCTCGAACTCGAGAAAGAGCACGTCTTCCGCAATCATTGGCAGATCGCCGGCCATGTCTGCGACGTGCCGAACGCCGGCGACTATCTGACGATGGATGTGGTCGGCGAGCGGGCGCTGATCGTGCGCGGCAAGGATGGCGTTGTACGCGCCTTCAACAATATGTGCCGCCACCGCGGCAGTCGCGTTGTCGCCGACAGTCAGGGCACTTGCAAGAACGCGCTGGTCTGCCCTTTCCATGGCTGGGTCTACAATCTCGACGGCACACTGCGCGGTGCTGCCCGCCCGCGTTCCTTCCCCGACCTCGACAAGACCGAATTCGGCTTGATGCCGCTCGAGCTCGAAATCTGGATGGGCTTCATCTTCATCCGCTTCCGCAAGGGTGGGCCGCAGCCATCCGTGGCCGAGCTGTTGAAGCCGATCGAAGCCGAGATTGCTCATTACGGCGTGGTCGAGATGGTGCCGTCCCGGGGCATCTGGACCCAAAATACGCCGGTCAACTGGAAGTCGGTGCGCGACGTCGACAATGAAGGCTACCACGTCGCCATGGCACATCCGGCGCTGCAGGATCTTTACGGTGCGACCTATTTCGACGAGCCGTTCGTCAACGGCGTGTCGCGCTCCTTCGCCACTTACAATCCGCATGCCGGACGGCGCTGGAGCGTCGCGCAATATATCAAGCTCGCACCCGAGGCGAAGCACCTGCCGGAGCACCTGCGCAAGGCCTGGATCTACTACAGCATCTTCCCGAACAACGTGCTGTCGATCATGCCGGAATCGGTGCAGTTCTATCAGGAATTCCCGCTGTCGACGGGTGAGACGCTGCTGCGCGGCGCCATCTACCGCTATCGCGACGAGACCAGGCAACAGGCGGCTGCGCGCTACCTATCCCACCGCATCGATCGCGACACGCTGGCCGAGGACGTGCAGCTCTCGATATGGTCCAACGAATCTATGCTGTCCGAAGCCTTCGGAGGTTTTTACCTCTCCGATCTCGAATATGGCGTGCGCACCCACCACGACCATTTGCGTAAGCAAATTCCCGTGCTCGGATTGGAGACCGCGCCCGAGGAGAAGGATATGTGGGCACTCAACGAGGCGCTCAGATCACGCTCCTGACGCCCTGGTCCTCAGGCCCAAATGGCGACCGGAATGCCTAAACGATCGGCGAGCGGCGGATCCGGAAACGGCATTGCCTCGCCTCTGACGATGCGTCCGGCAACCACCATCATTGCCGCGGCGTCGAGGAAATCGTCGGCAGCCGCGCCGCGCGGCGGCGTCTGTTCGAGAAAATCCTCGCTATAGCCATGCTGGGCAAGCAGCGCCTTGCGTTCGGCCATGCCGGCCGGATTGATGTTGCCCCTGATCTTCTTGGGCAGGCGCATAGCGCGGTCGCCGTTCAGTTTGCAGAAGGCAACTTCCGGATGCGATTCGAAGACGCGGCTGCGCAGTTCGGGCCGCGCGATCAGCAGCGAATCGATCTCGCGGATCTTGGCGAAGATGCCGAAGGCCTGGATCGAGACGCCGCGCGGCGGATCTGATGTCGTCCTGGCCACCTCGCTTGCCTTGCGATGTGCGGCGTACCAGGCATCGACCGTGGTGAAGGCTTCGATCTCGGCGTAGAGCGCGGCGCGGGAGGGGATGGCAAAGACACTGGACTGCCGAGCCCCGAGCAGCGGCCGCACCAGCGCCTCCGGGCCGCGACCGCCTCTTTGCGAGAAATCGGGCAGGCCGATCGGCATATCGACCGCCACGATCGCATTGACGGGCAGTCGGTCGAGCAACGCCGCGAAGCTTGGGAAAACGGTTGTAGACGGTGCCGCACCGGGATCGCGGCGGACGGCAATCCAGCCAGCCTTGCAACCGTCGACGCCGACAAGCACAACGTCCTCGGGCACAACGTCCTCGGGCACAACGCTCTCGGGCACAACATGGTCGGGCACAACATCCTCGGGCGCATCGTCCTGCGGCACGGCGTTTTCGGCCCGAGTCACGCCCGGCGGTCCCGTTCCGGATGCAGGAGATGGCGAAGCTGCACCATCGCCATTGGGTGCGACAGGCTCTGGGCATCGGTCTCGAGCTGCAACTCGTCGCCGCCGCGCTTGGCGGTGCGCGCCAGGATCTCGTAGACCGCCGCGGTGGTCGATTGCAGAGCCTTGGCGGCCGGCTGGCCGGACAGGATCCGCGCCAGGTAGACGGCAGCCGTCAGGTCGCCGAGCCCATTCGGCGGCTTGTCGATGAGCCGGTGTTCGGCAAGCAGCGCCTCCCTGCCTGTGAGCAGCAAATTGCCGGTGCCGCCGGCCATCATCGCCGGCGCCGAAGTGACCAGCATGGCCGGTGGGCCGGCCTGCAGGGCCGCAGCCATTGCCGATTTCAGGTCTGGCAGCGGCGCTCCGGCCATCCATTCCAGCTCATAGCGGTTGGGCGTGGCGATATCGGCGATCGGCATCAGCCGGTCGCGCATGGCGATAGCGGTCGGCTCAGGTACGTAGAGGCCGCCCGAATCGCCCATCACCGGGTCGCAGATATAGAGGGCTTCCGGTGTCTTCGCCTTGACCGCGCCGACCAGCGAAGCAACGGCGTCGGCCTGGCCAGCCTCGCCGAGATAGCCGGACAGCACGGCGCCGACCTCGCCCAGCCACGGCGCGCGCTCGAGGTCGGTCATCAGCGCCTTGAACTGGTCCATCGGCGGCACGATGCGGGTGGCCCGGCCATGGCCCGGATGCCAGGGCAGGATGACGGTCGGCACCGCCCAAACCGGAAAGCCGAGCGTCTCCAGCGCAAAGACGGCGGCACGGTTGCCGACCGAGCCACGTGCGACATGGCTGGAGACGACGATGACCGCGCGCGGCGCGTCGGTTTTTTCGGCACTCATTGATTTTTCCTAACTGCCCCTGGTGACGAAAAGCACGAGCCAGATCAACAGGCCGATGGCAATAAGCAAGCCCGCTGCCCGACCGATGCGGGTGCCCCAATATTCGATCGGATCCGACCGGTCGGCATCGGCCGCGGTGACGCGGTCGCGCGCACCTCTGGCTGTTCGCGCGAGGAACGAGGTGCCGCCCGGGTCGGTCTCGCGCGCCACCCGCTCCATGATGCGGCGCGATTCCGCGTCGCTGCCGTGGCGTTTCGCCATGGTGATACCCCGTTTCATGCCGAGCTTAACCCGTTCGCCTTGTCTGTCACAGGGCCTGACGGTGAATGGCAGAAACCAGTAACACTTCTCGGCCGAAGTCATTTTCTTACGCAAGGATTGTGCTAATGCTTCGCCTGCCAATGCTATCGAGGGGACCTTATCATGCTTGCCCAGCGCCTTTGTTCACCGCCAATCTTCCGTAATTTAGCTGCGTTCCTGGTCATGGCCGTCATGCTGCCGCTGCTTGCGGGCTGCGGCTACAACACCATCCCGACAGCTGAGGAAAACGCCAAGGCAGCATGGAGCGAGGTGTTAAATCAATACCAGCGCCGCGCCGATCTCATCCCCAATCTTGTCAACACGGTCAAGGGATACGCCGCGCACGAGAAGGATACGCTCGACGCCGTGGTCGAAGCGCGCGCCAAGGCGACGCAGGTGACCGTGACGCCGGAAACGCTGAACAATCCGGAAGCCTTCAAGAAATTCCAGGACAGCCAGGCCGGCTTGACCAGCGCGCTGTCGCGCCTGCTGGCGGTGGTGGAGAACTACCCCGATCTCAAGGCCAACCAGAACTTTCTGGCGCTGCAAGCACAACTCGAAGGCACCGAGAACCGCATCACGGTCGCTCGCCGCGACTATATCCAGGCAGTGAGAGAGTACAATCTGACGCTGAGGACCTTCCCGTCGGTGATCTGGGCGACCTTGTGGTTTCGCGGCAACCAGCCGTTTGCGAATTTCACCATCGAGGAGGATAAGATGCAGCCGCCGAAGGTCGATTTCGGCACCAACACCACGCAAGGCGGGTGAACGGCGCCTGTTGAGCCTGGGCCTGTTGGCCTTGTATTCCTTCGCGCCCCCCTCTGTCCTGCCGGACATCTCCCCACAGCGGGGGGTGGGAAGAAACGCCGCCCTGATTTTTCTTGGCTTCGTTCTAACCTTTCTCCTGCTCCCTCTCATCGTTCTCGCCGCCGAATTGCCGGCGCTGACCGGACGGGTCGTCGACAATGCCGGCATCATCGATGCCGCAACCGAGGCGGCGCTGACGCAGAAGCTTGCCGATTTCGAGACCAAGGGTTCGGACCAGATCGTGGTCGCGACCATCCCCAGCCTCGACGGTGAGGAGATCGAGCCTTACGCCAACCGGCTGTTCCGCGCCTGGAAACTGGGCCAGGCGAAGGAGAACAACGGCGTCCTGCTTCTGGTGGCGCCGAACGACCGCAAGATGCGCATCGAGGTCGGCTATGGGCTGGAAGGCACGCTGACCGACCTGCACACCAAGCTGATCATCGAAAACGACATGGTGCCGGCCTTCCGTGCCGGCGATTTCTCTGGCGGCATCAGCAAGGCCGTCGACGACATGATCATGGTGCTGGAGGGCAATCCCGAAGAGCTGGAAGCGCGCGGTAAACGCAACCAGCAGGCGCCGTTCAACAGCGACGATCTGTTCTTCACGATCTTCATAGCCATCTGGGCAATCATCTTTTTCGGTGGCCTCGCAGCCTCCATCCTGCCGCCGATCTTCGGCCAGAAGATCGGTCCCGGCCGCTATCGCTGGCTGGGCATGACCTTCGAGCCAAACCGGCGGTCATCCGGCGGCTGGTCGGGAGGTTCCGGCGGGGGATGGTCGTCGGGTTCAAGCGGTGGCGGGTTTTCCGGCGGCGGCGGTTCGTCCGGTGGCGGCGGCTCCTCGGGAAGTTGGTGACGAGATGACAAGACACGCCATCAGCCCGGTGGAATTCGGCCGTTTCATCAAAACGATCGGCACCGCGCTTATGGGCATGGCGGTGCTGCTGGTCGGCTTCGCGGCCATTGCCGCCGAATTGCCGGCGCTGACCGGACGAGTCGTCGACAATGCCGGCATCATCGATGCCGCAACCGAGGCGGCGCTGACGCAGAAGCTTGCCGATTTCGAGACCAAAGGTTCGGACCAGATCGTCGTCGCGACCATCCCCAGCCTCGACGGCGAGGAGATCGAGCCTTACGCCAACCGGCTGTTCCGCGCCTGGAAACTGGGCCAGGCGAAGGAGAACAACGGCGTCCTGCTTCTGGTGGCGCCGAACGACCGCAAGATGCGCATCGAGGTCGGCTATGGGCTGGAAGGCACGCTGACCGACCTGCACACCAAGCTGATCATCGAAAACGACATGGTGCCGGCCTTCCGTGCCGGCGATTTCTCTGGCGGCATCAGCAAGGCCGTCAATGACATGATCATGGTGCTGGAAGGCAATCCCGAAGAGCTGGAAGCGCGCGGCAAGCGCAATCCGGCGAATGACAATCCTGTCGATCCCATCTTCGTTCTGTTCATCGTCCTGTGGGCGACGATGTTCTTCGGCGGCCTGGCAATGGCATTCCTGCCGCCGATCTTCGGCACGAAGCTGTCGCCGGGCGTGTACAAGTGGCTGGGCATGACGTTCCGCTACGGCCGTGGGCCAGCTTCGTCATCCTCCGGTGGCGCTGGCTGGACGTCGGGGACCTCGTCCGGCAGTGGCTGGTCGTCTGGAAGTTCCGGCAGCGGTTGGTCGTCCGGAAGTTCGGGTGGTGGGTTTTCAGGTGGCGGCGGTTCGTCCGGCGGCGGCGGTTCTTCAGGAAGCTGGTGAGACATCAATCATGGCAACACGACCGATCAGCCCCGAAGATCATGAGCGGATCGCCGATGCGATCCGCGCTGCCGAAGCAAAGACCGACGGCGAGATCTACTGCGTCGTGGCGCATGCCAGCGACGGCTATTTTTTCCCGGCCGCTTTCATGGCGATGCTAGGCATGCTCATCGTCAGCCTCGCCGTCGGTTACGGGCTGGAAGCCTGGTGGCTGTCGATCCGCTTGCCGCATTTCGTCATCGCCGAGCTGCTGGCGCTTGCCAGTGTGCTCATTCTGTTGTGGGCATTGCCCGCATTGCGCATCCATTTGGTGCCGAGGCGTCTGCGCTACCAAGCCGCCCACGCCAATGCGATGAAGCAGTTTCTCGCCCGCAACGTCCACCGCACCACGGCGCGCACGGGCGTGCTGGTGTTCGTCTCGATCGCCGAGCGCTATGCCGAGGTGGTCGCCGACAGCGGCATCGATTCTCGTGTCGGCCAGCATGTCTGGGACGGTGTCGTCCGCGACCTTACGGCGCATGCCGGCGACGATCGGCTTGCCGACGGGTTCGTCAAGGCGATCGAAGCGGTCGGTGCGGTACTGGCCGAGCATTTTCCGGTCTCGACCGGCGACAGCAACGAACTGGACGACCATCTGGTCGAGATTTGATCTCGCTAAAAGCGGTTTTCCAGCGTCTCAAGGACGCACTGTTCGGCTGTGTGAAAGCATCGCGGCGGCCGACCGGACTCTTGCAATCGGGCGCGGCGGGTTTATGGTTAACCAATCATGAATACGCTGAGCATCGACATCAGGAAAGCCGAACCACGCGATGCAGCCGCCATTGCCGACGTGCATCTCGAGGCCTGGCGCGGCGCCTATTCGGGCATCATCCCGCACCGTACACTGACATCGATGATCAACCGCCGCGGTGCCGATTGGTGGGCAAATGCCATTCGCCGGGCCGCCACCGTCTTGGTCGTCGAAATCGGCGGCAAAATTGCCGGATACGCGACGATCGGCAAGAACCGAGCACGTGAGCTCAGGCAGCAGGGCGAGATCTACGAGCTTTACTTGCGGCCGGAGTATCAAGGCATCGGGCTCGGCAGCCGGCTGTTCGCAGCCGCACGGGCACGGCTGGCCGACCATGGCCTGAAAGGCATGGTGGTTTGGGCGCTGGAAGACAATCAGAACGCACTTGCCTTCTATGCCGGCGCCGGCGGCCGCGATGTGGCCGAGGGCGTCGAGATCTTCGAGCAGAAGGCGCTGAAGAAGGTCGCTTTCGTCTGGGAATGACGGCCAGCGCATGATCCGGCCGGTTTCGGTTCGGACGATCCCCCCAGTACCATTCGCCGCATTGCACCATTCGCCATCGGCCGCTATCGATCTTCAATCGAGAGAGGGATAAAGCGATGCGGATCGAAGCGATTGCCAGCGGAAAGAACCCGCCCGAGGACGTCAACGTCATTATCGAGGTGCCGATCGGCGGCGAGCCGATCAAATACGAGATGGACAAAGAGGCCGGCACGCTGTTCGTCGACCGCTTCCTTCACACTTCGATGCGCTATCCCGGCAATTACGGTTTCGTACCACACACGCTATCGGGCGACGGCGACCCGATCGACGTGCTGGTCTGCAACACGCGCGCGCTGGTGCCAGGCTGCGTCATCAATGTGCGGCCGATCGGCGTGCTGGTGATGGAGGACAATGCCGGCCAGGACGAGAAGGTCATCGCGGTGCCTTCGCCCAAGCTGACCTTACGCTACGAGGACGTCCACGAATACACGCAATTGCCTGACATTACCCGCCAGCAAGTGCAGCATTTCTTCGAGCACTACAAGGATCTCGAACCCGGCAAATGGGTTAAGATCGAAGGCTGGTACGATGCGGCCTATGCCAAGAAGATGATCGTCGAGGCAATCGAGCGGGCCAAGCGCAAATAATTATCGGGCGCAAATAATCAGTTGTCGACGCGGCCGAAAGCGGGCGCGTCGCCGATCACTACGCGCTTGTCCTTGCCGCAGGCGAAGGTGCGTGCCTTCTCGTCGGCAAGCTTGCGCGCCTGATCGTTGGCGGCGGGATTGCCGGTGGCGAGCACAAGGCCGATCGTGCAGCCTTCGTGGGCGTCAGGCTGGGCAACCTTGGCGACGATCAACACTTCCGTCGACTTGTTCTCGCCCTCGGTATCGCTGATCGAGCGACGATGAATGACGGCGAACGGAATGGTAGTTTTGCCGTTGGTTTCGATCCGCCACTCGACTTTAGGTCCAGCCGAGTTGAGGCCGGAAAAGCTTTCCCAGACCGTGGTCATATCGCCGGGTGGAAAGCCGTAGAACAGCGATTCCCGCGCGTCGTCGTAGGAAACCATCACCGGGTAGCCGCCATAACCCGAACAGGCGAGGTCGGCCCAGTCGCCGTCGCCTTCCTCCGCCTGGGCATAAGTCACGCAGTCCTTCTCCCAGACGAGATCGGTATAGACGCTGGATATGTCGCCAGCCCGGGCGGCGTTGCAGAAGCCGGCGAAGGCAAGCGGGATCAAAAGAGCGCGCATGGCGGACAACTCCGTTCGGGCTGCCGCAGCGTACCGTCAAATCTAGCAGCAGCCTAGACGAACTCAGGCTGCTCACAGTGATCTGGTAAACGGAACGCTATTTCTTCAAGCTTGCCTCGATCAGAAGGTCGGCGTTGCGGGCGACCGACTGCGCCGGCCCGCCGACACCGAACAGCTGGCCGCTGATATAGGCGCCCTCGATCAGGAGCAGCAGCCCGTCGCCTAGCGTGTCGGCGTCGCCGGCGCCCATCTCTGCCGCCATGGCACGCAGGCGCCGGCGCAATTCCCGCTTGTTGGCTTCGCTCACGACGCGGGCTGGATGGCCATGTTCGGGATATTCGACCGCGGCATTGGTCATGCCGCAGCCGCGATAATCGGGCCTTTGCGTACGCTTGCCGACACGCGTCAGGAAGGCGAGGATCTGCGCGCGCGGATCGCCGGGATGGGCATTCACCGCCTCGTCGAAGCGCTCCCAAAATTCGAGGTCATAGTGCCGGAGATAGGATGCGGCCAACTCATCCTTGGACGGAAAGCTGCGGTAGAGGCTGGGCTTGGTGACGCCGGCACGCCGCACGATCTCGTCGACGCCGATCGCCCTGATGCCTTGCCGGTAAAACAGGTCGCGCGCCACCTGGAGAATCCGTTCGGCGGCGCGAGGCGGCGGTGCGTCATTCGCCTTGATCGTTGGTTCAATGCTTTTCATGTCTGGTGTACCGATTAGCTGGTTGACAATGTTACCGGTCGGTACGTATGTTTCGCGCTCCTGCAACGTACCGGTCAGTAACATGATAGCTCAATCCCGCCCGTTTGGCCAGCGCTACGCTTTCGTCGTGGTCGCCGTCATCTTCCTTTGCCTGCTGATCGCAGCGGGCCTGCGTTCGGCGCCGGCAGTCATGATGCTGCCGCTGGAGAACAGTTTCGGCTGGCGGCGCGACGTCGTCTCACTGGCCGCTGCCACTGGCATCTTCCTCTATGGCCTGACCGGGCCGTTTGCCGCGGCGCTGATGGAGCGGATCGGGCTGCGCCGCACCTTGCTTGCCGCGCTGCTTTTGATGTCGGGATCGACCGCGCTCAGCCTGTTGATGACCAAGCCGTGGCATCTGCTCCTCACCTGGGGCGTGTTTTCCGGCGTCAGCTCGGGCGCCGTCGCCACCGTGCTCGGCGCAACCATCGTCAACCGCTGGTTCAAGACCAATCGCGGCCTGGTGATGGGACTGATGTCGGCGTCCAGCGCCACCGGGCTGCTGGTCTTCCTGCCGTTGCTCGCCTCGCTCGCCCAGTCAGGCGGCTGGAAGCCGGTCGCCATCGCCATTGCCGTGGCCACCGCCTGCCTGGTGCCGCTGGTCTATATGCTGGTGCCGGAGCGCCCGGCCTCGATCGGCATGGTCCGCTATGGCGCCGATGCCAACGACGTGCCGCCGGCGCCGCCGGCCGCGCAAGGCAATTTCCTTTCGCATACGCTGAGCACGCTGCGCCGCGCCGCCGGTACACGTGTGTTCTGGTACCTGTTCGCCACTTTCTTCGTCTGCGGCTTCACCACCAACGGGCTGGTCGGCACGCACCTGATCGCCTTTTGCGGCGACATGGGCATAGGCGAAGTGCAAGCCGCCGGCCTGCTGTCGATGATGGGCATTTTCGACCTGATCGGCACGACGCTATCGGGCTGGCTCACCGACCGTTTCGATCCGCGCAAGCTGCTCGGCGTCTATTACGGCATCCGCGGCCTGTCGTTGATCTATCTGCCCTATTCCGGCTTTTCGGCAACCAGCCTGATCATCTTCGCCGTGTTTTACGGACTGGACTGGATCGCCACGGTGCCGCCGACGCTGAGGCTTTCCAACGAGGCGTTCGGCGACCGCAGCGGACCGATCGTCTTCGGTTGGATCGTCGCCGGCCATCAGGTTGGCGCCGCGACAGCGGCCTTCTTCGGCGGCACCATGCGCGAGCTGCAAGGCAATTACGAGCTTGCCTTCCTGATCGCCGGTATGACGGCAATAGCCGCCGCCTGCATCTCGCTGCTGATCAACACCAGCCGCCCGGCCTTCGAGCCGGAACCGCAGGCGGCTTGAGTTGTAACGGCTGAGCGCTAATCTTCCCCCTGTTTGGACCGGGGACATCGCGAACAGGTGTGCGAGGACATCGCGAACAGTTTGGCGCGCTTTGCGCTGGGGGGTTCGGGATGCC
>NZ_JAMYSP010000027.1:0-85100 GCF_040322015.1 Mesorhizobium sp. M0208 | reverse complement strand
GCCGACCTCTCATGAATCACGCAAAACCGCTCTTGGGAATCCTCAAAACGCTCCCAGAACTAAAAAACTGCCAAAGTAGTGCTAGTGCCAGGCGACATTAGGTCCGTGTGGCAGCGGAAGGATTGCTTTCGCCACGGTGACTGCGGAGGAGGCGACATGGCTGCACTGCTCATTTCAGGCATGGGAGGGAATGTACCGATGACAAAGTGCTGCGCGCTTCGTAGCGACCGCTACCGTGGCTGACTCGCGAACTACTATCCGCCAGCCCAGTCTGTGGCGTCGTCTCGGCTTTCATCGCCACCGCCTTCGCCCAGGAAACGCCCGAGGCCGCAAGCGTCGCCGTGGCAGTGCGGCACCCGGCAAGATGGGTGGTCATCGGCCCTATCTGATCGACGGGGAGCACCGTGCTTTCGTCCTGGGCGAGGTTGAGCGAGATGCCAACATGACGCTTCATCAATTGACGGCGGCACTGGCTGAACGTGGTCTCCTGCGAGCGTCGGTCGCTTCCTGCACCGCGAGGGCAAGAGCTTCAAAAAAACCGTTCTGCCGGCCGAGCAGCTCAAGCCAAAGCTGATGCGCGGGCGTGCGCAATGGATGCGCTATCAGACCCGCATTGACCCTACGCGCCTGGTCTCCCTGGATGAAACATGGGTCAAGACCAACATGGCGCCGTTGCGCGGCTGGGGTGTGCGCGGCAAGCGGCTGATGGCCCACGCACCATATGGCCATTGGAAGACGATGACCTTCATCACCGCGCTGCGGCATGATCGGGTGGAGGCGCCTTGGGTCATTGACGGACCCATCAATACGCAGGCCTTTCGCGTCTATGTCGAAACCGAACTCAACAAAACACTGAAGCCGGGCGACATCGTCATTCTCGACAATCCCGGTTCTCACAAGGGCCAAGCCGTCCGCGACATCGTCAGGGCTGCTGGCGCAAGGCGGGTCAAGCCCGCGAGAGCGGCAATTTTGTTCCGGCTATCACCCTCTCGTCGAGAACGGCGTGACGGAAGCGATAAAGTTGCGCCGGCCGGCCGCCGGTTTCCGCGGTTGTCTCACCGGTCTCCTCGACCAGCTCCTGCTGCTCGATCAGCCGGCGAAAGTTCGGTTTACGCACGAGCCTGCCGGCAAGCGCCTCCACGGTGCGCTGCAGCTGCAAAAGCGTGAAGACCGGCGGCATCAGTTCGAATACGACCGGCCGATATTTGATCTTGGAGCGCAGCCGCGCAATGCCGGTCGCCAGGATGCGACGATGATCGGCGATCATCGATCTGCCCGAGACCCAGGTGGGCGCAGCGGAATGTCCGGCGCGTATTGCTTCCTCCACCAGGGCGGCTTCGTAGAGCAGCTCATAACGTTGAAGCGCGAGTTCCTCGTTCCAATGGCGGTCGTCAAAGCCGAAGGCGATCGCCGCCCGCCGTCGTCGGTCGAGGCGTGTCGTACTGTCGTCAGTGCCATCCGCCCATTCCATCAGGCGCGGCCGCAATTCGTCCAACACGACCGCCGGTGTGCCGGAGCGGTGATCCTCCCACGGGAAATAGTCGTACCAGCTTCCCCAGTGTCGCCCGGCCGGGTCGCCAGCTTCGTCTTGGTGGGTGAGCGCCAGATAGCTGATAGAGACCACGCGGTCGTCAGCGCCAACCCTGTCGCGATCGGCGAAGGTGTAGAGCTGTTCGATATAGCCGAGCGGCTGGCCGGTCTGTTGTTCCACCCATCCCCTGAGGCCCGACTGCAGCGAACGGTGAGCAAGCTCGAACGGGCCCGAGGGCAGGGCGTTTGCCTGCGGGATGGTCAGAACGCAGGGGGCGCTGCTGTCCATGGCGACCACAACGGCGATTAAGTCCGCATTGACGTCGTTGGCCTTGCCTCCAGCTCCGCCTTTCCTAATCCCTTTTGCGCGTTCGTCCATGGTCCCCGAGGTTGTTGAGCAGAGCCCTGCCGCGTAGGCCGCTGAACCGATTGAATTCCGTTTTTGTCTGATAATTGTCGGCGCGTCAACACCACCCGTCGTGGCGATTTTAGCTCTTCGCAGCTGCATAAAAAGTGCCAACGCGACATCCGTGCTTGGGGAAGAAGGCCCATTGAGTGCGCCGATTCAAAGCTCGTCGATCGACATTGCGACGTTGTTCTCGTCGGCGACAGCGCGGCATAGTTCTCCACGGCTTGGCGTCGACGCTGGGCGTGACGCTGGAGATGATGATCATGCACGGTCAGACCTGCGCCGTAGCCTGGAGCCGGCGCAAATGGTCGTCGACCCGCCGTTCGGTTCCTTTTGAAGAACCCGGAGCAGGCTTTCCGGAATGCCTGATAAAGCCCTTCCAGTGCGCCCGCGCCAGCATCATCGCACTCTCGCTCCAACACAACCTATGCGAGTCAGTAAATCGACTCGCCGGCACTATTGTTTCAGGGGAAATGAATCTAGTCTCAAAGGGTTCGGCCGATAGGCCGGGCACAGCTGCGGTCTTCACGGCCTTTTTGACATAAACGCGTCGCCCGATTGAGATTATCTTGACGGTACCGCAGTGCGCCATCCATGCCAGTCGAGATGATCATGGGCAAATATCGAGACCATCGCGAGCCACGCCGGCATCGCTATGACGATGACCCCGTTTCCTTTTCGGAACGGACTTCCGAGCCAAGCTATTTTCAGCGCCCGCCGACCGTGACGGCAGATCCTGTCGATGCGGAGGTATTGTGGTTCACAGTCAGCAAGGGTTTTGGCTTCGTCAAACTGTCGGACGGCACCGAGGCCTATCTGCACGTGCGAGTGTTAGAGGCGGGCGGAAGGCGGGATGTTGCCGCGGGAACGCCTCTCAAGATCACGGTCGAAAAAAGTCCAAAAGGTCATCAAGTCGCGCAGGTGCTGGAGATCGGCGATCACCGCGCGAAAACTCCGTCACATACGCGCGTCGCTGGAGGGACCTTCGATGAAACCGGTGCGCAGCTGGAGAGCGGGGGCACGGTCAAGTGGTACAAACCCGAAAAGGGCTTCGGCTTCATTGCTCCTGACAACGGTGAGAAGGACGTCTTCGTTCATGCCAGCGCCCTGACGCGCTCAGGGCTCAGCGTGCTGGTGGCGGGACAGAAGGTGTTTGTCGAATGCGGGCAAGGCAAGAAAGGCTGGGAAGTCCGGAGCATTCGCCTTGCCTAGACGGCGATGCATTGCTCGCCTCGAAGGAGATGCCGGAGAGCGTCGGGCGGCCGCCCGAGCCCGCGTAGCAGAAACCGACATTGTCGAAGCGCAGCACGCCGTCGGTGACGACGAGATCCCTGGCGCCCGCCGCGTCCTCGATGTCAAGTTCGGCGTCGAGCAACTCGAACAGCCGCGTGCCGCAGGTCGAGGCGCGCGCGAACGAGTTGACCATCAATCCGAGCTAGCGCACCGGCATCTGTAGAATGGTCATGAAGGTGAGCAACAGGGCCAGCGTGCCGACGCTGATTTGACCTGCGATCACTTTCTGGCCACCGAACCAGAGCACCAGGCCCATGGCGGTCAGGAACGAGAAATTCATGGCGCTGGTGTTGCCGACACGGATGTCGACGCGCTCATTGGCGAGATCAAGGCGCGTCCTGCTTGGCGCGGTCGAACTTTTCCAACTCGTGCGGCTGCGCCGCGAAGGCACGCACGACACGGATGTCGCCGAGATTCTCATCCATCATCCGGATCTTTAACGATCGCTGATGCCCAGATATGGGAAGGTCAGGCTTCAATGACGGGGAAGGTGAAGGATTGACCGGTCGGGTTTCCGGGCCGAGCTTGTCGGCCGCTCAATCGAAAGCGTCATTTGACGCTTCTTCTCCCGCGTGTAACTGGAAGACACGCTCGTCCAGTTCCTTGTCTACTTCCGTGAGACGATGATTGAGGCGAAGGTAGTCGGTCCAGGTCGGCGTGCGGAACGTTTCTGTCCACTGCATAGGCTTCTGAAGGTTGCGCTGGAGCGTCCAGTTCCGAGCACCGACGCGGCTGTGTACATGACGCCGCTGCCGCATGAGGTCGAGGAAGGCCTCGACATTTCTCTCGGCTATCAGATATTCGATCTTGACCACGATCGGGCCGCTTCTCGGCTTCAAACTGAGAGCGACAGCTGGGGCGTCGAATTCCTCCAAAGGATCGGGCTCGGACTCGCGGCGCTCGCGAAGAGGAAACAGAACGCCGGCTGCAGCGACGATCAGAAGGGCTACAGCGGAACCCTCGAGCGCCCAGGTCAGCGAATGGTTCTGGGAAACCGTGCCCCATACCCAGCTGCCGGCCGCGATGCCGCCGTCTATCAATGCGTAGTAGATCGAGATTGTGCGACCCACGACCCAGCGCGGGCTCGCCAGCTGCACGCTCACGCCAACCCCCGACCAGGCGGTGACCCAACCGGCGCCGCCCAGGGCGAGTGCAATTGCCGCCACAGCGATCGAAGAGGTCAGAGCCAGGGATAGGGAGCACGCCGCGCAGGCGAGGCAGGCGAGCCTCATCAGCCTTTCTTGCGACAAGCTCCGTCTGAACAGGCTGTTGGAGAGGCCGGCGAAGACGGCACCGGTCCCGAAGCCAGCCATGAGCGCGCCATAGGCGAGCGGACCTCCTCCCAGCTGGTCGCGGACAACCACCGGCAGCAGCGCGAGTATGGCGATGCTCGCCAAGCCAAAGAGGGTTCCGCGCGCGATCGCTGCCTTGATTTCCGATGACATCGCCGTGAAGCGCAGTCCGTCATAGATCGCCGTCCTCATCGACTCGCGTGGAAGAGGGGACGAGCGAACCTTCCACTTGCAGCGCCAAATAGTGACCAAGGGTACGAAATAGGTGAGCGTGGTCACGGCGAATGCCGCCATGAGGCCGAATGAGGCAACCACAATGCCGCCGAGCGCCGGGCCCACAGTCCTGACAGTGTTGAAGCCAACAGAAAGCAGGGTGACGGCAGCGGGAACATCTCGTCGGTCCACGATATCCCCGACCGACGCTTGCCAGGCCGGATCATTGAGAGCACCGCCGCTTGCGATCAAGAAGCTGAAGCCAAGGATCATCCACGGACTAACAAAGCCCAGCGCCACGGACGCGGTCAGCATCGCGGACGCAATCACCATAAGGCACCGACCGGCGAACATGACCCGGCGCCGGCTGAAATTGTCGGCGAGAGCCCCGGCGAAGACGGACAAGACGAAAGCGGGCAGGTTCGATGATGCCTGCACCAGCGCAACCATCAGATCCGAAGTCGAGATCGTTGCCATCAGCCAGCTGATGGCGACAGTCTGCATCAGCCAGCCGAGACTCGAAACCTGCGTGGCGAGCCAGATCGAACGAAAGGTGGGCTGCAAAAGTGGCCCAAAGGTCGTTGGTGCAGCCAAATCTTCGTTTAATCCAGCCGCCCTACTCATTTTGCGACCCTTTGCTTTGCGTTATTGTCGTTTCCCATGTAATCTAGGCTGAACCGTGGCGGCTAGAAGAATAGAGAGAAACTGTTTGCCTTGCGGCACAGTTCCTCGTGATTAAGGGTTGCGGCCGAGACGCATGCCCGAGCCGGCTCACCCCGCCTTCGAAGACATCACTGGGTGGAGCCCGGATCTTGCTTGTCGTTTGACGCAGCATGCTTCATCAACGGGCACTTTGCCGAGCGATGCCTTTTCGCGAAACGCGACGATGTTCTTTCGTCGGAAACTCTCTCCAACGGCGTTCGATGCGCTGAGTCTGGCTTGGGGCGAGGTGAGGGCTTGCAGATCTTAGACAGGATTGATTCCTGATAAACGCAGACGGTTGCTAGGCCGCGATCGAAGAGGCGCGCGCCTTGCTGCTTCGGCTTGAACAAAAGTCTGACGCGCCCGAATTTCTGCTCGATCTGATGAGGCTGGCTTTCATTGTTGAATGTTATGGACACGGCTTTGAACTTTTGGCGCGAACGCTTGCCCGTAGAAGACTGGCAAAGGTCAGGCTTTTGTCGGGGCGGTGGACTCCGCCAGGGGAGAAATGACACCCAAAGCCGGATCGCTGACGCGACGGTCGCCCCGCGTTCCGCACAGTGACGAAGGTGACGGTACGGCTCTTCGGCAGATGGCGCATCCTCATGGTAGCGTCTGGCCGTTCCCTCTGATGCCTCGGCCTCCCACACCTATCCGAACAGGCCCGATCCTGGAGGGGGTCCTCGAAGTGGGCATGAGGGCGATAGGCCGCGTGGTTGGGGTACCAAGCGTAGGCGCGGTATTGGGCTGGAAATTGGCGACGCGCGACGAAGAAGTCCGAGATCAACTCGTGCAATGGCAATTCCTAACACCGTGGACGTGTTGGAGCAGCCTCATCCTCCTAGTCAGGAACGTCATCAAGGTTATAGGATTGATGCGCGGCGAACCCTCGGAACTCAGGATCATGTTGACATCGCTGTTCGACAGAGCCGACTTCGCGCAAGGAAGCCACATCGTTTCGGAATTGCTTATCTCAGGGTCTATCGTCGGCCTAGTCAGACCCTTGGCGCGGCGAGGAAGCGGCGGTCGTCGGCGTGATGCATGACGGGAGTCGGCGGCGCCTCACCATAGGCGAAATGCAGGAACCAAAGGAAAGGACCACCTGCATGGAATTGCGAACCGCGTCCTCGACGTCTGAGCCGCGACCCTTGCCAAGGATCATTCAACCCGCGACGTAGAGCTTCAAGCCAGCCTTGGACATGCGAACCGCGCTACCATCGTTGCAGAGGAGCCGTCCACCAGATGGTTCCATTTGTAGTCCGCGCCTTTGGTCGACATAGCGGACTGGCTCTGGCCACCGGCAAGGTTGAAGAGTGTTCCGTTGTTGCAGTCGTACTTGGCCTACGTGAACCAGATGCCTGAGCACGCGGTCGCGTTTCAGGGTTGATCTACTCGTAAAAAGGAATTGTCTTAGGCGGAAGGCCGCACTTAATACCACTATCCTATTGGCGCCCCATCGGGTTCCCGGATTGAGCAAGTCCGGATCACTATTTTATGCCGCTGCCAGCGTTGTGTCCGCCATGTGCACGCGCGCTGCCGCTACCAGCAGGTCGGTCTGGGTGATCAGCCCAATAATGCGTCGCTCGGCATCGACGATGACCACGGCATGGCTGCGGCCGTCGGTGAGCACCGGCAGCAGGCTCATCGCCGGCGTATCGGGAGAGGCGGTGCCAGCCTTCGACATCACAGCCCTCACCGCGTCGGTCGCCTTCGTCAGCTCGCGCAGGCCAACTACACCGACCAGCCCGCCGTCGGCGTCGGTCACCGGCAGCGTCCGGATGTTGTGATCGAGCAGCAAATGACGCGCCTGGTCGGCAGGCGCATGTTCATCGACCGAAATCACATCGCGCGACATGATGTCCTCGCACAGCAGGGTGCGGTGGGAGCGCACCATCGCCTGCAACTCGACCTGCCGCAGCAGCCGCTCAAGATCGTTGCGGTCGATATCGAAGGTTTCCTCCAGCGCGCCGAGCGCGGCATCGATATCCTCGGGCTGGAAGCCGACCCGCTCCCGCGCCGGCGGATCGATGGTTCCATGCGCGCTTTTAAGGGCGGGGGCCGCCACATGCGGATAGTTGCGCCGCGACAGTTTATGGATGCCGTAGCCGAGTGCGACCAGCACGATCGAGTTCAGCGCTACCGGAACGAAGGGAAACAGCAAGCCGGAACTGAAGACGGCCGGTCCGCCGAACACCGCAGTTAAGGCGGCGGCGCCACCCGGCGGATGCAGGCAGCGCGTGAACGACATCGCGGCGATGGCCAGCGCCACCGCAATGCCGGTAGCAAGAACGGGTTCACGCACGAAATGCGCCACGATCACCCCGACCAGCGCCGAAATCGTATTGCCACCGATAATCGACCAAGGTTGCGCCAGCGGGCTTGAAGGCACGGCAAAGAGCAGCACGGCCGATGCTCCCATTGGAGCAACCAGCAGTGCGACATGTGGGCCAGACCCGTTCGCCAGCGCACTGATCACGCCAGTCAATGCGATGCCGATCATGGCCCCGATGCAGGCGAGCAGCCGCTCGCGCAGCGTTGCACCGGCAAGGATCGGAACAAAGAGACGAAACGCCATGGCATACCCTTGGGCGAGTGGTCGGAACTCCGCGTTCCGCAATGCAGGCAAAGCCACAGATTTGGAAGTTAAGCCAATTCGGAAAGTCGGCTCACGGGGGAATACTTTTGCGCGAAACGCCATTGCCAAATGGGTGCAGACATTTTGATCGGCTAGAGAAGGCAGACGGCACGCTGATCCGCTCGAGCGCAGCTAGAGGCCAAGGGCTGCCGTGCCGCGGGCAGCCGGAAATGGGGATGGTCGGAGGTCGAGCTGGGATGGACACTAAGGAATTCAGAGGCTTCGAAAAGCGTGCTGACAATGTGGCATGGCAAGACAAATCAGGCCCTTGTCGCTCCACTTCCGAGGCGAATCCAGCGGAGTACAGCTTCTACGCGGTGCTTGGTCTGCCTGTCCTTGCCACCATCGGATTCGTTGGCGTCATGCTGAAACGTCCACCTGTAGCCGCTGAGAAGACGACTGCCGCCAGTGCCGTCGTGGAACCGCTATATGACGGCGGCTTGGTTACAGAGCCGGCTCGTGTCGATCGGGCGGGGGAGCCTGATGTGACGTACATGGTCCAGAAAGTGGCCAATGAAGGTGCTGGCATCGTCAACGTGATCAGGTCACGTAATAGCGGTAATACAACCGCGACCACGAGCCTCTCAGGCGTTCGATGAGGCGGGAAAATCCGATCACCAGACCAAACGCGTTTCCGCCACACTGCCACACACGAAACCGATCAGGTCACGTTCCAGGCTCGCCAGAAGATTGGAGCCAAGGCCACCTCGGCTGAACTCTGCCATGCCGCGGCCGCCACCTCTTCCAGCCGCGGTAGAAAACGTGGGTCAGCAGCGCCGGCATGGGCGAGCAACTCCCAAAATCGCGAGCAGCGCCATCGGCTCCGCAAGCGGCCGCAGATGTCGGCCGATGAAGCGGAAGGGCGGCGGTGCGATGGAAGCGCCGTGCGACAGCCTATCCAGACCTGTAATCGTGATCAGGTTCATCTGGGTCTCCGGACGCCAGCGTTGCAGATGGTTTTAGGCAAGCGTGAGCAGGCCGTGGGTCCCAATCCGGTCAGGCCGACCACGATCATGGCCGAAAGAACGAGTTCCAATTGAAAGAGCTGACGACCATAGGCGATCAGGTATCGGAGCCTTTCGAACGATGCGATGAGTTCTACCGCAACCAGGGTCTGCCAGCCGTTGGCAAGGCCTTCAGCCCTGTAAAGATCGACGGCACGGCGGAAGGCAGCACGAGTTTCGACCAGCGGCTGAACGAAAGGACACGGCCAGACCCCGTCTCACGACGACGCCGTTGCGCTTCGCCGCCATCAGGCTGGGTAGAGGACTTGCACGTCTAAAGCTGTCGATCATGCTCGGCACACAAAAAAGGGCGGCATTGCTGCCGCCCTTTCCGCTGTAGGTTGATAGGGGGCTGGATTAGAAATCCATACCGCCCATGCCGCCCATGCCACCGCCGGGCATACCAGCCGGCATGCCGCCGCCAACCGACTCCTTCTTCGGAGCCTCCGCAATCATGGCTTCGGTGGTGACCAGCAGGCCGGCGACCGAGGCCGCGTCCTGCAGAGCCGTGCGCACAACCTTGACCGGATCGACGATACCCATGGCGATCATGTCGCCATATTCGCCGGTCTGGGCGTTGTAGCCGAAGGTTGCCCCCTTGTTCTCAAGGATCTTGCCGGCAACGATCGATGCTTCCGCACCGGCGTTGGCCGCGATCTGACGGGCCGGAGCCTGCAGCGCGCGACGCACGATGGCGATGCCGGCGGTCTGGTCGGAGTTGGCGCCAGTGACGGTGATGGCCAGCGAAGCGCGCAGCAGGGCGACGCCGCCGCCGGGAACGATGCCTTCTTCGACGGCCGCCCGGGTCGCGTTGAGGGCGTCATCGACGCGGTCCTTCTTTTCCTTGACTTCGATCTCGGTCGCACCGCCGACGCGGATGACGGCAACGCCGCCCGCCAGCTTGGCGAGACGTTCCTGCAGCTTCTCCTTGTCGTAGTCCGAGGTGGTCTCCTCGATCTGCTGCTTGATCTGGGCGACGCGGCCCTGGATTTCTTCCTTCTTGCCGGCGCCGTCGACGATGGTGGTGTTCTCCTTGGAGATCGACACCTTCTTGGCGCGGCCGAGCATGTTCAGGCCGACATTCTCGAGCTTGATGCCGAGGTCTTCGGAAATGACCTGGCCACCGGTGAGGATGGCGATGTCTTCCAGCATGGCCTTGCGGCGATCACCAAAGCCCGGCGCCTTGACGGCGGCGATTTTCAGGCCACCGCGCAGCTTGTTGACGACCAGCGTGGCCAGGGCCTCGCCTTCGACATCTTCCGAGATGATGACCAGCGGCTTCGAGGTCTGCACGACGGCCTCGAGGATCGGCAGCATGGCCTGCAGGTTGGAGAGCTTCTTCTCGTGGAGAAGAATGTAGGCGTCTTCCAGATCCGCAACCATCTTCTCGGCGTTGGTGACGAAGTAGGGCGAGAGATAGCCGCGGTCGAACTGCATGCCTTCAACGACTTCAAGCTCGGTCTCGGCGGTCTTTGCTTCCTCGACGGTGATGACGCCCTCATTGCCGACCTTCTGCATCGCTTCCGCGATCATCGAGCCGACCGACACGTCGCCATTGCCGGCGATGGTGCCGACCTGGGCAACCTCTTCCGAGGTCTTGATCTTCTTGGCGTTCTTGATCAGCGTCGCGACGACGTCGGCGACGGCGAGGTCGATGCCGCGCTTGAGGTCCATCGGGTTCATGCCGGCGGCAACCGACTTGTGGCCTTCCTGGACGATCGACTGTGCCAGAACGGTCGCGGTGGTGGTGCCGTCGCCGGCGATGTCGTTGGTCTTCGAAGCAACTTCGCGGACCATCTGCGCGCCCATGTTCTCGAACTTGTCTTCAAGCTCGATTTCCTTGGCGACGGTAACGCCGTCCTTGGTGATGCGCGGTGCGCCGAACGACTTGTCGATGACGACGTTGCGGCCCTTGGGGCCGAGCGTGACCTTCACCGCGTCGGCGAGGATGTTGACGCCGCGCAGCATGCGCTCGCGAGCGTCGCGGGAGAATTTTACGTCTTTGGCAGCCATTTTTAGCTCCTGGCAGGGGCTTGGATTGAGCCCGAAGATTTAAACGAGGGTGAGGCCGATATTCAGCCGATGACGCCCATGATGTCGGATTCCTTCATGATCAGAAGGTCTTCGCCATTGAGCTTGACTTCGGTGCCCGACCACTTGCCGAACAGGATGCGGTCGCCGGCCTTGACGTCCAGCGGGACGAGCTTGCCGACCTCGTCACGGGCGCCGGAACCGATGGCGATGATCTCGCCTTCCTGCGGCTTTTCCTTAGCCGTATCGGGGATGATGATCCCGCCGGCGGTCTTCGCTTCGGACTCGACGCGGCGAACGACCACGCGGTCATGCAGCGGCCGGAAATTCGACTTTGCCATTTTTGGATTTCCCTGGTGCGGATGTTGAACGGTTCTCCGTTGCCGGAGCGTGGTTAGCACTCACCAGAAGCGAGTGCTAACGCGGCAGTGAGATAGGCCGTAGGCTCCTGCTAGTCAAGACGGAAGAGGGACGGGCGAAGAGCAAACGAGCGTGGAAGCACCGAGCCCTTTACGTGAAAGACGTCGGAGATCGGACATGGATGGGGCGGCTCACCATTTGTAACTGAAGGCTTTATTCATTTGGCACGATTGGTGCAGCGGATGATCCGCAAACGTTGCGCGCGACAAATATGAGAGGTGAACGCCATCAGGACTCTTGCGGTTAACGGGTCCACTCGGTGTTTACGGTGTTGGCCGCCGCGCGGGCGCCAGGACTCCGGCCATCCCGATAGTCACCAATCCAATCTGCGGAGAACAGGAGGCAAGATGAGAGCGACAGTCAGCATGAACTCGAATTTGAAATGTTTGGCCAAAGCAACTGCCATCGCCTTGCTCTGGACGGTCACGGCTACGTCGGCGGACGAAGGTATGTGGATGCCGGGCCAGACTGCGGAAGTGGGCGCGGCCATGCGGCCGTCTGGACGCTGACCCGCTCAACGCGATCGTATCACTGGGCGGATGCTCCGCCTCGTTCGTCAGTCCACAAGGGCTGGTCGCAACCAATCATCACTGCGTGTTCGAATCCATCCAATACCACAGCAAAGAGGGCCAGGACTATCTCACAGACGGCTTTCTGGCGAAGAGCCCTGGGTGAAGAATTGCCCGCGGCGCCAGGCAGCCGAATCCATGTGATCGAGGACATGCGGGATGTGACCGCCGAAATACTCAAGGGCGTCTCGGACAAGCTGAATGGGTTTGCCCGCTATGAGCGGCTCGCCACGAACCGCAAGGCCCTGATCGCCGCATGTGAAGGACAGCCCAATCGCCGCTGCGACGTAGGGGCCTATTATGGCGGCGCCTCCTACTATCTCCAGCAGAAGCTCGAAATCGAGGACGTGCGCCTTGTCTATGCGCCCGCGCTCGGCATCGGTAACTTCGGCGGCGAAACGGACAATTGGATGTGGCCGCGCCACACAGGCGACTTCGGCTTTTATCGCGCCTATGTCGCTCCTGATGGTTCCTCCCGGCCATATGCGCGCGACAATGTGCCTTACCGGCCGAAGAGTTGGCTACCCATAGCCTGTGCAGGCGTCAAGGAAGGCGACCTTGTGATGGTCGCCGGCTTTCCCGGCGCAATCCACCAGTTCCTGACGGCGGATAAAGTCCGTTCAACTTCGCGCAACTCGAACCGCGGTTGCAGCGTTCGCTCTCGGATTATGCCGCCCAGATCAAAAGGCAACGGCAGGCAATCGCGAGGCGCAGATCCATTGACCGCCCGCTTCACAAATTGGCTCGGCCTAAAACGCATGGGAAAAGCAGAAAAGGCAACAGATCGGCACCAGAATGAATATGGCCGCGCAAACTGACAGACGCGCCAACAATCGGCATCTCGCATGGTCGGTGGCACTGGACGTGGCTCCCACCCTGCTGGCGCGACTCCCCATCAGGTCGTCGGGGTTTCGCTGGCGAAAAAAACTTCCGCGTGTCTCTGCGCGATCCATCCCGCTTGCGCGTGCCTAGTCAACCAAAAAACTGACCATCTGCAGGATCAGGATCAGCAAAAAAAAGCCAAAGGCAGACGCCAAAACAGCTGCCAGCAGGACGATGCGTTGTTTCTTCACCCACAGTTCCCCCGGGAGAGAGTCTAATGATAATCCTTAAAAAAGGCGCCCTGGAACAGGGCGCCCTACGCTCATTTGTGCAAGTTTAAAGTTTAGCTTGCCTACTTTATGTAATTAAACGTTTCTTTTATGCGACACTTCTCCAAGTGTTACTTGCACAAATCGAACGTATCGCACATTTATACGAACTGTACATTAGATAGCGGCTTTGACGCATGCGTTTACTGGCGGTATACATCCTTCACCGTTGCCGCAAGGCATTGGCCCACTCGCGCGGCACCTCCTTCACGACAAAGGTTGAAAGCCCGTCCTCGGGCGTTTCATTTCCAAGATCACTTCGATCCACTCATACGGGCTTCCCGAGCGAGACCGTGGGTTCGGACGGTGCGAATGAATTTCTCGTTATAATCGAATTGATTATAAGGGTATATTTCTACGTTGAGTATAAAGGATGTCAAGCCCGCGCCAGCGGCAATTTTGTCCGGGCGACCGCCGTTTCGTCGAGGACATGGTGGCGGAAGCGATAAAGCTTCGCCGGCCGACCGCCGGTGTCAAAAGCACTTTCGCCGGTCTCCTCCACCAGTTCCTGCTGCTCCATCGACCGGCGAAAGTTCTGCTGAAGCGCCCCTGCCGATGTAGTCGTCAACGCCGTCCGCGTCAGCGCATTGCCATCGGCGAGAAGCCAACGACATTGTTGATGACGAACGTAACGATCCGCGGCTTCAGAGAGGAATGCGCGCTTCGTCCAGATGGATGGAGTGGGCTGGCAGGTCCGGGCGGCCGCGCCGTTGAGGATGCAGCATCGAGAGCCGCGCTCGCCGAGGATGACATAGGTCGAGATCCGCGCGCCGGAAGTCTTGCTCCATGTCTCCACGAATCCATTGGCAGGATCCCGGCTTCTTCGCAGTGGTCAGGGTCGAGCGTTATCGAACCGTGGTAGTTGAGGTTTGCTTCGGTGACGTGGATGCCGTGCAGCTTGCCGGCGCTATTTTTCGCATTGGTCCCGTTGTCCTATTCATCTCACAAAGTCAGTCCTAATGTTGAGCAGCTTCGCTGGGCTAAATCCCGACGACGAGCGCCCCGCCGCTGAGTCCCGCACCTGCCGCCGCCAGGAGTATTTTCTTGCCCGGCCGAAACGGCTCCGCTTGATTGGCGAGCGACAGTGAGAGCGGGATCGTCGCGGCCGAAGAGTTGCCGTATTCGGCAATCGTCTTGACAATTGCTTGATCCGCTATGCCGAGGTTACTCCCGACAGCATCGAAAATGCGAGCATTGGCCTGATGCGGCACGAACCGGTCGACATCCTGTGGTCGCACTCCGGCAGCGGCTAGCGCGCTTATCGAGCAATCGGTCATCATCTCGACGGCCTTTGCGAACACTTCGCGGCCGTCGGTCATCGTCATTCGGGTTTGCGCGAGGTCGAGGTCACCGTGGAACGGGATGTTGCTTCCTCCTGCGGGAATCTGGATCAGGCCGTATCGCGAGCCGTCCGAATCCACGGAGGCACCGAGAATCCCCCGATCAGTATCGTCGCACGGACCGATCACGACGGCGCCGGCGGCATCGGCAAACAGCACGGCGCTGGCGCGCTCAGAGGGATTGATGCGGCGGCTGAGGATATTGGCGGCGATAACAAGGCTCGCTTTGCCGTGCAGGCGGGTAAATCCGTCCGCAAACATCAGCGCATAGAGGAAGCCGGCGCAGGCGCCGGTCAGATCGACAGCGCCGGCGCGGCCGAGCCCCAGCCGATGTGCGACCAGGGGCGCGCTGGGCGGCAGGAGGTGATCGGGCGTCGAAGTGGCAAGCAGCAGCAGACCGATGTCGTGGCGCGCAATGCCGGCGCTGGCCAGCGCCATGGCGCCGGCCTGCGCAGCAAGACCAGACAGCGTGTCTTCGTCCGTTGCCCAGAAGCGCGACCGGATTCCAGTACGCCGCTCGATCCAGCCCGGTTCGAGGCCGAGATTGTTCTCAATTTCGGCATTCGCCACCTTTCGGCTAGGCGCATGATGGCCAAACCCGAGAAGGCGCGACAACCTGCTCATGGCTTTGAGCCGAAGCGTTCGCCGGCCTCCTCGATCGCGTCATGGAGCCGATCGAGCTCGTCGCCGGTGACGCAATAGGGCGGCAGGAGATAAAGGACATTGCCGAGCGGGCGCACAAGCAGGCCGAGCTCGAGGAAAAAGGCCCGCAGCTTAGGTCCGATCTCGGCCAGATAGCCGGCAGAGCCGGCGCGCAGGTCGAGAGCCAGGATCGTGCCGATCGCGCGGCTGTCGGTGAAGTTGGCATTGTCGCGAAAGCGTCGAAACCCGGCGGCCTGTCTCTCGCTCAAGGCCGCGATCCGCTCGGCCACCGGCTCGTCACGCCAGATCTCGACATTGGCGAGTGCTGCCGCGCAGGCAATCGGATTGGCCGTGTAGGAACTCGAGTGGAAAAACGTCTTCTTGCGATCCGCTGAATAATGAGCCTGGAAGATCGCATCGGTGGCAAGCGTGGCCGCCAGCGGGATCACGCCGCCGGTCAAGCCTTTGGAGGTGCACAGGATATCTGGAGAAATCGATGCCTGCTCGCAGGCGAACATTCTCCCGGTGCGGCCCCAGCCGGTCATCACCTCGTCGGCAATCAGCAGCGTGCCGGAGGCTTCGGCAATCTTCTTCAATCCAGTCAGAACCGAGGCCGGATACATCAGCATGCCGCCGGCGCCAAGCACGAGCGGTTCGACGATCAGCGCGGCGGCGCGCCGGTCGCGGGAGACTGCCTCGAATCTATCCAGCGTTTCCTGCTCGCGGCCGGCGGCCGGGAAGGGAATGGTGTCGACCTCGAACAGCAAGGGTTCGTAGGCGGCGTTGAACACGCCACGCGCACCGACGCTCATCGTGCCGATCGTGTCGCCGTGATAGCTGTGCTCCATGACGACGATGCGCGAGCGGGGCGCGCCGATGTTGCGGAAATAACCGAGCGCCATCTTCAGGGCGACTTCGACGCTGGTCGAGCCGCTGTCGGAATAGAACACCCAGTCGAGTCCGGCGGGAGCGAGTCCGACAAGCGCCTTGGCCAAGCATTCGGCAGGCTCGTGCGTGAAACCTGCGAAGATGATCTGGTCGAGGCTCGAGGCGGTCGTCTCGATTGCCTTTATAATGCGGGGATGGCGGTGGCCATGGGTGACGACCCACCAGGAGGAAATGGCGTCCAGAATGCGCACGCCATTGGCTTTGTGGAGATACGCGCCTTCAGTCAGGACGATTTCAGGGATCGCCGGCTCGAGCGCGTGCTGGGTGAAGGGATGCCACACACGGGATTGCGGCATCATCCGCCTCCGGCAATCAAAGCGAGGTCGAAGCCGGCAATCATCGCTTGTCTCAGCGTTTTGTCCGTCAGCGGATCGAGGTGCGGCAGCCTGCCGATTTGCGGCACGTCGCCGAATTCCACGATCGTCCGTTGCGTATCGGTCATCTCATCGCCGATGAAGGCGATGCCAGCCAGCGGGATAGCGCGCGCCCGCAGGGCCTCGATCGACAGCAGGGTGTGATTGATTGTTCCGAGCGCGGTGCGGGCGCACAGAATGACCGGCAACTGCCATTGCTCGAATATGTCGATGAACCTTGTCCGGCGGTTCAGCGGCACCATCAGCCCGCCGGCGCCTTCGATGACGAGCGGTGTCGGCAGGACCGGAAACGAAAGATCGGCAGCCTCGATCGAAACGTCGTCGATTTCGGCCGAACGATGCGGCGAAAGCGGGCTCTTCAAGCGGTAGGCTTCCGGCAGCACGCGCCCCGACGGAAGCCCGGCAAGCCGTGCAACCGCCTCGCTGTCGGTCTCGCCGTCGAGGCCCGATTGCACCGGCTTCCAGTAGAAACCGTCAAGCAGGCCGGCAAGCCCGGCCGAAAACACGGTCTTGCCAATTCCGGTGTCTGTTCCGGTGATGACGATGCGCTTGGTCATGTCGCCTCCGGTCATGTCTGAGCCAACACCTCGACGAGCGCCTCGACCATGGCGGAAATGTCGGCTTCGCCGATATTGAGCGTCAGTGAGATGCGCAGCCGCGACGTGCCCTCGGGCACGGTCGGCGGACGAATGCCGCGTATGTCGAAGCCGCGGGCCTGCAGGCGCGCCGCCACTGCCATGGTGCGCCTGACATCGCCGATCACCAAGGGCTGGATCTGAGAGCCACTTGATCGAGCATGCCGAGCGTCATGCAGGTTTCCATGCCCAGCGCCTTGACGCCTTCGACCATCGCCACGACCGCATCCATGTCGCGCGCCTTGGGGTTTCGCCAGGCCGCGCCCATGCAATAGCGGGTGGCGCCGGCGTCACGCGCTTTCTTCGCCTCGGCGACGACGCGCCTGACCTCCATCAGCTTCGACGCCTTCAGGCCGGTCTCGTGATGCGCCGACTGGCTACAATAGCCGCAATCCTCCGGGCATCCGCCTGTCTTGATGCTGAGCAGCCGGCTGAGCTGGACCTTGTTGGGATCGAAATTCTGGCGGTGCACGGTTTGCGCGAGGAAGAGGAGATTGTTGAAGGGGGCATCGTGAAGTGCCCGAGCCTTCTCCAGGGTCCACGCTCCAGGGTCAGGGGCTTGAGCCTGTGGCGATGTCTGCGTTGGACTGGCTGTTTGCATGTCCATGCTGTTCCTCCGGTTTTGCCTTGCTTTGCTGTCTGATTGATGACGATCGGAAAGGACAGTTGATTCGATCCTGTTCGTCCCTCAGGCAATCATGGGCCCCAATAGTCGAGGCCGATATCCAGGATCGGCGCGCTGTGGGTCAGTCGGCCGACTGAAATCAGATCAACGCCGGTCGCGGCAATCGCTCGCGCTGTATCGGATGCGATCCCGCCAGAAGCCTCGGTGATAGCACGGCCGCCAACGATTGCGACGGCGCGGCGAAGATCGGCGAGGGACATGTTGTCGAGCAGAACCGCATCGGGAGCGAAGCCAAGTACCTCCTCCAACTGGGCCAGCGTATCGACCTCGACTTCGATCTTGACGAGATGACCGGCCCGTCTTCGTGCTCGCTCGAGCGCCGGGCGAACGCCGCCTGCGATGGCGATGTGGTTGTCCTTGATCAGAATTGCGTCGTCGAGGCCGAAGCGGTGATTGGATCCGCCACCTGCGCGCACGGCGTATTTTTCGACTGCCCGCAATCCGGGCGTCGTCTTGCGCGTGCAGACGATCTTCGCGCCATATCCACGAACCGCAGCGACGATCGATGCCGTTGCTGTAGCGATGCCGCTCAGATGGCACAAAAAATTGAGTGCCGTCCGTTCGGCTGTGAGAATGGCCCGGGCAGGGCCAACCACTGATGCAATGACCTCTCCATCCATGACATTGGAGCCGTCTGCCCGCTCCACCGAGATTTCGATATCAGGATCAATCAAGCGGAAAGCGAGCATCGCAAGATCGAGGCCGGCGACAACTCCGGACTGGCGCGCCGCCAGCACGGTTCCCGCTTGGTGTTCCTTCGGGACGATGGCCTCCGTGGTCAAGTCGCCGGCTCTGCCAAGGTCTTCAAGAAGAGCTGCCCTTACCAGCGGCTCAAGCATGACCGTGGGAAGCGGTGAGAACGTCATCACTTTGCCCCTTCGAGGCTTGGCGAATGTCCGAGTTCCCGCGCAGCGGCCAAGGCGGCTTCGAGGGTGATTTCGGACCGTCGGGCGACAGTCGCATGATGAGGAAAGTCTGTCCGGTAATGAGCGCCGCGGCTTTCTTGGCGCAACAAGGCGGCAACCGCGATCATTAGCCCGACAGCCGCCGCATCCGAGGCCGCGTCCTGGCTTTCGGCGAGCGGCAATAAGGCACGTGCGGCTGCTTTCAGACCTTCACCATCCCGGACGATGCCGAGTGCGCGCGACAGGAAAACACGCACCGGTATCGGAGCGGGCGATGGGTAAACGTCCGCAACCGCAGGCCTTGTTCTGCGAGCAGGCGTTCCGGCGACACTTTCAGCGACCCAGCGCGCGCACACGACGGCCTCGGTCAAGGAATTGCTGGCGAGCCTGTTGGCGCCATGCAGTCCTGTCGAAGCGACTTCGCCGCAGGCCCACAGCCCCTTGACGGAGGTCCTACCGGAGCCGTCCACGGCAACGCCACCCATGTGGTAGTGTTGGGCCGGACGAATGGGGATGAGATCGCGCGCGGGATTGATGCCGGCTCCACGACAGGCTGATGCGATTGTCGGGAAGTGTCGAGCAAATTCCGGGCCAGGCCGTTGCCGCGCGTCTAGAAAAACACGGTGGCCGTTGGCAAGATGGTTCCAGACGGCGCGCGCCAAGACATCACGAGGCGCAAGTTCCGCCCCTGGCACGCTCTGGAGAAAAGCTTGGCCGGTTTCGTCGATCAGGGCAGCACCTTCGCCGCGGACGGCCTCGCTCAGCAGCACCATAGGGCGTTCCGGGCCGTCAAGCGCGGTCGGGTGGAACTGGATGAACTCGAGGTCGGCAAGGACAGCTCCAGCGCGGGCCGCAAGCGCCAGGCCCTGTCCACAACTGCCCGAAGGATTCGTGGTGTCGAGAAACAGTCCCCCGATCCCACCGGTGGCGAGGACGACCCGCCGTGAGCCGAAGAAGACAGGTCCTATCGAACCGCTCGCCCAGACGCCTCGGATCGCATTCTCTTGCACCGCCAGCCGGCGCGCTTCCACGCCCTCCACGACAACAATCGAGGGAGTGGAACGCACAGCCGCGATCAGGGCACGCATGATCTCACGCCCGGTGCCGTCACCATGCGCATGAACGATGCGACGTCGGCTGTGTGCGGCCTCCAATCCGAGGCACAGTGATCCTTTCGGCGTACGGTCGAAGGGAACCCCAAAGCCCGCAAGCCCCTCTATCGCCTTGGGCGCGGCTTGGAGGATGCGGCTCGCCACGTCTCTGTCGCAGAGACCATCCCCGGCGGCAAGCGTATCGGCCAGGTGCAGTGCCGGATCGTCGTCTTCGCCGAAACTTGCAGCCAGACCACCCTGTGCCCACGTGCTCGAATTGTCAGCTCCCAGCAGCGTCCTGGACAGAAGCAGCACCGGCTCCGGCGCCAGTTGAAGCGCGGTCATCAATCCGGCGATGCCGCCGCCGATGATGATGGGCCGCCCGAAGGAGCTGCGGACATCGGCGCTCAAATTGCCAGCATCCGTTCGACCGCAAGCCGCGCGCGCCCCGCGATCCCGGGTTCGATGGTTACGATATGGTGGTTCTGCTCGAGCGCTATGCGGATGTTGGCAAGCGTGATCCGCTTCATGTGAGGGCACAAATTGCAGGGCCGGATGAACTCGACCTCTGGGTGCGCTAACGCGACGTTGTCGCTCATCGAACATTCCGTCATCAGCACGACACGTGCCGGCCTTTGCCTCTCGACATAGTCGGACATGGCAGCGGTCGAGCCGGAAAAATCTGCTTCAGCCACGACGTCGGGCGGGCATTCGGGATGCGCGAGCACGATCACGCCGGGATGGCTTTCGCGCAACTCGCGGATGTCGGCCGGTGTAAAGCGCTCATGCACCTCGCAATGCCCTTTCCAGGCGATGATCTGCACATCGGTCTGGGCGGCGATATTCTGGGCCAGATATTCGTCCGGCAACATGATCACCTGGGGAACGCCAAGGGATTGGACGACCGCCTTGGCGTTGCCGGATGTACAGCAGATATCCGACTCGGCTTTCACTTCGGCCGACGTGTTGACATAAGTGATGATCGGCACGCCGGGATAACGCTGGCGCATCAAGCGCACGTCTTCTGCCGTGATCGATTCCGCCAACGAACAGCCTGCCCGCAGGTCGGGAATGAGCACCGTCTTTTGCGGATTGAGCAGCTTGGCCGTTTCGGCCATGAAATGTACGCCGGCCAGCACGATGACTTGCGCCTCGATCGTCGCAGCCGTGCGGGCCAGTGCCAAGCTGTCGCCGACGATGTCGGCCACGCAATGGAAGATCTCGGGGGTCTGATAGTTGTGCGCCAGGATGATGGCGTTGCGCTCGCGCTTCAGTGCAAGGATCGCCTCGATATCCTCGACGAAAGCCGGCCATTCGATCGGCGGGATCACTCGTCGGACGCGCTCGTAGAGAAACGCGGTCGCAGGCAGCATGGCGCTCATCGACCCCTCCAGCTTATACTCTAGTTGAAAATAACCAGCATATACTTGCTGTGAGTATAAGCGATGTCAACCCCGCGCCAGCGGCAATTTTGTCCCGGCGATGACCCTCTCGTCGAGAACGGCGTGGCGGAACCGGTAAAGCTTCGCTGGCCGGCCGCCGGTCTCCGCGGTTGCCTCTCCGGTCTCTTCGACCAGCTCCTGCTGCTCGATCAGCCGGCGAAAGTTCGGCTTACGCACGAGCCTGCCGGCAAGCGCCTCCACGGTTCGCTGCAGCTGCAAAAGCGTGAAGACCGGCGGCATCAGCTCAAAGACGACCGGCCGGTATTTGATCTTGGAGCGCAGCCGCGCAATGCCGGTCGCCACGATGCGGCGATGATCGGCGACCATAGACTTGCTGGGCACCAGCGGAGGCAGCGTCGCGTCCCGTCCGCTTCCGGCCTCTTGGACCAGGCCTGCTTCGTAGACTAACTCATAGCGTTGAAGCGTGAGTTCCTCGTTCCAAAGGCGGTCGTCGAAGCCGAAGGCTATCGTCGCCCGCTGCCAGCGTTCACGTCGCGTGGCCGCGTCGCTGACGCCGTCTGCCCATTCAATCAGGCGCGGTCGCAGAACGTCCAGCACGACCGGAGGCGTGCCGGAGCGGTGGTCCTCCCATGGAAAATATTCATACCAGCTCTGCCAGCCGCACTTGGGCGAGCCAGCTGCCTGTTCCTTGCGGGTCAATGCGAGATAGCTGATGGAGATGACGCGCTGCTGGCGCTCGGCGCCGATGCGATCCCGATCCGCGAAGGTGTAGAGTTGCTCAATATACCCCAGCGGATGGCCGGTCTGCTGCTCGACCCACCCCCTCAAACCGGATTGCAGCGATCGGTGCTCAAGCGCAAATGGTCCGGAGGGCAGGGTGTCCGCCTGGCCGATGGTGAGGACACAGGGTTCACTGTCGTTTACGGCGACGACAAAGGCGATCAGGTCCACTTTGACTTCGTCGGCCTTGACGGCGGCTCTGTCTTTCCTGGGTCCTTTTGCCTGATCGTCCATGTTCGCGAAAGTGGTTGGCCAGCTCGGGGGCGCCTGAATCGATTTAAGTGTAAGCGCGCCTGTCCGCACGTCAACACCGCACAGCTGCACGGCATTTTTAGCTCTTCGCACTTGCACAAAAATGTGGCAAACGCGACACCCGCGGTTGGTAACGTTGGGGAAGGAGGGTCCATTGAGTGCGTTTGGTGACACCAAGGCGATCACACCGCCGGATATTCGTTCGCGCAAAGGTGGGACGCCGCTCGTCTGCCTTACCGCCTACACGACGCCAGTCGCCCGGCTTGTCGATCCCCATTGCGATGTGGTGCTGGTCGGCGACAGCGTCGGCATGGTTCTCCACGGCCTGCCCTCGACGCTCGGTGTGACGCTGGAGATGATGATCACGCACGGCCAGGCCGTGCGCCGTGGCCTCGAGCAGGCGCTGATGGTCGTCGACCTGCCGTTCGGTTCCTTCGAGGAAAGCCCCGAGCAGGCTTTCCGCAATGCCGCGCGCGTCATGGCCGAGACCGGCTGCGCGGCCGTCAAGCTCGAAGGCGGCGAAACGATGGCAGAGACGATCGGCTTCCTCGCCGCGCGCGGCGTGCCGGTCATGGCCCATGTCGGCTTGACGCCGCAGGCGATCAACACCATCGGTGGCTACCGCGTCCAGGGCAGAGGCGGGGATGCCGAGCGCATCAGGCGCGACGCGCTTGCGGTGAGCGAAGCGGGCGCCTTTGCGGTCGTGCTGGAGAAGGTTCCCGAGGCGCTCGCCCGCCGGATCACCGGGGAGGTGGCGACCCCGACCATTGGCATCGGTGCCTCGGCCGCCTGTGACGGCCAGATTCTCGTCGTCGACGACATGCTGGGCCTCTTCGGCGACTTCCGGCCCAAATTCGTCAAGCGCTATGCTGAACTGGGGGAGGCCGCTGCGGCTGCGATCGCGGCCTATGCGCGGGAAGTGAAGGAGCGCCAGTTTCCGGCCGCCGAGCACGTGTTTGCCGATGCGCCCAAGCCCGCCGACGGGGACGCCACCAAGAGCGGAGAAGCAGCGTGAGCGTGCCGATTGTCAGGAGCGTTGCCCAGCTTCGCCAAATCGTCGCCGCATGGCGCCGCGAGGGCGTGAGGATTGCCGTCGTGCCAACGATGGGCGTCCTGCATGAGGGCCATCTCAGCCTGGTGCGCGCGGCACTCGTGAAGGCCGACCGGGTGATCGTGACGCTCTTCGTCAACCCAAAGCAATTCAACAGCGAGGCCGATCTCGCCGCGTATCCGAGCACCGAGGACGAGGATGCCGCCAAGCTGGCACCGCTTGGCGCGCACCTGCTTTATGCGCCGGACGCAGAGGAGATGTATCCGGCGGCCTTCGCCACGACCGTTTCGGTGTCCGGTGTCAGCGAGGGCCTGTGCGGTGCCTTCCGGCCGGGACATTTCGATGGCGTGGCGACCGTCGTCGCCAAGCTCTTCCTGCAGACCAGCGCTGACTTCGGCTTCTTTGGCGAAAAGGACTTTCAGCAGCTTCAGCTAGTCAGGCGTATGGCCCGGGACCTGGATATTCCAATCACCATTGTTCCTTGTCCGACAGTCCGCGAAGCCGACGGTCTTGCACTATCATCGCGCAATGTCCGGCTCTCGCAAGCAGAGCGTGCTGTTGCCCCCGAGCTATCATCGGTCTTGCTCGAGACGGCTGAGCGGCTTGCCCGCGGCTCGCCCGTCCTGCCAACGCTTGCCGAAGCGCGCGCAGCAATTCTGGCTGCGGGCTATCGCGAGGTCGAATACCTGGAACTTCGCGACGAGGCAGATCTGCGACCCATGACAAGCCTTGACCGACCTGCACGCTTGCTTGTCGCGGCCTGGCTCGGCGGCACACGGCTCATAGACAACGTCAGAATATCACGGGTTTCAACAGATTAACGGGGTTCTCGGCACGCGCTGTATCCGTCCGGGATCGTTTAAAACAAGGTCTCTGCCTGGCATCGAGCGATCACGGAGGTTACGCAAAGCGCAAATGCATCGCGTGTTTGAGAACTTCGTTGAGCAACTGTCTGCAAGTGTTGATGCTGCCGATCTCGGTGAGGCAATGGCATCCGCTGCAGCCGGCTTCGATTTTCCGCTATTCGCCTATTTCACTTACCCGTCGGCCCCCGGCGACGCCCCGCAATTGATCTCAAACTATCCTTCATCCTGGACATCACGTTATCTGCAACAGCGGTACCACAGTCTTGATCCGGTCATCCTGCGCGGGCTGCAAGGCTGGGATACCTTCGATTGGGGTGTGGATCGCGCTCGGCACTGTCTGCCGAATTCGCAGCAACAAATTCTGGAGAGTGCGGCTGAGTTTGGCATCCGCGGCGGCCTGACGATATCCATGCATGATCATTGCGGCCGGTTTGCTGCCCTGACCTTTGCTTCCGACGAGTCCCGCCCGCCTCTGTTGCGGTCACTGACACGTTACGAAAAAGCATTGCAGCTGGTGGCCATCAACTTTCATATCCATGTCCGGCGCAGGCTCGCCGACGATCGCGTGGTGGATGGTGTAACGCTCACCCCGCGGGAGTTCGAGTGCCTGAAATGGGCGGCGCGCGGCAAGTCGGCTTGGGTTATCAGCCAGCTTCTCGGCGTCTCAAAGCGCACCGTGACCTTTCATCTGGAAAACGCCAAGGCAAAGCTTGGCGTTCGAACGATCAACCAGGCCGTTGCACGACTGGCTGCCTCCGGCCAGGCGAGATCCTGATTCGTCGGCCACGATAGCTGTAAACCTCTACAGGCTGCATCGCTGCCGGCTTTGCCCTTCGATGGCGGGAACACATCCCGCACGGAGGCGACCATGATGCAGCTGATAACACCAGACCTTTACGACGAGTTCGCAAGCGAGCTCAAAGAGATGCACGGGCTCAGGTTTCGGGTGTTCAAGGAAAGGCTCGATTGGGAAGTTGATACCGAAGACCAGATGGAAACAGACCCGTTTGATGGTCTGAAGCCTGTCTATCTGCTCCTCAAGGGATCCGACTGGCGAATTCGCGGTTGCGTGCGTCTTTTGCCCAGCACCGGACCCACAATGTTGCGCGACACGTTCCCGGTGCTGCTGGGTGCTGACGTCGTGCCCTCGACCTCCGACATATGGGAGAGCAGTCGTTTCGCGCTCGATCTCCCTCCGTCGGCGCCCAAGGCAGCGGGCGGACTGGCCCAGGCAACCTACGAGCTCTTCGCGGGCATGATCGAGTTCGGCTTGGCCAAGGATCTGACCCGGATAGTAACGGTGACGGACACGCGCATGGAACGGATCCTTCGCCTCGCGACGTGGCCATTGTCGCGCATCGGACAACCCAAGTCCGTCGGCAAAACGGAGGCGGTGGCCGGGTTTCTCGAGATTTCCCGCGCGAGCCTTTTGCGCATCCGCAGCAGGGGACGTCTGAGCGGACCGGTACTGTGGCAACCGGTTCTAGGCCCGTCGGCATAGCGCCATTGTGGACACCTGAGCCGTGAAGGATGCTGGTCTGCCCAAGGAAGCGACGGTCGGTCTTGTATGCTGGCCGGACTGGCGTCGTCACGAAGCTTACCACTACGCCAGACGATTGCCACGCACTGCCTGGGCCTGGGAGTTTCTTCGGCGCAATCCACAATTTCAGCGCGACCACGCCAAAATGGCACCGTCCGCCTACATTGTCGGAGCCCAGGCCGACATGAAGATAATCGAGTTGACGACAGGATCATCTTTCCTAAGACAATGGAGCCTCCTTTTTCGCGGACGCGCCACAGTCGGACGCTACGTCGGCAAGGGTCTTTTGGGATCCGCGCGACTGCGCCCGTATTCTACGAGCGGCCGCGGAGCCGGTTGGGCTCGACCACGATTTTGAACCGCTTGATCTCCCTTCGCTCTCATGCTGCAAGGACATCCTGCTGACACCTGCCGGCGTGCAGCACGTGCTGCTGAGGGAGGACTGCCGGAGTCTGCAGATCGCCCTTTCCGGTGCATCCGTTCTCCGCCCGCTGCGGCTATATGTCGACGCGATCGTGCAGCCGCAGCACCTGAAGTTCCATGTCGCTGCCCTTCAGTTCCTGAACGACATCAATGGTTGCGGCCGCCTGGCAGCTGCTTGCTTTCCGCCGGAACCCCGCGGAGCGCGTCTGCGTATCGTGCTCCAGGCTTTGGATGGCTCGCTTGCGGGAGCATCTCATCAGGAGATCGCCATTGCCCTGTTCGGGAGACGCCGTGTCGAAGAAGATTGGTCTCATCCAGGTAGCCATCTTCGCGATCAGGTGCGTCGCGCCATCCAACGTGGCCGCTACCTGATGGGCGGCGGCTATAGACAGTTCCTGATGTAATTCGGGTGACAGCTTGGTGATTGTCTTATTCGAAAACGCGCAGGCATCAATCTCCATTTCTCACTGCTATTGTGCCTTGTACAAGACGTGACACGCGCCTAGTTCTTCCGCTGCGGGAATCGGGTTTGAGTAATACGGACGAAGCACTGAGAACCAACGTTTTCGTGATAGTGCATTCATGCCCCGAGAATCCTGATGACCGTTACGAACCCCGACAAAGCCGGCGCTGACTGAAACCGTCGCTGAACGTGCTCTGTGGCCTGCGCCGCCTGACTCTCGTTTCGGCTATGCCGACTAACAGCGTATTGATAGGCCATCGCGGGCTAAGCTCTACCGGCGAAAGCCGCGTCAAAGCGGCAGGCAATCAGAAACTAGATCGGCGGCGACGATGATTATGATCAACGTGACGAACACGTGAATCATGCCGACGGCGCCGACGTTGCCGATGATGATGATGCCGACCATGCGTCGCTGATGCTGCCTAACTACAGTGCTGTGTGATCATGCCGATCACCGCGTGACCACGAGCGGCGGCGGTTCGTGGTCAGGTGCGTGGCCGGGATGATCGCGCATGGCCCATTGTTCCTTCGTGCCGCGGGGTGTGGGCTTGCGTTCGGTCATGAGGACGTCAGGCGCAACGAGGAAGTTAGATCAGGGCCCCAAACGCGGCTTATCCATGGGGTGGATGATAGCTATCCCTACAATCAATTATACCAATATTACCCAATACTACTAGAAGATCCCCCAATGAAAGCGGCCGGATGGGTATCCGTCTCGCGTAGGCTGAAGCTGCCGGCAAGAATGGGAAGACGAACATGTGCGGGATTGTTGGTATCGTTGGGCAACAGCCGGTGTCGGATCGGTTAGTCGACGCATTGAAGCGTTTGGAATATCGCGGCTATGATTCCGCCGGCGTTGCGACGATCACCGAAGGTGCCTTGCACCGCCGGCGCGCCGAGGGCAAGCTCGTCAATCTCGAGAGGAGACTGAAGGAAGAGCCCCTGAGCGGCAACATCGGCATCGGCCACACGCGTTGGGCAACCCATGGGGCCTCGACGGAACGCAATGCGCACCCGCACTTTACCGACGGTGTCGCCGTCGTCCATAACGGCATCATCGAGAATTTCACCGAGCTGAAGGACGAATTGGCGGCGGCTGGCGCCGAGTTCCAGACCGACACCGACACGGAGGTCGTCGCGCATCTCTTGGCAAGAGCCCGCCGGGACGGCATGAGGCGGCAAGAGGCGATGCGTGCCATGCTGAAACGCGTTAGGGGTGCCTATGCGCTTGCCGTCCTCTTCGAAGATGATCCGTCGACCATCATGGCGGCGCGCAACGGACCACCGCTGGCGATCGGTCACGGCGACGGCGAGATGTTCCTGGGCTCCGACGCGATCGCGCTTGCTCCCTTCACCAATGAAATTACCTATCTCATCGAGGGCGACTGGGCCATTGTCGGCAATTCGGGCGCCCATATCTTCGATTTCGACGGCCATCCAGTCGAGCGTCCGCGCCATACCTCCACGGCCGCGGCCGATCTGGCCAACAAGGGCAACCATCGCCACTTCATGGAGAAGGAAATCTACGAGCAGCCCGAAGTCATCGCCCATGCTCTCCGTCACTATAGCAACATCATAGAGAATCGCGCCGACATGGTTTCTGGCATCGATTTCGCCAGGATCCCGAGCTTGGCGATCTCGGCCTGCGGGACCGCCTATCTCGCCGGACTGATCGGAAAATACTGGTTCGAACGCTATGCGCGCCTGACGGTTGAAATCGACGTTGCGTCCGAATTCCGTTACCGCGAGATCCCGTTGTCGCCGCAGTCGGCGGCTCTTTTCATTTCGCAGTCCGGCGAAACCGCCGATACGCTCGCATCGTTGAGGTACTGCAAGGAGCGTGGGCTGAAAATTGGCGCTATCGTCAATGCCTGCGAATCGACCATGGCTCGGGAAGCCGATGCGGTCTTCCCGATCCTTGCCGGACCGGAGATCGGCGTCGCCTCCACCAAGGCGTTTACCTGCCAGCTTGCCGTTCTAGCCGCACTCGCCATCGGCGCCGCCAGAGCCCGCGGGACCGTCACCGAAGACGAGCTGCAGGCGCTCGTCAGGAGCCTCGCCGAAGTGCCGCGCGTCATGGGCCAGGTACTCAACAGCATCCAGCCGGAGATCGAGTTCCTGTCGCGCGAACTGTCAAAGTGTCGTGACGTCCTGTATCTCGGCCGTGGCACCAGTTTCCCGCTAGCGATGGAAGGTGCGCTGAAGCTCAAGGAGATTTCCTACATCCATGCCGAGGGCTATGCGGCGGGTGAATTGAAGCACGGTCCGATCGCATTGATCGACGACAACATGCCAGTGATCGTCATCGCGCCCCATGATCGCTTTTTCGACAAGACCGTCTCCAACATGCAGGAAGTGGCTGCCCGTGGAGGGCGGATTATCCTCATCACCGATGAAAAAGGGGCAGCCGCATCGAAACTCAACACCATGCACACGCTCGTGTTGCCGGCTGTCGACGAGATTATCGCGCCGATGATCTTCTCGCTGCCGATACAGCTTCTTGCCTACCACACGGCGCTCTTCATGGGCACAGACGTAGACCAGCCGCGCAATCTCGCAAAATCGGTCACGGTCGAGTGATTGTGAACCTTTATAGGTGGCGATGCTTGTCCATCTTCGCTGCATCGGCGGTGGTCGAAGGTATCAGCGTCCGCGAGGCTGGGTGGACGGTGCCGCGAATAGCCACTGGAGGCGTCAGTGAGAGTTCGAGTTGCTGTTCAAGAAAGCCATCGGGGAGAATGAGTCGTGTAGGATCGCAGGTCGAATGCGCTACAGCCGATCAGGCCATCTCATGGCGGGCAGGTTCTTAGAACTTGATCAGAAGCAGGTGAGCCGCCATATTCCGACCCGGCTGCCAATTTCAAGTGGCCCATTATGGATGAGGCCGGTCCGGCCGAATGGACGTCCATTTTTTTGATTTGCTGGGTGTGCGCCAGGGTTGGGGAGGAAATCTCCCGATTTGTCAGGCGCTCCCATCTTCTTGGAGATGTTTATGAAGGATTCGCGCATTCCCGAGCCAGTCTTGACGGCTATGTCGCAGGGGACCCACATCATCCGCGCTTATCGTGAGCACCTTGGGTATTCAATCGAGGACCTCGCGGTCGCGTGCGGGCTTGCCGCTCAGGAAATCCAAAACATCGAGCGGGGTCTAAAGTACAATAAGGGCTATCGGAATCGGATAGCGAGATCGCTGTCCATACCTGTGGGAATTCTTGAGGCAGAGTCGGACATATCGGACGCCGCCTGATCAGTCGGATAATCTGCAATGGGTGGAAGACCGCTCTTGTGATGTGACGTTTGCGGCTGATAGTCGTCGCTTGATTCCGTTGGACGCGAATGCCTTCTGGCGCAGTACCGCCAAGAGAATTCTCGTCCACTGTCCGAGTCAGGAACTGCACACGGGCTCGCCGACAGGAAGTTGGAACGCTTCGTCATGCTGTCTTAGGCGATATAGCCGCCCGGAGTGCTGCGACACGTGCACGATAGCATTGGCCCGCGAGGATGGATTGCTAACGGCGAACCCATGCTGGTCGGCAAGGCGATACTGGCTGGAGCATCAACTCGGCCGACGAGAGTGGCCCCCCATCCTAGGCAGGATCGGCCGACATGGCCGGCATCGCGAGCCGCTCTGAAAAGAGCACAGCGGGCATCCAGACGCTGCCGGGTTGACTATGGGTGTCGGAACCGCAAAAAGGGGCCGCTCTTCATGAGTGGCGTGCGCCGGCAGTCTAACCCCAAGCCCCCCGCCAGGCTGCCGGCGCGCTTCTAGCCGCCTTGATGCACGGCGATAAGCTTTTGACCGCCTGAAGCGACGTTGTGGTCGCCGTTGTGGTGCTTTTCCACGCGCCTCGTCAGGCGCCGGGATTGCTTCGTCGTGATGGCAGGCGGGGGTTTGCAGGTTGCGGTCGACGGGTTCGTTTCGGGGCGTCTGCGCCCCATCGTTATGTCACGAGTTGAGGGATGCGATCGAGGACGATGCGCAGGATGCGCTGGTCGGGGCATGATGTCGGCAGGTGCAGACGGATTTGCGATTTCATCTCGACCACCCGCGCAGCGATTTTGATGAGGCGCAATCGCAGCGTGTCGAATTGGGCGACGGCAAAGCTCGAGCGCCTCGGCATCGCGGCCCGCAAGCCCCACATCAACCAGTAAGCACCGGCATGCAGGCATAGCCGGAACTGGTTGGCCGTCGCTCTGGTGCAGGATGTGCGGTCGGCGGCAAGATGCGTCTTCCACGACTTGATGTGGTTCTCGGCCGCGCCGCGCCGGCAGTAGACATCCTCGTAGAGCGCCTTGGCCTTCCCACCGGCAAGGTTGGTGACGACGAAGCGGGTATCGGCACCTTGGGCGCCGACCTCGACCCGCGCGATGATGCGCTCGACGCGGCTCCAACTAGCGGCGCCGTCAACGAACTCCTTGAACCTGCGGACCTTGCCTGTCTTGGCCGACGCTTCGAAGCGCGCCGTCGTGCTGGCCTCCAGATCCGCGACATGCTTGCGCAGGCTCGTGGTGGGCGCGAGGCCAAAGATGAAGTCGACGTCGTTGGCGCGGCAGACCTGCGGGTTGCAATAATGGCTATCGCCGCGGAGCAGGATTCGAATGTTCGGCCAGTTGATCCGGATCGCCCGCACCAGACGGCGCAGGTGGGGGCGGATCTCAGCCCCACTCGGCCGCTTGGCCGGTCGCAGGATCGCGCTGACGAACCGTCCCGCACCATCGAACACGACGATCGGCTGGAAGCCGTACTCGTCATGGTGGGCATTGAACAGGCGAAGCTGTTGGCCTCCGTGCACAGCGTCGAAGGTGTCGTCAATGTCGAGTACGATCCGCTTCGGCACCTGCCGGAACGAGGCGCAATAGAGATCGACCATCGGCCGTCCCATCGCGACCAGCTCCCGCACGCCGGGTAGGTTCTCCAGCCGGCACAGCGTCGATTGCGACGCCAGATCCCGACCCGGCTTTAGCAACCAAATCCTGACGTCATTTCAACGGCTTGCGCCACATCCACCAACCCCGATGAATTTGGTTAGGTTGATGCGGCGTGCCGCCGCCGTGAGGCCGCGCTCGCTCAGCAGCGCGTCGAGAACGACGAGAAGATTCAGATCGAGCCCTTTGAAACGCATGTCTTAGCTATCCATAGCGTGGATGCATTTGATTGAAACAAACGATTTTACCAATTTTCCGGAATGTCGCATGGACTTGGCAGGACCTCACGTGCGCCGATCACTGCCTCTATCGCGTGGCGAGTCCCTTGAGAAGAGCCCGAAAGAGGAAATCTGTCGCGTGCGGTGGAGATTGTACTGGGAATGAGAGGCAGCGCTCCGATCATGTCGAACTCTCCGACGAATGGCGGACCGGTACAATAGTTGATCGCAACTGGTCCGGAGCTATGAAACATCTCGATTACATATGAGGTGCCGAGTGAATACGCTGACAGCACCCACCGTCGCAGCGTTTAGCTGACGTTTGACGACGGTTCCTATCCATTTACACGCAGATTCTTGATGTGCTGGCGCAAAAGCGGGAGGCCGGCGACTTTTCTTCGTCATCGGGCTGACGCCGCAGAAGCCGGAACTCGTCCGGTTCCTATGGGCATTGGGCTTGGTCGGTCGCACAGGCTCCATGAGGGGCAATTTTGGCAACGCGACGCGACTCGGGTTTTGAACGACGCCGAAAACGCAAGCTGGAAAGGAACAAGATGGCAGATCAACTCGCCAACGAAATAATCGCCATTATCAAGAAGCGCGCCGCGTCGGAGGGCGGCATAGCGCCTGCCACAGGCGGCGAGATAACGGCTGCCACGGGACTGACTTCGCTCGGTATCGATTCACTGGGATTGGCGGACGTTCTCTGGGACCTGGAGCAGGCCTACGGCATCCAGATCGAGATGAATACGGCCGAGGCATGGTCGGATCTCCAGAATGTTGGGGACATGGTGGAAGCCGTGCGCAGCTTGCTCGCTAAGGGGGTGTGAATGGACAGGCGCGTCGTGATTACTGGGATTGGCGGTATTTGCGGGCTTGGGACCAACGCCGCCGCCATTTGGACAGAGATGCGAGAAGGCCGCTCCGCCATCGGCCCAATCGTCAACTCCGAGCTCCATGAATTGAGGGTCAGGATCGGTGCCGAGATCAAGGCGCTGCCGGAGCATGACATCGACGGCAAGCAACTCATCTCCATGGACCGCTTCAGCCTGCTCGCTGTGCTTGCGGCGCGCGAAGCCATGCGTCAGGCCGGACTTTCCTCCAAAGAGGGAAATAGCTATCGCTTCGGTGCGACGGTGGGCGTTGGCGGCTGCGGGTGGGATGCGATCGAGCAAACCTACCGCGCCATCCTTCTGGGCGGTAAGCGTGCCGCTCTCTTGACTGTACCCAAGGCGATGCCGGGTGCCGCTGCCGGCCAGGTCAGCATGAGTCTTGGTCTGCGCGGGCCGGTGTTCGGCGTCACGTCCGCCTGTTCCTCGGCAAACCATGCGATTGCCTGCGCGGTGGACCAGATCAGGCTCGGCCGGGCCGACGTGATGCTTGCCGGCGGCAGCGAAGCGCCGCTCATATGGGGTGTGCTGAAGGCATGGGAAGCGATCCGCGTGCTTTCGCCCGATACTTGCCGGCCATTCTCGGCCGATCGCCAGGGCCTGTCGCTTGGTGAAGGCGCCGGCATGGCGGTGCTGGAAAGCTACGAGCATGCCCTGGCTCGGGGCGCCACCATCCTTGCCGAAATTGCCGGTGCCGGCCTTTCCGCCGATGCGTCCGACATCGTCGCGCCGACTGTCGAGGGGCCGGAGGCAGCAATGCGGGCCTGCCTTGCCGATGCCAGGCTGGACGCCGAGGATGTCGACTATCTCAACGCGCACGGCACCGGCACCAAGGCCAACGACCAGATCGAGACGGCGGCGATCAAGCGCGTCTTCGGTCAGCACGCCTTCTCAATGTCCATTTCTTCTACCAAGTCCATGCACGCGCATTGCCTCGGCGCGTCCGGCGCGCTCGAGTTGATCGCCTGCGTGATGGCTATCCGCGAGAGCGTCGTGCCGCCGACTGCCAATTATCGTGAGCTGGACCCCGATTGCGATCTCGACGTCACGCCCAATGTGGCACGCGAGCGCAAGGTGCGCGTGGCACTGAGCAACTCCTTCGCCTTTGGCGGCACGAACGCGGTTCTGGCGTTCAGGCAGGTGTAGAAGCCATGAGAGATGCCTCCGGCAACATTATCTCTCGCATCCAGATGCTTGCCGGATAACTATTGTGAAGGGCGGGTCATTGACCGCCTCGGCGAATGCGGGAAGTGGCAGCGGAAGCTCGACGATCCGGGGGTATCGTCTTTGCGAAATTCTTAACTGTTGAAGCGGCTTGGACGTACCGCCGCCCCGTAAAAGGTAAGCGAGGCCCTGCGGGCTCGGCTTGAGGGTCTGAAGCTGTACACGACAATGTCTGGAAGCCGCAGGGTCGGCTCTGCGCCCGTTATAGTCGCCTGAGTGCTGCCGGCCCGGCCGCGCCGCGGGCGCCGTCAACGAACTCCTTGAACCTGCGGACCTTGCCTGTCTTGGCCGACGCTTCGAAGCGCGCCGTCGTGCTGGCCTCCAGATCCGCGACATGCTTGCGCAGCGTCGTGGTGGGCGCCAGCCCGAGGATGAAGTCGACATCGTTGGCGCGGCACCAGTCGATGACCTGCGGGTTGCAATAATGGCTATCGCCGCGGAGCAGGATTCGAATGTTCGGCCAGTTGATCCGGATCGCCCGCACCAGACGGCGCAGGTGGGGGCGGATCTCAGCCCCACTCGGCTGCTTGGCCGGTCGCAGGATCGCGCTGACGAACCGTCCCGCACCATCGAACACGACGATCGGCTGGAAGCCGTACTCGTCATGGTGGGCATTGAACAGGCGCAATTGCTGGCCGCCATGCACGGCATCAAAGGTGTCGTCAATGTCGAGCACGATCCGCTTCGGCACCTGCCGGAACGAGGCGCAATAGAGATCGACCATCGCCCGTCCCATCGCGACCAGCTCCCGCACGCCGGGTAGGTTCTCCAGCCGGCACAGCGTCGATTGCGACGCCAGATCCCGACCCGACGGCAGCGCATCCTGGGCCATCTTGAAGACCGGATCGCGGCGCAGCCGGTTGGCGTCGTTGCCGTCCTCGTAGCCGGCGGCGATCATCTTCATGCGAAAGCCGATCATGTCCGCCAGGTTGTGGACGACCTGGTCCGGGCAGCGCGGATCGTCGATGCAACGCGCCAGACGCTCGGCCACCCGCAACCGCTTTTCCACCTCGGCCAAGGCCAGAACGCCGCTGTTGGACGACAGCATGCCGCCGTCGAAACGGGCGACGACGGACTTGCCGCCGACTGATGACAAACCGCTCAGCGGCAGCGCAAGATCGTTCATGGTGGGTGTGGTCTCCGGGAAATGGTTCGGATCGGCTTAAGCAACCAAATCCTACGTCATTTCAACGATCAGATCCCGAGCAGCCAGTCAGTATTCGACCGTCGCTGGCGCCTCCGCCCACTGAGGCCTTGTGCTTCCTCCAGCGAGTCAAGCCGATCACCATGCGTGTCGCCAGTTCTGGTGCTCACCCACGTGCCATTTGCGATCTTGTGTCGGTGAGAGCACCGCAAGCACCTCCCCTGCTAGAGCGCAAGGCGGCTCGCGTCGCCGTGTTGTTACTATTCTTCGCTGTGGTCGGAGTTTTTTCCTTGGCTTCGGAATCGGGACATTCGGCTTTGCAAAAAAATAGGCCATCGTGGTCGATCGTCACGCCCCCGAGTTCGGCGGCACGATGGGACGACAACGGCAGCGCAAGCTCCATTTGCGCGAGGGGCTCGTCCCTTCAACTACTTGATGCATTTGCGCTTTGCGTACCTCCGTGCATGTTGCTCGATGCCAGGCGGAGATCTCCGTCTCAAACGATCGCGCATCGATGCAACGCCCACGCGTTGATCGCCATGATCGCGGCGATCGCTTTGCCGCGATCGCCGCCGCCGTTTTCGAGCACGACAATCATGCCGGCGGTTCGGCAGCGATGCGCATGCAAAAATTCACAGATGCATTCTGGCCAAATGCTAGCTGCCCAGCAAATGTCCGGCATTTCGCAAGGCCCCTAGGAAGAGACTGGCATGGCCGTTGGCATCGATCTTGGCCTGCATCGACAGGGGCATGCTGTGCCAGGTCTCCAAGGGCGCAATGAAATGTGAGAACGTACCGTTGACGATGCAATGGTGGGTAACAAGGCCCTGTCTGTCCAACGCCAGCACGCCGATCTGGTCGCCCTGATATCGGATGGCTGCGACCCGCTGGACCCCCGCATGACCGTCGACCCGCACGTCGAAAAGCAGGATGCCGCGGCTCCTGGTGGCTACCTCGGCGGCCTTTTCAGCGAAGCTTAAGGAGAGCGAGCGGACGCTTTCGACCGCCAGCCGTAAAACCATCAAATCCAGTTCATCCACTGCCATAAGGTACCTGCGCGCAACACATGGGTGATAGCAATCGACCACACCGCTTGTTCACAGATGTCGGCTCACGACCGATCATTCAGGGTTTGCCGGTCGTCCATTGACCGAGGGCGTGCTCCGGTTCGAACCGATCCTGAAGCGGAATGCGCTGGATCTACGGAACCCGAGGCCAAAGTTGCCGCGACAATTGATGTCGTGATCATTCCAGACATCTGCATCGGCGTCGCTGAACATCCCACTGGTAAGTCCGTTCTCTTGCGGCAAGCCCATCTTCGGGCCGTCTTGTACCTGAAACCCTCGCGGTGGCGTCCCTCGAAGCTCTGGACCGCCGGGCGCTTGATCGTCGAGAACTTTGTTTACGAAGGTCCGGACCTCCTGCAGAGCATATTCCGGTGCGCTCGCCTTTGAGCATTCCGCTGAAGCGTGACGTTTCGCTAGTCCGTGTTCCTTGCAGGCTCACCGCGAGGGCGCCTTGCACACAGCGGCACGTCAGCGCATGAAACTCGTCCCCCGTTCACTTCACAAAATGGATTTCCTGAAGTACTGGGAGCGCAGAGAAATCTCCGGTCGCAGCCTACCCGGTTAAAACAAGGACCCAAAAATGAAGACTCTCGTCGTCTGCTCCGGCGGATTGGACTCCGTTACCCTTGCTCACAAGGTGGCAGCGGAGCACGAACTCGCCGGCCTCCTATCTTTCGATTACGGCCAACGGCATAGGAAGGAATTGGGCTTCGCCGCCCTTTGCGCGGAGCGACTGAGCGTCCCGCACCGCATCATCGACATCCACGAGATCGGCGGCGGCCTTTCCGGCTCCGCGCTGACCGATAATGTGGACGTGCCCGACGGGCACTACGCCGAAGACACGATGAAGGTCACGGTGGTGCCGAACCGGAACGCCATCATGTTGGCCATTGCCTTCGGCTTCGCCGCAGCGCACGGCGCTGAGGCGGTGGCGACGGCCGTGCATGGTGGGGATCATTTCATTTATCCCGACTGCCGTCCGGCCTTCATCGACGCTTTCCAGATGATGCAGGACCACGCGCTCGACGGCTACGCGGAGATTCGCATTTATGCACCCTATGTGAATCTCACGAAGGCGGACATTGTTAGGAATGGAGCAGCATACGGCACGCCGTTTGCGCAGACCTGGTCCTGCTACAAGGGCGCCGAGCGTCACTGCGGGAGGTGCGGGACCTGCGTCGAGCGGCGCGAGGCGTTTCATCTCTCTGGGCAGCCGGACCCCACCGACTACGAGGACTCCGACTTCTGGCTCGATGCGCTGCGAAGGAGGACCGCGTAATGTTCCGCATCACCAAGGAATTCCACTTCTCAGCCTCGCATCAGCTCACCTCGTTGCCACCCGATCACCAATGCGCGCGCCTGCACGGGCATAACTACATCGTTGAAGTGGAGCTTTCAGCGAATGGACTGAACGACAACGGCTTCGTGCGCGACTATCACGATTTGGCGCCATTCAAACGCTACATCGACGAGAGCTTCGACCACCGACATCTCAACGACGTGCTGGGACATGAGCAAGTCACGGCGGAATATCTGGCCAGACATTTTTATGAATGGTGCAAGGCACGCCTGCGCGAAACCTCGGCCGTGCGGGTGAGCGAAACGCCGAAAACCTGGGCGGAATACCGGCCATGACCGATACGCATCCCGCAATCCGCGTGAGTGAGATTTTCGGGCCGACGATCCAGGGCGAGGGCGTGCTCATCGGTTTGCCCACGGTCTTCGTCAGAACCGGCGGGTGTGACTATCGCTGTTCCTGGTGCGACAGCCTGCATGCGGTGGACAATCAATTCCGCCATGAATGGGAGATGATGTCCATTGGCGCGGTGTGGCAAAACGTGCTTGCGCTTTCCGGTGGCCGCCCGCTGATGGTGTCGCTGTCAGGCGGCAATCCGGCCATCCAGCCGCTCGGCGCGCTCATCGAGCGAGGCCATGGTGAAGGTTACCGTTTTGCGCTGGAAACCCAAGGTTCGGTGGCCAGGGACTGGTTTGCCGACCTCGACGTGCTAGTCCTCAGCCCAAAGCCGCCGTCAAGCCAAATGACGACCGATTGGGCCGCTTTCGAGGCGTGCCTCCAGGCGGCACAAGGCAGGCCGCAAGTCGTGCTCAAGCTCATTGTTTTCGACGAAAGGGACTACGCCTACGCGAAAGACGCCGCTGCGAGATTTCCGCGACTTCCGATCTATCTGCAACCCGGCAATCACACGCCGCCACGCCCCGCAAATGAAGACGCTCCTGTCGACCTTGACGGAATATTGAAGCGCATGGAGTGGCTGGTTGATGCCGTGACCCGCGACAGGTGGTTCGAAGCCCGTGTGCTGCCGCAGCTGCACGTTATGCTCTGGGGTAACAAGAGAGCCGTCTAGCCTAGGCCCGCTTTTCACTGAAACTGCGCCGGCGGATATTCGGGTGGACGGGTTGTCCCACGCTTGACGGCGCTGCCGGGGTGCTTGCGGACTTTCTGCCACCGGCACCAAGAGCGTGGCCAGCCGCTTACGACTCGGAATGTTGCCGAGGCTCGGTTTCGACGGGCGTCGGCCTGGCGCGAACCAATCAAAGGTTAGCGCGAGCCACGGGTGGATAGTGTGGTGGTGCGATGCGGCGGCGCCTGCTGCAGCTGGCACGGTCCTTGCGGATTCTTGTTGCAAGGCCGAAGGGAGCTGTCGGCCGACAACCATGATCTGGCCAGGACGATTGTCGACTGCTTCCGATACAGAAAAGAGGCCGGACTCGACGTGGCGCTTCAGGGACTGCGAAATGGAATACGGCGCCGGAAGGCACGACCGGACGATATCGTCGCTATACCAAGACGCGTCTGGTCCGCTCCGAATCCTGTCTCGACACGACGGTCGCCGATCAACAGTGAAAAATGTAGCGCAATCGGTTCACGATCGACTGAGAACCATGACCGTTCCTCTGCGGTGCTCAGACTGCCGCTGAGTGCCTGGCCGTTCCACTTTCGAAATATTTGTCGAACTTTGCCGCGATGCTCCTGACAAAGGGCCGGCTTTCCGCAGGCACGACGAAGCGGTCACCATCAAGTTCAAGCAACCGCGCAGGATCTTGGAGGGCCGTGGAACTCGCCTTGAGGAGAAGTCTTTGGCCGGCTTCGCCAAAGCGCTCCACCAGCTCAATCGCCGAGAAGGCGAAGTCACACATCAATCGCTCGATGATCCAGCCGCGAACACGGTCGTCATCGGAAAGCGCGATACCCCGAACAGCGGCCAGCCCGCCATCAGCAACCATGCGTCCATACTCGGCGGTCGAAGGCATATTCTGTGCATAGCCCTGGCGAAACTGGCTGATGGACGATGGGCCAAGGCCGATCAAGGTCTCGTAGCAGTCCTCGGTGTAGCCTTGGAAGTTCCGGTGCAAAGTCCCGGCGCGTGCCGCAAGCGCCAGCGCATCGCCCGGCTTGGCGAAATGATCGAGCCCGATTGCTTCGTATCCCTGGTCCATGATCGCCCGCGCTGCCAATTGCGATTGGGCAAACCGCTCCGCCGGACCCGGCAACCAGGCCTTGTCGATCATCGTCTGATGTTTCTTGAACCACGGCACATGGGCGTAGCCAAAAAGCGCGATCCGATCCGGTTCCAGGGTCAGCGCCTGTGCAACCGTGGAGGCGACGCTCTCCCTGGTCTGATGCGGCAGGCCGTAGAGCAGATCGAGATTGACGGATTCGACGCCGCGCGAACGAATGCCATCAACAACTGTCTTGGTCTGCAGAAAGCTCTGCTCGCGGTTGATCGCTTTCTGCACCTTCGGGTCGAAATCCTGGACGCCGAGGCTCGCCCTTGTCATGCCGATTTCGGCAAGTGCATCGAGGCGGGCATCGTCCATATCGTTGGGTTCGATCTCAACGCTGATCTTTGCACCGGGGAGAAACGTGAAGCTGTTGCGCAGGACGGTTCCCAGCGCCACGATATCTTCCGGTTTGAGCATCGTCGGCGAACCGCCGCCGAAATGAACCGCGCGAACTCGGCCCTTGCCGGTGACAAGACTGGAGACGGTGGCGATCTCGGCATGCAGTGAGCGCAGATATGTGGTCACTGGTTCGTAGTGGCGCGTCTGTTTGGTATGGCACGCGCAGAACCAGCAGAGCCTGTCGCAATAGGGAATATGCAGGTAAAGCGATATCTCGTCACCACCTTCGAGCGCCTCCAACCAGCCTCGGTAAACGACGGCATCGACCCCCGCATGGAAATGCGGCGCGGTCGGATAACTGGTATAGCGCGGGACGTTCTCGCCAAGTCTGGCAGCTAGCTCCAGTCGCATGTCGTGGTCCACCGTGTTTGCGTCGCCGGAACTGTGGATGCTTGGATGAGCCTAAGCCCTGATTTCGATCAACGTTCAGCACGGACAAACTGCCGCAAGGATTTTTCTACCGTCGATTGCTATCCTGCCCGCAAGTGGACCGGTAGAGCGATCGAATGACATTACGGCAGGACATTCACAGTTCCGGCATTCCCGTTCTTTGCCTGTCTTGCGAGGCACGGCACCGCGGTGTCTGTGGTGCGCTCGAACCAGACCATTTGGCTCAGCTCGCCAAGACGTCGTCGCGGCACAATATCGAGCCGGGGGTCGAACTGATCGGCGACGCCGAGGCGGTCGACTGTTATTCAAACGTGCTTTCAGGCGTGGTGAAGCTCACGAAGAGCCTTTCGGACGGCCGCCAGCAGATCGTCGGTCTCCAGTTCGCGCCGGATTTTCTGGGACGGCCCTTCAAGATGAAAAGCGCGATCAATGCGGAAGCGGCAACAGCTGTCTCGCTATGCTCGTTTCCGAGAGCGGCCATCGAACGGTTGATGAAGGAATCACCGGAATTTGTGCATCGCCTGTTCAAGCAGGCGCTGAACGAACTCGACGAGGCACGCGAATGGATGGTGACTCTGGGGCGCAAGACCGCACCGGAGAAGGTGGCGAGCTTTCTCCTCATGATCGCCCGGAACATCGGTTCCAGTGTTGACCCGGCGGCCAGGTCGGCGTGCTTCGAGCTGCCGATGACGCGTGCCGACATCTCTGATTTCCTTGGAATTACAAACGAGACCGTGAGCCGTCAGCTGACCAGCCTGAGAATGGACGGCGTGATTCGGATCGAGAACAACCGCCGTATCACCGTGGACAGCATGAGCCGGCTGGAACGGCGCTGCGGCGGCCGAGGCGCAACCGCCGTTTGAATGACACCGAAGCTGCATGGCCTACGTCACTTACTTCGTTCGGGGCAGGGCATGCTCGCGTTGGGCGTTAGAAGAAGTCGCATAGCGACAGCCCGCTCTCCATCCGATCGCATGAGCCAGGTGCGTTTCGGCCAACTCGTCGGCGAAGCATCCATCCTCGACGTGCTCGACGTGCAACCGGCTGTTCCAGGCAGGATCGCACTCGGCCGAAGTCAATACGCTTCATACGCAGGGGAAAATCGCCGTCTCCCCGAACCATGTATGTCACGAAGTTAGCGCAACGCTGGCGCTGGCTGTCCCAAGGCATTGAAACGATCGACGTTCGGCAAGGCATCGGCCTACTTTCCAGCGTCACAGAAGGCGCGCTTCCCACACGCCCGCGATCGCCTCCAAACCCGGCCCGACCTGGGACGCCGGGCCTGTCCATAAGCGTGGCGGCCGGTGCCGCGCTTCCACATTCGATCGCCACAGTCTGATCGCACCGAACTCGATCCTGCTCGAAGCAAAATCGTGCGGCTCTGACATGGATCAGGGCGAGCAGGCCACGGCTGCGCAATAAGGCACTGCGGTTTGGCGCCCGCCGGAATCGGAAATCGGGGCTTGCGATGAAATTCGGCACAGAGATCGTCCTTCTAAGCCTGTTTGCGTTTGCGGCCCTGGTGGCTGCCGGCTTCGGCGTAGATGAACCTTTTCGCCGGCATATGTGGGTTTTGTTCTTCGCCGTGGCTGGCTTCACTGCGATTCTGTTGCGCAACACGGAGTTCAAGCCGGCAGTTCCGATCGACCCCGCCGCTTACATGGATGGGCCGATCCGCTACGGTGCCATCGCCACCGTATTCTGGGGCGTCGTCGGCATGCTGGTCGGCGTGGTCATCGCCCTGCAGCTCGCCTACCCGGATCTCAACATCCAGCCCTGGTTCAATTTCGGCCGTTTACGGCCATTGCATACGTCGGGCGTCGTCTTCGCCTTCGGCGGCAATGCGCTGCTCTGCACGTCGCTGTATGTCGTCCAGCGCACCTGCCGCGCTCGGCTGTTCGGCGGCGATCTCGGCTGGTTCGTGTTCTGGGGCTACCAGCTCTTCATCGTCATGGCGGCGACCGGCTACCTGCTCGGCATAACCGAGAGCCGCGAATACGCCGAGCCCGAATGGTATGTGGACCTGTGGCTGACCATTGTCTGGGTCGCCTATCTCATCCTGTTCCTCGGCACGATCCTAAAGCGCAAGGAACCGCACATCTATGTCGCCAACTGGTTCTACCTTGCCTTCATCGTGACCATCGCAATGCTGCATGTGATCAACAACCTGTCGATGCCGGTCTCCTTCCTGGGCTCCAAGAGCTATTCAGCCTTCTCCGGCGTACAGGACGCCCTGACGCAGTGGTGGTACGGCCACAACGCCGTCGGCTTCTTCCTGACCGCCGGCTTCCTCGGCATGATGTATTATTTCGTTCCCAAGCAGGCCAACCGACCCGTCTATTCCTACCGGCTGTCGATCATCCACTTCTGGGCTTTGATCTTTCTCTACATCTGGGCCGGTCCGCACCACCTCCACTACACCGCCCTGCCGGACTGGGCCCAGACCCTCGGCATGGTGTTCTCCATCATGCTCTGGATGCCGTCATGGGGTGGCATGATAAACGGCCTGATGACGCTCTCGGGCGCCTGGGACAAGCTGCGCACCGACCCGATCATCCGCATGATGGTCATGGCCATCGCCTTCTACGGAATGTCGACCTTCGAAGGCCCGATGATGTCAATCAAGGCCGTCAACTCGCTCTCGCACTACACCGACTGGACCATCGGTCACGTCCATTCGGGCGCGCTCGGATGGGTCGGCATGATCTCGTTCGGCGCGATCTATTTCATGGTCCCGAAGTTATGGAACCGCGACCGGCTTTATTCGCTGCGGCTCGTCAACTGGCACTTCTGGCTGGCGACGCTTGGGATCGTCGTTTACGCCGCGGTGATGTGGGTCTCCGGCGTCATGCAGGGCCTTATGTGGCGCGAATACAACGAGCAGGGCTTCCTGGTCTACTCCTTCGCCGAAAGCGTCGCAGCCATGCATCCCTACTACATCATGCGTGCCATCGGCGGCGCGATGTATCTGTCGGGCGCCCTCATCATGGCCTGGAACATCGCCATGACCATCCTCGGCTACCGGCGCGAGGAGGATCCGATGCCGCGCTCCATCCCCGCCCTCCAGCCTGTGCGATCAGGAGCCAGAAAATGGGCTTGATGGACAGACACGCGGTCATCGAGAAGAACGCCACACTGCTTCTCCTCGGGTCCCTGCTGGTCGTAACGGTCGGCGGCATCCTCGAGATCGCACCGCTCTTCTATCTCGACAACACCATCGAGAAGGTCGAAGGCATGCGGCCCTATTCGCCGCTCGAGCTCGCCGGGCGCAACATCTATGTGCGCGAGGGCTGCTACCTCTGCCACAGCCAGATGATCAGGCCATTCCGCGACGAAGTCGAGCGCTACGGCCACTATAGCCTGGCGGCCGAGTCGATGTACGACCACCCGTTCCAGTGGGGCTCGAAGCGCACGGGGCCGGATCTCGCCCGGGTCGGCGACCGCTACTCCAACGCATGGCATGTCCAGCATCTCACCGAACCACGCTCCGTGGTGCCGGAATCGATCATGCCGAGCTACGCGTTTCTGAAGGACATGCCAATCGAGGTGAAGGATTTCTCGACGCATCTGATCGCCAACAGCCGTGTCGGTGTGCCCTATTCAGACGACATGATCGCTCATGCCAATGCCGATCTCATGGCGCAGGCCGATGCGAATGCCGACACATCGGGCCTGGAGAGACGCTATCCGAAAGCCAAGGTTGGGGACTTCGACGGCGATCCGCAGCAGGTCACCGAAATGGATGCGCTGGTCGCCTATCTCCAGATGCTCGGCACGCTGGTCGATTTCAGGACTTATGACGAAGCCGCCGGCTACCGCTGAGGAGAATGGCGATGACCTACAATTTCATGCGGGAGTTTGCCGACAGCTGGGGCCTGCTTGCCATGGCGCTTTTCTTCGTCGGATGCGTTGCCTTTGCACTTCGCCCCGGCAGCCGCAGGCAAGCCGAGAGAGCCGCTCACATTCCTCTCAAGGACGACTGATCATGGGCAGCGAGCATATCGACGAGGTTTCGGGTATCTCGACGACCGGCCATGAGTGGGACGGCATCAAGGAACTCAACAACCCGCTTCCGCGCTGGTGGGTCATCACCTTCTACATCACCATCGCCTGGGCGATCGGCTACACCGTCGTCTATCCGGCATGGCCGATGCTGACTTCCGCGACCAGGGGTGTGCTGGGGTATTCGAGCCGCAGAAACGTCAAGAATGAACTGGCGGCGGCCGAAGTGGCCAAGGGTAAATTTGTCGCTGCCATTCAGGCGAAGACCGTCTCCGAGATTACTGCCGACGATACGCTACGCGAATTCGCCGTCGCCGCAGGTGGCGCCGCGTTCAAGGTCAATTGCGTGCAGTGCCATGGCTCGGGCGCTCAAGGGTCCAAGGGTTTTCCCAACCTAAACGACGACGATTGGCTGTGGGGTGGCAACGCCGAACAGATCCAGCAAACGATTGCGCACGGCATCCGCTTCGCATCAGACCCGGATACGCGCCTGTCGGAAATGCCTGCTTTTGGTGACATCATCACGACGGATCAGATCAAGCAGGTCGGCGCCTATGTCGCAAGCCTCTCCGATCCTGTTCAGGACACAAGCCTGATCGAACTCGGCGCCAATGTTTTCGCCGAGAATTGTGCGGCCTGTCATGGTGAGAATGCAAAGGGCAACAGGGAGCTCGGCGCACCCGACCTGACCGACGCGATCTGGCTATACGGGTCTGGCGAAACAGCCATCGCCGCGCAGGTCCGCGCGCCGAAGCACGGCGTCATGCCGGCCTGGATCGGGCGTCTCGGCGAGATCAAGGCCAAGGAACTCGCGGTCTATATCCATTCGCTTGGTGGCGGAGAATAGGTACGCAAGCCTATTCTCGTCCTCCCCCCCACCGCCAAGCGACGAGGCCCGGCGCGAGCCGGGCCTCGGCATCATCCAGAAACCGATGGGTTGGGCTTCCGGCAAAATCGTCGCTGGTGACTGGAGCTTCTCGTGCTCGATAACACGCAAATAGAACGGCTCGAAGCCGATGCGGTCAACTCCGCCAAGACCCGTCAGCCGCTCTATGCCGCACGCAAGAAGATCTTCCCGAACCGGGCCTCTGGCAGTTTCCGCCGCTTCAAGTGGTCGGTGATGGCAATCACGCTGGGGATCTACTACCTGACGCCCTGGCTGCGGTGGGATCGCGGGCCATTTGCCCCGGACCAGGCCGTGCTGGTCGATCTTGCCAACCGCCGCTTCTACTTCTTCTTCATCGAGATATGGCCGCAGGAATTCTACTACGTCGCCGGCCTGCTGGTCATGGCCGGTATCGGCCTTTTCCTGATCACATCCACCGTCGGCCGGGCCTGGTGCGGCTATACGTGCCCCCAGACCGTGTGGGTCGATCTGTTTCTGGTCGTCGAGCGAGCCATCGAGGGCGACCGCAACGCGCGCATCAAGCTCGATGCCGGTCCCTGGACTGCGCGCAAACTCGTGGTGCGAACATCGAAACACGCCATTTGGCTGGTCATAGGGGTTCTGACCGGCGGCGCCTGGATCTTCTATTTCGCCGATGCGCCGACGCTGCTTGGGGAACTCTTCACCGGCACCGCCGCCCCCGTTGCCTACATCACCGTGCCCGTGCTGACGGCGACGACCTATACGTTCGGCGGGCTGATGCGCGAGCAGGTCTGCACCTACATGTGCCCATGGCCGCGCATCCAGGCGGCCATGCTCGACGAGAATTCCCTCACCGTCACCTATAATGACTGGCGCGGCGAACCGCGCTCGCGTCACGCCAAGAGGGTCCTTGCCGCCGGGCAGCCCGTCGGCGACTGCGTCGACTGCAATGCCTGTGTCGCGGTGTGCCCGATGGGGATAGACATTCGTGATGGCCAGCAGCTTGAATGCATCACCTGCGCGCTCTGCATCGATACCTGTGACGGTATCATGGACAAGCTCGGCAGGGAGCGCGGACTGATTTCCTATGCGACGCTGGCCGACTACAACGCCAACATGATGCTGGCGACCCCGGGCGGCTCCGGTTCAGTCAACCCGTCACTGGTCAGGAGCGCTGACGGCCTGTTCTCCGACAAGGTGGCCCGTTTCCATATCCGCAAGATCTTTCGACCGCGCACCTTCGTCTACATGGGCGCCTGGTCGGCGGTCGGTCTCGCGCTGCTCTATTCGCTGCTGACCCGCGAACGGCTCGAATTGAATGTCCTGCACGATCGCAACCCGCAGTTCGTGACGCTGTCCGACGGTTCGATCCGCAACGGCTACATCGTCAAGCTGCTCAACATGATCCCCGAACCAAGAACGATCATTGTCACGATGCAGGGCCTGCATGGAGCCGAAATGAGCGTTGTCGGCATCGACCTGCCGGCGGATCGCTCCTTCGCCATCCCGGTCGAACCCGACCGGCTGAAGATGCTCAAGGTTTTCGTGCGTCAGCCGGCAGATCAGGTTCGGGGTGCAGCGCAAAGCTTCAAGTTCCGGGTCGAAAACAAGGCAACGTTCGAGTCGGACGAATACACGGCCACTTTCAACGCACCGGAGATCGCCAGATGAGCGACACCTCGCGACAATCCCGCGAATTCACCGGCAGGCATATGCTGTTCACCATCCTTGGCTTCTTCGGCGTGGTCATAGCGGTCAATCTGACCATGGCGACGCTCGCCAACACGAGCTGGACCGGCCTTGTCGTCGAAAACACCTATGTGGCGAGCCAGCAATTCAACAAAAAGGCCGAGCAAGGGCGAGCTCAGGCAGCCCTCGGCTGGACTGGCAAACTGACCATCGCAGGCGGTGAGGTCCGCTATGGCGTCACCGACGCCGCCGGCAAGGCGGTTCCCTTGCATGGCGTCAAAGTGCTGTTTCGCCATCCCGCTTACGAGAAAGAAGATGAGTCCATCACGCTCGCCGCCGCCTCGGGCCAGGAGTTTGTACTGCAGCACATCCCAAGGGACGGTGTGTGGATCGTCGAAATCGACGCCGATGCCGGTCTGGCAAGACCTTTCCGCGACGTGCGCAGGATCATGATCTCCGATGGAGCGCTGCAATGAGCTGCTGCGCGCCAGGCGCCGAAACGGCATTGGACCTGGAAAAGGTCACACTGGTCCTGCCTTCTGGCCAGGAAATCAGACTGGCGAGTCGCTCGATTGGCGAAAATCTTCGCCAGACCGACCTCTCGGTGCCGGCTGTGCATTGTGCCGCCTGCATCCAGACGATCGAGACGGCGATCGGCAAGCTGGATCGCGTCGAAGGCGCTCGTGTCAATCTTTCAACGAAACGTGTTTCGGTCCGGTGGCGCGGCGACGAGGTTCCGCCATTCGTCGCCACACTTGGACGGCTGGGCTATGGCGCGCACCTGTTCGATCCCGAGGCTGACGGGCAGGACAGGACGCTCTCGGAACTGATCCGCGCCGTCGCGGTCGCCGGCTTTGCGGCGGGCAACATCATGCTGCTATCAGTCTCCGTCTGGTCCGGCGCGCAAGGCGCGACCCGCGACCTGTTCCATTGGGTCTCGGCCTTGATTGCCATTCCTGCGCTCGCTTTCGCCGGCGGCATCTATTTTCGCTCGGCCTGGAATGCGCTGCGCCACAGCCGCATGAACATGGACGTGCCGATCGCGGTCGGGGTATCGCTCGCTTACGCCATGAGCCTCTACGAGACGATCAACCATGGCGACCATGCTTATTTCGACGCGTCGGTGTCGCTGCTGTTCTTTCTGCTGATCGGCCGCACGCTGGATCACGTGATGCGGGAACGGGCACGCACGGCCGTAAACGGACTGGCTCGGCTGGCGGCGCGCGGCGCCATGGTGCTGCGCGAGGATGGTTCGCGCGACTACTTGCCGGTTGGCGAGATCGAACCAGGAATGGCGCTCTTGATTGCGGCTGGCGAGAGGGTGCCCATCGACGGCAGGATCATTGGCGGGGCATCGGATCTGGACTGTTACCTGGTTTCCGGGGAAAGCACGCCCAGAACGGTGGGCCCGGGGGCGCAGGTCCAGGCCGGTACACTCAATATCACCGGTCCGCTGACCATCGAGGCGACGGCCGCCGCGAAGGATTCATTCCTGGCCGAAATCGTTCGGCTGATGGAAGCGGCAGAGGGCGGCCGCGCCCGCCATCGCAGGATCGCCGATCGCGTCTCCGCGCTCTATGCCCCCGTGGTCCACCTCACCGCCTTTGTGACGTTCCTCGGCTGGATGGCGGCGACCGGCGACTGGCACCGGGCAATAACAATCGCGATCGCCGTTTTGATCATTACATGCCCGTGTGCGCTCGGTCTCGCCGTGCCGATCGTGCAGGTGGTCGCTGCGCGGCGGCTGTTTGAAAGCGGCGTCATGGTCAGGGACGGCTCCGCCATGGAGCGCCTGGCGGGGATCGACACGGCATTGTTCGACAAAACCGGCACGCTTACGCTCGGACTGCCCAGGCTGATCAATGCGCCGTCCATCGATCCGACGATGCTCGCCATGGCGGCCGAGATGGCAGCGCATTCCCGCCATCCCTTTTCGAAGGCAATCGCTGGCAATGCAGCCTTTGCCGGCCAGCCGAAACTCGCGTCCGTCAGCGAGCATCCGGGCTTCGGCATCGAAGCCATCGCCGAGGGCAGTACCTGGCGGCTGGGTCGCCGCGGATGGGGTGAGTGGAAAGCCCGCACCGTCGGCGAAGGCAAACAAGGCTATGGCGGAACCGTTCTGACGAAGGACGGGGTCATTGTCGCGACTTTCGATTTCGAGGATGAGCTGCGTGCCGATACCAAGGCGGCCATCGAGCAACTGAACGGCGCCGGCGTGTCGGTGGAGATGCTGTCGGGCGACACAGAAGCTGCCTGCGGCGAAGTCGCGGAAGCGCTGGGCGTCGAGCGCTTCGTTCCCACGTTGCTTCCCTCCGGGAAGGTCGAACACATCGAAGCATTGACGCGAACTGGCCACAAGGTGCTGATGGTCGGCGATGGGCTCAACGACACGCCTGCATTGGGCGCCGCACACGTTTCGATCGCTCCGGCCACGGCGGCGGATATCGGTCGCAACGCCGCGGATTTCGTGTTCCTGCGTAAAAGTCTTCTGGCGGTCCCACTTGCTTTAGACATTTCGCGGAAGGCCGGACTGCTGATCCGGCAGAACATCGCCATCGCGATCGTTTACAATGGCATCGCCGTGCCGGTCGCCATTCTGGGGCACGTTACACCACTGATCGCGGCGGTCGCGATGTCCGCCTCCTCCCTCCTGGTCATCGGCAATGCGCTACGCCTGCAAGGTTTCGTGTCACATGCATCGGTGCAAGATGCCCGACATGACAGGCGCTCCGACATTGGCGCACTGGCACACTCCTCATGACGACGCTCGCCTACCTCATACCTGTGGCCCTGTTCCTCGGAGCGCTTGGGCTGGCCGGGTTCCTGTGGGCCTTGAGGAGCGGCCAATATGAAGATCTCGATGGCGCCGCCGAGCGGATCCTGATCGACCGCGACGAGCCGCGCAGTTGACCCAGCCTGCCCTGCGACGACTCGCTCGAATATTTTCCGCGGTTGCTTCGCGTCATGCCGATTTCGGCGCGCGACGGGTGCGAACGGATCAGCCAGAATACGTTGCCGAACTTTCGGCCAGGAAAGGGCCGCACCGAACGGGGAAGCCGGCCATTCCATGATGACCTGACCAGACCATGGCGTGGCGGTCGACCAGTCGACCGTGAACCCGCCGTTGCCGCGTTTATCGAGCCTGGTTGATCCACATCAGGGTTATCTCTTCATAGGCATGGTTTCATTGAGCATTTTTGAACGAGAACGGATGTCTAACGGACGGTTAGGTCGCGTGGAGACGCTTGGGGAGATGAGCCGCAAACCGTGGATCGATTGCGATGCGTTCCAGTGCCCTTCGTCGCAGATAGCCGACGCAATGGCGGCACGCTGATGGCCGGCTCTGTCGATAGATTCGACGTTATTGTGGTCGGAGCCGGGCCGGTCGGACTTTCCTTCGCCGCGTCGCTTGCCCAGAGCCGACTCAAGGTGGCAGTGGTTGAACGGCAGTCGCTCGAAAGCCTGGCGAATCCGGCTTTCGACGGTCGCGAGATCGCGCTGACCCACGCATCGGTTGGAATCCTTCGCGAGCTCGGCGCCTGGGATGCCATCCCCGCTTCGGACAAATCACCGCTACAAGGCGCGCGCGTGCTCAACGGATCGAGCCCTTTCGCCCTGAGCTTCGACTCTCCCAGCGGATCTGGGGAACCACTCGGAATTCTGGTCCCAAATTGTCGGATCCGCGACGCCCTGTTCAAGCTTGTCCACTTCCAGGATCATGCCCAGCTGCTGTGCGGCCGCTCGGTCGTCAATGCAACAACCAGCCACAAAGAAGCAGTCATAACGCTCTCTGATGGCAGGCAATTGGCCGCTCGGCTGCTCGTTGCAGCGGATTCGCGTTTGTCCGCGACGCGCGACCTGCTCGGCATTGGCGCCGACATCAATCGGCTTGGCAACTCCATGCTGATTTGCCGGGTGAGGCACGAGCGCGCCCATCACCAGATCGCGGTCGAATGGTTCGATCACCATCAGACGATAGCGATGTTGCCGCTCATGGAAGGCGTGTCGTCGCTGCTTCTCACTTTGCGCTCAAGCGAGGCCGACAGACTGCTTGCTCTCGACGACGATTTGTTCCTCATGGAATTGACGAGCCGGTGTCGAGGACGCCTCGGAGAGATGACCTTGGCAAGCACCCGCCATGCCTATCCGCTGGTCACGACCTGGGCGCACAAGTTCTGGGCTCCGAGTGCGGCACTGATCGGCGATGCTGCCCTCGGCATGCACCCGGTGACCGCGCATGGCTTCAACATCGGCCTCAGTGGCCAGAAGCAACTCGCCGATAGAATCCTGGCGGCATGTCGCGAGCGCCGCGACATTGCTGATCCCGACATACTCGGCAGATACGAAAGCCGGCTGCGTCTGTCGGCGGCACCGCTCTATCATGCTACGAATGCACTTGTCGCTCTCTACTCAGGCGAGCACCCGGCGGCACGGCTTGCAAGACATGCAGGGCTTCGCTTTGCCCAATATCTTCCCTTTATCCGCCATGGCATTTCGGCCATGCTCAGGCGGTGAATCGCAGGCAGCGCTGCCGCTCTGGAACGCTATCTCGGCCCGGCTTTTTGTCTCGCCGGGCGCGTTGATGCCGTTGGCAGGGCTGCTTCCATGGTGACGTTGCCGATTCTGGGATGATTCGGATCAAGGCACGCGTGCGGGCAAGAGCTCGATGGTCAGACGGCAAGGCCAAGAGCAGACGTGCGCCCCGAAGACATGGTGAGCGCACTGGTTAGCCCCGCTGGATAGTTAACCCGTCCTTCAGTGGGCCTGCGTAAGCTTGTCCTCGCGAACAACGATGGGAGCAAGCCGGTCCGTCCATGGCCCCGAAGAAAGTAGACACGCTGGAGGCCAAAATCCGTCAGGATCAGCTTGCTGACCTGAGGACCGGCCTCTTCGTGTCGATGCCGATAAGCGCTATCCTGTCAGGCCTGATTTTGACGGTGCACGCCCTTTCTGGCAGCGGCTTTGCCGCTGCAATCTGGTTCCTGGCCGTCAATGCGATAAATGCCGCCCGCCTTGCACTCGCGCGTTATCAGCTAAAGGAAACGGGGCGCCATGACGGTTTAGTGGGGGTTTTGCCGCGGCTTCGCTGGTTTGGCATCCTTGCCCTTCTGGCAGGGTTTGCCTGGTCCTTCCTGGCCGTCCTGACTGTTGGATACACGACACCTCAAGCACCGCTGCATCTGGTCATTCTGGCGGGCATTTCCGCTGGTGCGGTTACATACGGCAGTTCGTATGCCGCGGCGGCGACCAACTTCATCACACCTCCGCTCCTCATCACGGTGGGTTGCCTTTTGGCGAAAGGCAATTTTGAAGACTACATTCTGGCTTTTACCGTTCTGCTCTTCATGGGCGGCTTGGTTCGAGCTTCGTTTGTTGGGCAAGCACGGTTCCGCGAAGCGAGCCGCCTGAGGCATGAGGCCGAGCGGCTTGCGGCGGAGATGAAGGCCAGTTCCAGGCAGGACCACCTGACGGCCCTTCTCAACAGGCGTGGCCTCGAACACGCTATCGGACGGTTCGAGACCGCGGATAGCCCCTTCGTGGCAATGCTGATTGATCTGGACGGGTTCAAATCCGTCAACGATACCTACGGTCACAGGACCGGTGATGAACTGCTTGTCAGGATCGCCCGCCGCATAGAGGAGGAAGCACCGGAAGGCTCAACGCTCGCTCGTATCGGCGGCGATGAATTCGTGCTGTTTTTTCCCTCAACGAGGGTTTCGCTTTCTGCCAGTGATCTCGCCTCCAATATCATAGCCAAAATTGCCCGCCCCTATATCGAGGTCGCGTCCGTCCGGGTCGGGGCATCAATAGGAATATACCTGGCGGAAAGCCCGGGCCTGACCGAAATGTTGTTGCGGGCGGATATCGCCCTTTATACGGCCAAGCGTCGTGGCAGGAACGAATTTTGCCTGTTCGATGCCGAACTCGACAGGGAACTGCAACGCCGCCAGTCCGTCGAACGGGACCTTCATTCGGCGATAAAGACGAGAAGCTTGCAAACTTGGTTCCAGCCGATCGTGAAACTCGACACCGAGGCTGTGGTCGGCTTTGAAGCCTTGCTGAGGTGGTCCCATCCGACTCATGGTGCCATCTCTCCACCCGAAATCATCACAGCTGCACGCGAAACCGGAATGCTTCAGCTGCTGACGCAAACCGTATTCGCCGACTGTTGTGCTTTTATCGACGACTTGGTGAAAGCTGACTGTCGTGATCTCCGTGTGGCGATGAATGTTTCACCGCGCGAACTGGAAGCCGGCGATATCGACGACATGGTTCTGGATGGTCTGGCGGCAAGAGGTCTCCCTGCAACGATGTTCGAGATCGAGATTACCGAAGAATCCCCGGTTGACCCGGACAGAGTGGATGAAAAGCTCGGACGGCTTTCACATGCCGGCATTTCCATCGCGCTCGATGACTTCGGCACCGGCTTTTCTACGTTGGCATCGCTCAAGGACAGTCGGATACGCAAGGTGAAAATAGACCAGGGCTTCATTCGCGGCTTGGCCAAGTCCCGAGAGGACCGACTGCTTGTCAAATCGGTCATCGATCTCGGTAACATGCTCGGGATCGAGGTCATGGCCGAGGGCGTCGAAACAGAGGCGGATCGGCAAACCCTGCACAAGCTTGGCTGCCGAACCGCTCAAGGCTTCCTGTTCTCCAAGGCTGTGCCTCTGAGCCAAGCACTAGAAATGGCAGTCAAACAGCACGCGAACCAGTTGTGACCGCTCCCGCCGCGCCGTCTCTCGCGGCCGTGCGCTCATGAATGGCGGGTATCTGAACGTCCTTGTTTGAAGAGCATGACAGTCCGTGCTGTGCGTCAGCCGGCGAACAGTTCCTTGTAGCCGGTCGTCACAATCCAGTTCGCACGGTCGATATGGCTGCGAAGAGCCTTGCGGGCGCGGACCGGTTCAAGGGCCGGGTCGATGCCGAGAATGAGATCGGCCATCTCCTCTTCGCTGGCATTGTCGGCGCAGGCATCCAGGATCCGCAGGTAGATCGTGAAATGCTGCCTGTCGTAGCTCGTGAGGTTATCCGACCAGGGGACTTCGTCACACAGAGTTGAGCTTCGAGTCTCATCTGTTCCCATTGATCGATTCATGCCTGTTGCGAGCCTCGGCTGTTGAGCGCTGGATGCAACGCAGCATATCCCAAAATGGGATAATCCGAAACCGGGATTAGTCGCTGATCCGGTCTTTACCCGACCGGTTCGCCTACATGCCCAAGTCTCTTCGATCGCCCCGCCACCAGCGGTTTCTGGCCCAGCTGGTTTCCTTGCGCAAGGCCAAAGGCCTGACTCAGGCGCAGGTGGCCGAGAAGCTTGATCGTCCCCAATCCTTCGTGGCCAAGTACGAGGGTGGAGAGCGTCGTCTCGACGTCATCGAGTTTCTCGACTTAACTGCGGCGCTTGACGCTGATCCGTGCGAGATTCTGTCCAGCCTGCGGTCCTAGCGGGCGCCCGCGCGCCTAACGGCTCGCGCCGGTGCCGTGAACCGAGCGCGCTTTTCTTCGGCAAGCTGCCATTCCGCTGCGGGTGGGTCTTTACCAAGCCATGCCGATATAGGATGATAATCCTAGGTGGGGCGATTCCTCAACGGAGATCGCAATGGCTAGGACCAAACTTTCCAAGCAGCTTTCACAGGCTGAAATCGAGCGCTTTCTCGCGGAGGCGGAACGGCTGCACCAGAGCATCGTCCAGCCGCTTCTATCACCTACCAGCAACCATTACCGGGCTCTCCAACGCACCCATGAAGCGCTGTTGAAGACGGTGAAGGATATCACCGGGAAGGATGCGCCGTTCATTCAATGGTTCGGAACAGGACCGGTGAATTAGACCAGACTTATAGACTCCAGGCTGCAAACGTCGCATTCTCTCTTCGGGGAGAAGGGGCGTGGGCAACCATCGCTATCAAGACAACTCCTGGCTGGCTTTCTTGCCTTCGAATCGACCCTCGGCTGCAACATCAAAGCCAATATCAAGCTACAAAACGGGCGAGCGCGTCTATCATGATCCCGGTCAGGAATATTACTGGGACACGCGCCTCAACCTGTTGAAAGGCGAGCGCTGGTTTTGTTCGGAGGAAGCCGCGCCACGGGGGCGATGTCGTCGAGTTTCTCGACGTAACTGCGGCGCTTGACGATGATCCGTGCGAAAAATCTGTCCAGCCTGCCGTCCTGGCGGGCGCCCGCGCGCCTGACGACGCGCACCAGGTGCTCGTGAACCGAGCCCGCTTTTCTTTGGCAAGCTCAGGCGGTCTCGGCCATTCGGCTTCGCCCCTTGGCGTGGGCAGCCCTTCGGGCTGTGACGGCCGCCACCCTTGCGGGCGGCGCGGTTTGTCTGTTGGCCTTTCCCGGTGGCGCGGGGTGGGCGGCACTCCCTTCTAGGCCCGCCGCGGCAGCCCGCAACCCTTCGCTGCCGCTCAGGGTCCTCCTCTTCGTTCCGGTCCTTCGGATGCGGTCCGCCTACCACGGCGGGCCTTTCCGGTCGCGACTCGCCGCCCACCCCGCTTCCGGGGAAAGGCGCGGCGATTGGCGAGCGGAGGATGAGACGATGCATGCAAACAGCAAGCGTACCCCCAGCGGAGAGGCTGGCGCAGGCAAGGGCGGGCGCCCCGGCGCCAGCCTTTATCAGGAGATCACCGACCGCATCATTGCCGAACTGGAGCGCGGCACCGTGCCATGGGTCAAGCCATGGGGCAGCGCAAAGGCAGGCCTTGGCCTGCCGAGGAATGCATCCTCTGGGCGCATCTATTCCGGCATCAATATCCTCATCCTGTGGGGCGCGGTCATCGAGCGCAGCTATCCCAGCCAGAACTGGCTCACCTTCCGGCAGGCGCTCGTGCTTGGCGGCAATGTCAGGAAGGGCGAGCGCGGCACGACCATCGTGCATGCCGACCGCTTTGTCCCCAAGGACGAGAAGGAGCGCGCACGCCACGAGGGCGATGAACCACAGGCCGTGCCTTTTTTAAAGCGCTTCACCGTCTTCAATGTCGCGCAGTGCGATAATCTTCCGGAAGACCTCTATGCCGCCGCCGAGCCGCTGCCTCAGTGCGAGATCGTGCCGCACGCCGAGACGCTCATTCGCGCCAGCGGTGCGGATTTCAGGGTCGGCGGCGATCGCGCTTTCTACATGCCGGGCAGCGACCACATTCAGGTGCCGCCGCAGCCGGCGTTCCATCACCAGATCGACTATTACCGGACCTGCTTTCACGAGCTTGGCCACTGGACCGGCCACCCGACGCGGCTTGCTCGCGACCTCTCCGGCTCGTTCGGCTCCAAGGCTTACGCGCGTGAAGAATTGGTCGCCGAAATCACTGCCGCCTTCGTCTGCAGCAAGCTCGGTATCGAGCCGACCGTGCGTCATGCCGATTACATCGGCTCATGGCTGAAGGTGCTGCGCGAGGACAACCGCGCCATCTTCCGTGCCGCCAGTCTTGCTTCCAAGGCCGCCGATTTCCTGTTTGCCCTTCAGGCCGATGCCGAAGGCGAGGCGCAGGAAGGGATTGCGGCATGACGATGCGCGATCCTCGACTGACCGCGAGCGAGCCGACGCCGCAAGGCGGCAGATGCTCATTCCCGGTGTCCGGCCGATCACCACGCGCGATCGGCTCACCCTCCTGATGGACGCGCCGATGTGTCCGCGCGGCGCAAAAGCCGCTCGATATCGGCCTCTTCGATGAAGCCAGCACAAATCAACTCGACCTGTTCTGACAAGGAGTCTTTCCATGATCCTGATCACCGATCCACTGCGCGCACGACTGCTCGCCAATGGCGCCGCCGAGGCCGACATCGACCATTTTCCGGTTGTGAAACTGTTTAATCCCACAGGTGCCGCCACGTGGCTTTTGACCGAACTCGACGCCGATGGCGACACGCTGTTCGGCCTTTGCGATCTCGGCTTCGGCTTCCCCGAACTCGGCAGCGTCAGTCTGGCCGAGCTTGCATCCGTAAAAGGTCCGCTTGGCCTCGGCATAGAGCGCGACCTGCATTTCCACGCGCGCTTTACGCTCTCCGTCTATGCCGAAGCCGCCCGCATGTGCGGCCACATCACCGAGGCCGAGCGACTTCTGCGGCAGGCAGCAGACGCCCTTTCAAAGCCCCATTCCGAGCTTCCGCCCGACACGGCGGAACAGCAGCGCCGATAGGCGCAAAAACCGTCCCGCCGCGCCGGCCTTCGGCCCCTGCGGCGGGGACACCCTCAACCAAAGCGAAGGAGAGTAACCATGCAGCTTGCCCACATCCCCCTAGATCAGCTCAACATTTCCGCGCTCAACATGCGCCATGGAAAACGCGCGCCCGACATATCCGACATCCTGCCGTCCGTGCGTGCGCGCGGCGTGCTGGTGCCTCTCCTTGTGCGGCCCAACGGCCAGCCGGAAACCTTCGAGATCGTTGCCGGCAGGCGGCGGTATTTCGCCGCGAAATCGCTTGCCGACGAGCGCGGCGAACGCGATCCCTTGCCCTGCGCCATCATGGAGGATGGCGACGACGCCGAGGCGCTGGAAGCCTCGCTGATCGAAAACCTCGCCCGCCTCGATCCTGACGAAGTCTCGCAATGGGAGACGTTTTCGCGGCTCGTCAGGCAAGGCCGCACCGTTCCAGACATCGCTGCGACCTTCGGCATCACTGACCTGAAGGTCAAACGCATTCTGGCGCTTGGCGACCTCTTGCCCAAAATCCGCGAAGCCTATCGGCGCGAGGAGATCGACGCCGAGACGGTGCGCCATCTCACCATGGCGTCCAAGGCGCAGCAGAAGGACTGGCTGGCACTCTGTGCCGATCCAGATCAATACGCGCCGCGTGGCTTTCAATTGAAGCAATGGCTGTTCGGCGGCCAGTCGATTTCCACCAAGGTGGCGCTGTTTGCCATCGACGAATATCCCGGCCTGATCACCTCGGACCTGTTCGGCGAGGACAGCTATTTCGCCGATGCCGACCTGTTCTGGTAAAAGCAGAACGAAGCGATTGCCGCCAGACGCGACACCTATCTCAACGACGGCTGGAGCGAGGTGGTGCTGCTGGAGCCGGGCCAGTATTTCCACCCATGGGACCACGAGAAGACCCCGAAGAAGAAGGGCGGCAAGGTCTTTATCGCGGTCACGTTTCGCGGCGAGGTCGAGTGTCACGAGGGCTGGCTGTCACACAAGCAAGCCCGCCGCGCCCGCGAGGGCGGTGAGCAAGAAGAAACAGCCGCCAAGCCGCCGCGCCCCGAACTCACCGGCCCGATGCAGAACTATGTCGATCTGCATCGCCATGCGGCCGTGCGCGCGGCCATTCTCGACCATCCCGCCGTGGCGCTGCGACTCGTGGTGGCGCACGCCATCACCGGTTCCGGCCTGTGGCAGGTGCGCCGTGAGCCACAGCGCGCAGTCAATGAAACGGTGACTGCCAGCCTTGCCGGCTGCAAGGCTGAAGCTGCATTCGGCAAAAAGCGGCGCGAAGTGTTGGCCCTGGTCGGATCACCGGATGAGGATGGAGTGGTGGCCGGCAGCAATGGCGACGCCTTTGCTATCGCCGGCGTGTTCGCCCGCCTCTTGGCGCTGTGCGACGACGATGTCATGCGCGTTCTCACCCTTGTCATGGCCGAGACGCTTGCAGCCGGCAGCGCCGTCATCGAGGCGCTCGGCAACCATCTGAACGTGGATATGGGCGCATGGTGGGAAGCGGACGATGCGTTCTTCGACCTCTTGCGCGACAAGGAAATCGCCAATTCGATGCTGGCCGATGTCGGCGGCAAGCTGGTCGCCGACGGCAATGTCGCCGAGAAGGTCAAGACGCAAAAGAAGATCATCCGCGACTTCCTGGCGGGCGAGAATGGCCGCCTCAGGGTCGAGACCTGGCTGCCGCGCTGGATGAAATTCCCGGCCGAAAGCTACACCAGCCGCGGCGGCTTCCGCACCGCCGATCAGTGGACACATGTGCAGCCGCTGTTCGTGCGCGAATGAACCGATTAGCCTCAAGCGGCGGTTCTTTCGAGTGCCGCCGCTCAGGTCGCGCGCGCCGCTCCGGACCGCGCCGGCTGCCGATCGGTCGTCTTGTCGAGCCGGTGCCGCGCGCGAGAAATCCCGACGCCAACTCGCCCCATTTCGGCAGCCCTGCACCACGCCGGGTTGCTTGCCGAGGCGCTCCGCGCATGGGGCCAATTGTCCGATCCGGTTGCCGACAGAGCCCGCGCAGCCAGCCCCCTGCATTGCCGCCCGCTCTTGTGCCACCGATCGCGCCACCTGTCTCCATGTGTCTCAGGGACCATTCCACTGCGGCTGGCTTGACGACCTATGGGCGGATCCGGCCCGCCCGAAACCCTCGCCAGCAGCTTTTTTCCCCGCCGCCTGCGGCGGCTTCCTCGCGCCGCTTCGCTTCAAAAAAGCTGTCCGCTCGGGTCCTCCGCTATCGCTGCGGCCGTCCCGGTTCCGGCGGTCCGGACGCGCCCATCACGGTCCGCCATCGCAGGGGAATGGTCCCCTGCGAGCACCAAAGGAGACTGAAAATGACCGCGATCGGATACGTTACCAAACAGGAAAACGGCGGCTACAAGGGCCAGCTCAAGACGCTTAGCGTCCGCGCCGACATCGACATCGTGCCCAATCAGGCAAAGAGCGCCGACACCCATCCCGACTTCCGGGTGCTGACGCAAGGGGTCGAAGTAGGGGCCGGCTGGATCCGCACCGGCGAGACCTCCGGCAAGGACTATGTGAGCCTGTCGATTGCCGCCCCGGAGTTCGGTCCGCGCAAGCTCTACGCCAATCTCGGCCGCGCCGCCGGCCAGGATGACGACGACACATACGCCATCATCTGGAACCCCGTCGACTGAACCGCCAGCCTCGAGCCCCGCGCCGCAACCGGCGCGGGGCTCTTCTCAAGAAGGGGCGGCGAAAACTCGCCCCCCACTCTTCGCCCGTCCCCGAAACGATCTCGCTCGCCGATCCTCGCCTTCGCTTGTCCGTAACGAAACGAGGACCATCATGGACGACGAAAACGAACGCGCGGCCCGCGCCAAGAAGGGCAGTCCGTTTCTCAACACCGCGCAGGCCGCCTTCTATATCGGGCTGTCCCAGCGCACGCTGGAGAAGATGCGGCTCAAAGGCGGTGGCCCGCAATTCCGCAAACACGGCCGCTATGTCCGCTATCACATCGACGAGCTCGACGACTGGTCGAAGGGACGCGCGCAGGAGACCCGGTCCCAGGATGGCGAGCACGATTCCGGATCGGCCGGTGAGGGAGGCCGCTCATGAGCCGGCGTCCCACCATCCGTCTGATCGGCAGCCATCTGCGGCGCATTCGGGCGCGCAAGACGATCGCCGTGGCCACAATAGGCCTCGGCCTGATCGGCTTCGCCGCTTTCGACAACCCATCGCCCTGGCTGGTCTGGAACGCCTCGGCCAGTGCGCCGGTCGGCCTCTATCGCCTCGCGTCCGGATCACCGGCTCGTGGCGATCTGGTGCTCGTCCGCCCGCCAAAACCGGTCGCCGATCTCGCCGCCGAACGCTTCTATCTGCCCAGCAATGTGCCGCTGGTCAAGCGCCTTGCCGCGCTGCCTGGCGAGCATGTCTGCGCCTTCGGCGACGCCATCATCATCGGCGGCGAGATCGTCGCGCGCCGGCTGGCAACCGACACACAGCACCGTCCGCTATCTTGGTGGAATGCCTGCCGCAAGCTCGCCGCCGACGAGTTTTTCCTGCTCGGCAACGATAGAAACCGCTCCTTCGACAGCCGCTATTTCGGGCCCGTGCCGGCCGAAAATATTGCCGGGAGGCTCGTGCCGCTATGGACCGAGTAACCCTCCTGATGCTGGGCATGGTCGCGATAGCGCCATGCGCCTGTTCCGCCGCGACCGACGCTCAGCGGGCCGACATCTCCCGTGGTCCGCAGCTGGCAAAATGGCAGCACTACGTAGCTGAGGCAAGCCGGCGTTTCAGCATTCCACAACCCTGGATTTATGCCGTCATGGATGCCGAAAGCCGGGGGCAGACAATGCTGGACGGACGGCCGATCGCCTCACACGCCGGCGCCATTGGCCTTATGCAGGTGATGCCCGGCACCTACGAGGAGATGCGCGCAGAGCTTGGCCTGGGGGCCGATCCGCACGACCCTCGCGACAACATTCTGGCAGGCACTGCCTATCTGCGCGCCATGTATGACCGCTTCGGCTTTCCCGGCCTGTTTGCCGCCTATAACGCTGGGCCGGACCGCTACGAACAGCATTTGCAGCGTGGGCGACCGCTGCCCAGCGAGACGGTTTCGTATTTGGAACAGCTCAAGGCTGCGGGGATTTCGGCCGCCGACATGGACGCGTTCACCGGCAAATCCCGTTCCGGAAAAGCGCCGGAAATCCCGTCCGGGCAGTCGCTGTTTTTCCTGCGAAACGGTGTTTCCGCGACCGATCCGAATGGCCAAATTGTGGTGCCGCTCGGATCGGAGCGAGCAAGGTCAGGCCGGCCGGATCGCAGGTGAGGGCAGGGGTACCGTGGGTCGGGCGGGGCAGGGAGGCAGGTCCGCGGAAGGCAAGATAAAGGCATCGCCTCCTGGAGGCGGCGAAGTCTTTGTCTGCACATCGTTTTTCATGGAGGCTGCCTTCAGCGTCAGGAGAGATTCTGCCGACAAAGCTTTGATTTTGCTCAAGATTACTAGGAGGCTCAATGCAGGATGAAGAGTTCAAGCCGAGCCTGGGCAAAATCGGATCGCGCGGCTCGAAGGCAGGCAAGCGTTTCGCCGGCCAGATCCGCGCCGCGATCAACCGAGCCGGCGGCGGCAGCGGTCGCCGTGGCCGCTTCATCGGAAGCCGGGCGGGGCGCGGCGGGGCTGCTGCCGCCGTTCTCAGAGCGCGCGACCCCCACGCGGCGTTTCGGCAGCGGCGCGCCGTCGTCAAGGCCCGTATCGTCAAGCTGGCCGGCAAGGGTGTTGACGGGGCACGTGCACACCTTCGCTACCTCCAGCGCGACGGCGTGACCCGCGAAGGCGAGCCTGGCGAGCTCTATAGCGCCGACAGCGACCGCGTCGATGGCAAGGCCTTCATCGATCGTGCCGATGGCGACCGGCATCAGTTCCGCTTCATCGTCGCCCCTGAAGACGGCATCGAGTATGATGACCTGAAGCCGCTCACGCGGCGCCTCATGGCGCAGATGGAAGAAGACCTCGGCACCAGGCTCGACTGGGTGGCCGTCGATCATTTCAACACTGGTCATCCGCATACCCATATTATCGTCCGCGGCAAGGACGACCGCGGCGAAAATCTTGTCATCGCGCGAGACTACATCTCGTCTGGAATCCGTGAACGGGCGGCCGAGCTGGTCAGCCTCGACCTTGGCCCGAGAACGGACCGCGAGATCGAGCAACGCCTGCGCCAGGAAATGGAGCGGGAACGCTTCACCAGCATCGATCGGCAGCTGCTCCGCATGCGCGACCATGAGGGGCATGTCTCACCGGCCAGCCGAGACACGTTTCGCCAGACGCTGCACCAGGGGCGCCTGCGTAAGCTCGAGCGGATGGGTCTGGCTGAGGAAGTCGGCTCGGGCCGCTGGCGCCTTGATGGCGAGCTTGAAGCGACGCTGCGCCGCATCGGCGAGCGGGGCGACATCATCAAGACCATGCACCGCGAACTGACCGGCAAGGGGCTCGCCCGCAGTGCCGCCGACTATGTTGTCCATGATCGATCTGCAGAGCCGATGCAGCCTGTCGTCGGCCGCATCGTTGCGCGCGGCCTGGCCGACGAAATCACTGACCGCCATTACCTCGTCGTCGACGGCGTGGACGGCAAAAGCCACTATGTTGATATCGGCAAAGGCGAGGCAACCCAACCGACGGCAGAGGGCTGCATAGTGCGGGTCACGCCGAGGGACACCGGGCCAAGGCAAGTCGACCGCACAATTGCCGAGATCGCCACGGCCCATGACGGGCGCTACAGCATCGATATCCATCTCAAGCATGACCAGTCGGCCACCGAACGTTTTGCCGAAACGCACGTGCGGCGACTGGAGGCGATCCGCCGGGCGACCGGTGGTGTCGAGCGCGAGCCGGACGGTACATGGACTATCGCGCCGGACCATCTCGACCGTGTGTCTGACTACGAGCGTCAGCGAGCGAGGGCCGAGCCGGTTGTCGTCGACAAGCTCTCATCAATGCTGCTGGAGAGCCAAGTCAGCTTCGACGGCGCCACCTGGCTCGATCGAGAGCTGGTTTCCGACACACCGGAGGCCTTGCACAGCTCTGGTTTCGGCCGCGATGTCCGAGAGGCGCAAGGCCGCCGACGGCAGTGGCTGATTGCGCAAGGTCTTGCTCGGGAAGAGCAGGACCGGATCGTCTATCGCGCCAACATGCTTTCGATCCTGCGTCAACGTGAGCTGAACCGTGTTGCCGGTCAACTGTCTGACGAACTCGGACTCTCGTATTCCGAAGCGCAGCCTGGTGATCGAATAGAGGGTCGATTGCGCCGCTCGATCGACCTTGCCAGCGGCAAGTACGTCATAGTCGAGAAGGCGCGCGAGTTCACGCTGGTACCATGGAGGCCAGTGCTTGATCGGTCTGTTGGCAAGGAGGTGTCTGGTGTCATGGGTGGCGAGGGGATTTCATGGACCATCGGCCGGCAGAGAAGCGGACCAAGCATTTCGTGACATGGCTACACAACTTCTTTTGCCCGCGTTGAAACAGGTACTCAGTCCGGACGGAGTTCGCCTGCTAATTGCCCGCGGCATTGATCTCGCGAGGGATAAATGGCTGGTCGTGCAAGACTTATCGTTCGCTCTACAAAATGCGCCGCGATGATTCATCGTGTTCCATGATTCTGAGCCAAAACCCTCCTGCGCCACCACGGCACTCTTCCCGGTGCCACGGAAGCCGCGCCGACGCGGCGCTACCGGCCTGGTTGCACAGGGCTGCCCCCGACCCAAACAGTTGCGGCGCATTGAGGACATTGCAATCACTGACCGTGCAGCCATCGGCGCGCTCGATGAGATGGTCCGCCAGCTAGAGAGGTGGGCTGGCGCCTGGTGACAGCGCCTAGGGCTTTCGGCGGCCGTGGTACGGCGAAGCAGGCTCGCGGCGTCGAGGATGAAGCCGCACTTCGCGATGTTCTTCTGCTCACACGACCGGGAGACAAGGTCGACCCCGCGGGCCGGATGCTGTTGACCGGGCGTGAACTGGCAGCCCATCCCGCTGAGGATCTTCTAACGGGAGAAACCTCGCTGCGGTGGGGAAGATTTCGATCGTCGCCCGCGACGACGAGGCGGTCAGCGACCTGACCAGACGAGCTCGGCAGCTTTCCGCTGCGGCATGGTGACCGGCGCGATCATGGCCGCCGAATGAGATCGCTTCGAACGCACCGTCGGATGCTGGCTCGCCGACGCTTTACTGGCGCAGCGCCTGGGAGGGGCACGAGATTCCGGTAGAGACCAGATGCACCTGGGAGGCGCGAACGTCCTCCAGGCCGAGCCGGTCCGGCGAGCGGTCGAATATCGCGAAAACTTGGCCACCGCGTGCACGTAGGATCGCTGGGTGGCCGGCGACAGATTGCGGATCGTCATGTCCTCGATCATGCGTCGGCGAAGAGGGCTCAACTCGGCCATCTCAAACTCTCAAACTCCTGTTCTCAAGATTGCGCTTCAACAGCCGCAATCCTTCAAAACAGAAGCGTCATCCGCAAACCCACGCACCAAATGACGCGTCAGCGGCTTCGTTCAATCCCTTTATGGGTCCGGATCCTAGCAGGTTGTGACCATTGCTGTGGCAATGCAGCAGTCCTGGATGGCTGCATCAAATAAGTTCCAAGATGCCCCGGGCGCGCTTCCACCGGACCACCTGGACGCTGCAGTTAAATGCACAAATCCACGCGCGTGCTGAAGCATCGTGAAAAATTCATGGATTATGACCCGATCCAATTTCGGTCGATCAATCAGCGCCCTTCGCCGGGGCTGTCGGTCCGCATCGCGCCTGACAGCGGCGCTATGCTGGCGCTCCCATGGCCGCCCTGTTGAATCGCTTTCTCCAGCACCGAACTGAATTGGTCCCGCTGGCGAACATTTCGATGCTTCCGCCTTGTAGGCCTTCTTTGTTGCGGCCGCCTCTGCGGCACGGCTGCGCCGACGTGAACGTGCTTGGCGGCACGTTTTGTCAGGGAGGGGAAAGAGGCGCGCGGCCCTCTCCCAGCAAGCCGCCGCTGGCGGATTCCTCCGTCTGCCCGCTGCGCTCCCTGCAGACCGGGGAGACCCTTCCGCCCCCCTTGCTCCCGCTGCTCGCCGCGATGCAGGGGGACAGGCGACCTGAACCCGTGCCCAAGCCGATCTGATGGCCGCAGAGGCGGTGGGGCTGGACATGGGCCCGTGGTGGACATACGTGCCACACAAATCCTCATGCTCGCCTAACCGGCTGCAACGTATGGCAATCCGGGCAGACCCGACGAAAGAAGGAGTAGGTCTCGGCCATTCCCGTGTCCGAACCCAGAAAAGTTACTGGTTTCCTTACGGGCGCGATACAAAGGGCACAGGCTGGACTTGGCTGCCGGGGGCGGGGCTTGTCGACCGCTCAATCGAAAGTGAGAGACGAGGAGGAGAATCACCGACCTGCAGAGCGGCAAGGCGCTCGCCTACTTCCCTGTCAGTCACCGTTAGCCGATGGTTTAGACGAAGATAGTCCGTCCATGTCGGCGTGCGGAATGTCTCGGTCCAAAGAGTCGAGTTCTGAAGATCGCGCTGGAGGGTCCAGTCCCGCGCACCGGCACGGCTCTGAACGCGCCGCCTTTCGCGCATGCAGCTCAGAAAGTCCTCGATATTCTCCTCGGGTATCGAGTACTCCACCTTGATCACGATCGGGCCGCTCCTGGGCTTCAAATCGAGGGCCAGTTCTGGTGGCCTGAAGTCGAAGGCCCCTTGATCCGATTCCTCCCATAGGCGGACCGGCAATAGCTTTCCCACAGCTGCAACCAGCAACAGCGCCGCTGCAGCACCTTCCAAAGCCCACGTCAGGGAATAGTTCTGCGCGACAGCACCCCAGATCCAGCTGCCCGCTGCCATGCCGCCGTAGGTCAGGGCGTAATAGATCGACAGGGTGCGACCAACGACCCACCTTGGGCTTGCCAACTGCACACACACGTCGGTTCCGGTCCAGGTGACAACCCAGCCTGCGCCAGCGATTGCAAGCGCGATCGCTGCTACAGCCACCGATGATGTGAGAGCCAGTAAAAGGCAACACGTTGCGCAAGCAACGGACGCGAACGTGATCAATCGATTTTGGGACGTGATGCGTCGCAAGTAGCTATTGCCAATGCCCGCGATGAAGGCGCCTGTGCCGAAGCCGGCCAACAGGACGCCGTAAACAATTGGCCCCCCCGCCAGTTGGTCGCGAACCAGGAGGGGGAGCAGAGCAAGGATCGAGATGCTTGACAGCCCGAACAGGGTTGCACGCACGATCGCCACTCTGATCTCCGAGGAGATTGCCGTGAAGCGCATGCCATCATGAATGGCCGTCGTCATCCGCTCGCGCGGAAGAGGCGAAGAGCGAACTTGCCACTTGGAGCGCAGTACAGCGCTCAACGGGACCAGGTCGGTCAGCGCAGCGAAGGCGAAAGCCGTAAGGGGGCCCAGCAAAGCCAAAATTACACCGCCAAGCGCCGGTCCTATGCTTCGAACCACGTTGTACCCCACCGACATCAGCGTCACTGCAGCGGGTATGTCGCGCTTTTCCAGGATGTCGCCGACCGAGGCGTGCCAGGCTGGATCATTCAAGGCAAAGCCGCATCCCGCCAAGAAACTCAGTCCCAAGATCAGCCATGGACTGACAAAGCCCAGTCCAACAGAGAGAGCCAGCGCCGTGGATGCCAGTGCGATCAGGCAATGTCCGGCAAGCATCACGCCGCGGCGGCTGAAGCTGTCTGCAATCGCTCCAGCAAGGATCGACAAGAAGAAGGCGGGCAGTGTCGATGCAGCCTGCACGAGCGCAACCATCAGATCGGAGGCTGAAATCGTTGCCATAAGCCAGCTTATAGCCACGCTCTGCACCAGCCAGCCAAGGCTGGATATCTGCGTGGCTGTCCAGATCGAACGAAAGACCGGATTCTGAAGAGGGATCAGTGTGTTTGCCGCAAAGGGCGGGGAATCTTGACGCCGCATGACTTCTCACCTCCACCACGTAGTTCTTTCACTCACTCACTCGCTGACAGCGGTGCGCTTACGCACAGCTGCGTCACAACCAAGTTCCGATATCGCGCTCGCAACAAAGTAGATGTCGCATCCACGGTGCCGATGCGCGATGAGTGTGCCAGTTGGGCGTCAGCTGGTCTGGGTCGCGCAGCCCGATGGGGTGCGGTCTGCCCTGCGACTCTTGGCCTTGGACGGTGCTACCGCCCCGATGGCCGGGTTGTCAAATTGCCACGGTGCTAGCAGCGCCCATCCCATCCTGACAGGCATGAGCATACGACGCAGTGCATCGCTGGTATCGGAGGCGGGTGCAAGATCAAGGGTGGCATCGTCTTGACAAGTACGAGCTGGTGGGCGCCTTTGCCCGACCTACACATCGGCGATTCATGGGGCCGCCGTTCAACTCGTTGGTCTATGCGCAAAAAACATAATACGCTTGTAAAAGACGTTTCGTGTCGGCGCAGGCGCCGAGGAGGGCGCGGAAGCCTTGAGCATCGTCATCCCGCCACCGAACGTCACCGGCTCGCTGCACATGGCCATGCGCTCAACAACACGCTGCAGGACATTCTGGTGCGCTTCGAGCGCATGCGCGGCAAGAACGTGCTGTGGCAGCCCGGCATGGATCACGCCGGCATCGCCACGCAGATGGTGGTCGAGCGCCAGCTTATGGAGAAGCAGATCCACCGCCGTGACCTGACGCGCGACGAGTTCATTGAGAAAGTCTGGGAGTGGAAAGCCGAATCCGGCGGCGCGATCTTCAACCAGTTGAAGCGGCTGGGGCCTCGGCCGACTGGAGCCGAGAACGTTTCACCATGGACGAGGGCCTATCCAAGGCGGTGCTCGAAGTGTTCGTCACGCTCTACAAGGAAAGGCCTGATCTACAAGGACAAGCGCTTGTCAACTGGGACCCGAAGCTCTTGATCGCGAGTCCGACCTTGAGGTCGAACAGCAGGAGGTCAACGGCAACCTCTGGCATTTCCGCTACCCCGTCGAGGGCGAGGTTTTGGATCCGGAAAATCCTAAAACCTTCATCACCGTGGCGACGACCCGCCCGGAGACGATGCTGGGCGATATGGCGGTCGGCGGTGCATCCCGACGACGAGCGTTTCCGGCATCTTGTCGGCAAGAACCTCATCCTCTGCCGATCGTCGGCCGCAGGATCGCGGTGGTGGCGGACGAGTATTCTGATCCGGAGAAAGGCAGCGGCGCGGTCAAGATCACGCCGGCGCACGACTTCAACGAATTTGAGGTCGGCAGGCGCCATAAGTTGCCGGCGATCAATATTCTCACCGTAGAGGCGGCGGTCACCCTCACGGACAATGACGACTTTCTCGCCGGGACGACATGGTGCGTAGTCGCCATGCTGCCCCTGGCCAGATCGTAGATGACCTCGGCTTGTTCGCCATGGCGAGCCGAAGCACGTTGACGGCCGTGCCGGGTGATGCGCCGTCCCAGACTATCATCCCAAAATCGGCGCGCGCCATCTCCCGGTCTTTGGCGGCGTACAGCCCAGTCGCCCAGATCATTGCGGGGTTCCTTGGCCGCATGGAAGACCCCGACATGTTTGTAGCCGTAGCCCGCGAGCAGGCGCTGCGCCTCGGCATCGGCTCCAGAGGCGTCGCCAATCAGCACGCCGTGCACGGCAACAACGATTGGGCGGATCCGAGCGATGGCAGGTTCCGGCAGCTCAAATATCTCGCGTGAACCCCCTATGAATATCATCGACATCATGACTTTCCCTTCTCTCCAGGGCTCCCTCGCTCTGACCGCCGTCTCCCTCTGGCCCTGCGTGAGGGGTCACCCGAACGCCGAGACGGCGAAGCCGGCTCGGGGAGCGGCGGGACGCCGCAACTAGAGCCCGGTCGGCGGCAGGCCCGCGCGCAGACCTGCCGCTTCCGGAGGCGCTACGCGCGCGGAGCTAGTGGCCTTTGTCGGCCAGCCAGAGGCTCACGTCCTGGATCGAGCGCATGAGCACCGACGGATTGTCCCGCGCGGGAATGAAGCCCCAGCTCTGCCAGTAGCGCTCTGCCTCGGCGTCGATCGCCCGCACCACCACCGCGCGGCCGCCGACGATGTCGGCGCCGGCGACGCAGCGATACAGCGCGTCCTTGACCAAGCCGCTACCGACGCCTTGTCCGGCATAGCGGTGGTCGACGGCGAGTTGTCCGATCAGCAGGCAGGGGATCGGATCGGGCGGGCGTCCGGTGCGGATGGCGCGCGGTGCGCTATTTGGCTGGATCACGCCCGGCGCGAGGCCGTAATACCCGACGACTGTTCCCTCGTCGTGAACGACCAGGACGCGGGTAAACCCGCGGGCCTGGTTCGTTCGCGCGAAGCCGGCCAGCCAAGCATTGAGCGCCGGCTTGCCGCAATCGAAGCTGTCGAGGCGGTGCGCGTCGTCGAGGAGTTCGATGCCTGAAAGCGCCACCTAGCGGTCCCAGGGCGGGGACCGACGCAGCCGCTCGGCCGCCTTCGCCGGGGGCGCAGCGGCCGGGGCTGAGATCGCCTGCATGAAGGCGTCATAGGCTTCCGGGGACACGCGGATGACGGTTTCGTTGAGGATGGCCGCCTGCGCCTCGTGCAGCGCGGCGCGCCGCATGAACTCCGTGCGCGACAGGCCGAGCAGCTCCGCGCCGCGGTCGATGATGGTGAGATCATCGTCGCGAAACCGCATCGAGACGGGTGCTTCCTTCCTGGTGGGTATGGTGGCCATGGCGCGCTCCTGTGCTGCGGACGTATATACGTTAGTGTAACGCGGAACGCAATACTACGTTCCCTGGCGACGTCTCGTGGCGGATGGTCTCAGGATTTCTCGCCGCATCGGTTCTTCTCGGCTTCTCGCCCCAGTCGCCATTGCCGCAACCCAGAGCAAGGTGGCTTTGGTCAGCTCCTGCGGATCAATTACGGCTTAGAAAGCGCATTTGTTTTTGGCGGCCGGATGAGCGGGTCCAGAAGCGAAGTCGCTGCCATGACTGTCGCCGGACGAGCCCCGGCTATCCCGAACCTGATGAACATCTGACGCGATGGCGACTTTCGGGCCGTCACGCAACAAAGGAGGAACGGCTATGAAGGCTGGGCGGCGGCACTTTCATTCTCAGGCGCCGCTCTATGCCACCTGTCGGCCAATGTGACATCGCCACTGCGGTCCTTCGAACAAGTCGATTCGATTCTGAATTTCGGCCTTTAGATGATTGTAGCGATTGAATCAGCGACAAGGGCTGGGCAATCGCGGTTGTGGTGACCGCGAGCCACTAAGCTTGTGCCGTACCCTTACAATGATTCATCAAGGCGTTTACCTCGGCAATCACGAGATCCGGCGTGATGTCGAACTTGCATCGGACTTTGACCGGACAATGCCGCACTTGGTCCAGACCACATCCGCGACATTCAATAACACTCATAAGCATGCTGACCAAGGGACCTCGAAACCCCCAAATCTCCGGTAGATGTGACGCCGTGAAAATGCCGATAGTAGGGCGGCCAAGCTGGGCAGCGACATGGCCGGTGCCTGAATTGTTCGAAACGACGAGCGCGGCCGAATTCACGAGACAATTGAATTCCAATTCTGACAAGTCGACAGCCGTCCGAATGTTCGCGGCCCCACGTTCCCTAGCTATCTTCGCAACCTCCTCAAGCGCTTCCAGGCATTCGCCACGGCCAACGAGGACCACCTCACCACGGGTCGAAAGAGCAGCGACAACTTTGCCAAAACTTTCAATGGGCCAATCTCGCAGGCTGGAATTGGAGAACGGAGCCACGACAATCGGGGCATTGCCTGTAGTCGAATTCTGTGGGTGACCCGCTCCGCTTTCGAAATAGGCAGCTGCCTTTGCGACCAGAAAGAGGAGGATTTCTGACACATGCTGGAGACGCACCTGCTTACGGTCAATGAACCAATCAAGCCATCTACGGGGGATTTTGTTAGCAAGCCCTATTTTTTGGACCAGCTTGTAGAAAATGGTTCTGCGCAGTTTCAGATTGAATGGCGCTATCGCAATATCGATCTGATGCATGCTGTACGGATCAACTATCGCCGCACGGTGCCTGGCGGGAACTTCAAGCAAGATCGGCCTTGTTTCTTCCGGAACACGCATATCAATGGCAAGATCAAACTCGCCGGTCAGCAGCGGCCTTATGTCCGCGGCTTCTTTGCGCGTTTTGACTTTTGGGTTGCGAGGAAAAAAGTCAAAAGCAACGTGATCGTCGGCGAGGTCAAACTGTTTTGCAGTAGCGATGTTCCAGCTTCCCACCACCAGCGTAATGTGGGCATGCGCAAAACGCTGACGAAGGTCCTTTAGAGGCCCTAGAGACATCCAAAAGTCGCCGACATGATCAAGCTTGAGGACCAAAATTCTCATCCTTGCGCTTGACTGTTCCGGCTCTTCCCAGCTGCGGTATATAATTTGATTGCCGTCGTGCTTTGTAAAATATGCCATTGCCATTCCGAAGATTATACGGTCAACACTGATAGCCCAGTGACGCGTGTGTAGGTTGGAGTGCTCCCCACTTTGTCCGCGTCTCCGCAAGAATTCTGCCATCAGATCCAAGCCGCGCTCCAGCAGGAGCTGTTGGGCGAAGTCTGCATCTCTAGCGATGGTAGCGCGCCAAGAAAGCCAGCTATGTCCCGACCCGCAATGTGAAGGGCTTCGTCACGGTCTCGCATGCATTAGTTCGGCAACGCCGAGTAGACGGTGATCGCCAAGCCGCCGTCCCCAGATCTCGGAGCATAACGGCAGTGGCCTCGCTCTTTGGTCGATGCTGATCCTGAATGAGACCGTCGCCGCCGGCGACGACATCGCCGGCCGGATTGACTGTCTCCGGCACGCCCTGTCGCTGTGGTCCCGCATCATGGTGGTTACAAAGGACCCGCCGCAGGCGCTTTTTTCTGCGCGTCCGGGTCGTCCAACATGAAGTGCACTAAACAACCGTGTGATGACGCCCCCCGCCTCCCCGCGGTTAGCTGGCAGGCGGCGTCGATGAACACCTTTATTCGCCGAGCTTGGATAGCGGCACCTCTATCACGCTGAGAGCCTGTTATGCTGGTCCAGCGTTTGATCGCGGTCTTGATCCATGCGAGCAGCTTGTGAGGGATGCAATCGAACGAGGCGCTGCTCCCACAGCCGTCGCAGGCCCTCCATCAGAGCTTCACGCTTAGCCTGATCCGGCGCAATTGTATTGAGGAGATCTCCCAACACGGCTTCGCCCTCAATCCGCATCAGCAGATTAAACAAGTCGTGTGAAATTCGTACACTGTCACTGCTGAAGTGGGTCGTGCTGATCTCGCAGTGAGTCTCCCGACGATCTGGCGCTTTGTAAGCGCGGGTTTGATGGAGGGACACATAGGGCGGCAACGAAACCGCAAGCGCAGTCCAATCCTGCAGCGTTGCAGCCCGCTTTTTTACCAGGAAGGGCCCGACCACAAGTCCATCCAGCTCTGTCGTCAGAAAGGTGGCAATCGCGTCTGCAACCGAATCCACGATCGGTTCGGCATTGTTGTTAAAGGACGTATTGAGCAGAATTGGAGTGCCTGTGCGCTTCTTGAACGCATTGATGACCTCCCAGTACGCGGGATTGGCGTTGCGCGATACTGTTTGCAGGCGAGCGGTACCGTCGACGTGCGTGATGGCACCGAGCAAGGCGCGCTTTGAGTCACGCACGCGAACGACGAAATTCATGAATGGAAATTCGTGCCTACCGTCCGGGAGGTCGAAAAATTCGCTCGCATCCTCCTCCAGCACAGATGGCGCGAAGGGCCGATAGCCTTCGCGCTTCTTGACCATCGCATTGATCCGGTCCTTGTTTGCGGCGGGCCGAGGGTCGGCAAGAATGCTGCGGTTGCCCAGCGCACGTGGCCCAAACTCCGAACGACCCTGCACCCAGCCGATCACGGCGCCGTTGGCGATCCAGTCGGCTGCACTGCTTGCCACGTCATCAGAGCGTTCAACCTCGAGATGTCCGGCCCATGCATTCAGTTCCTGTTGCACGGCGCGCTCGGTCCCGAGATCAGGACCCCAATAGACCTCCTGCAGTCGCTCACACGGCGCGGGGCGGCCCATCTCGTTAGAGACTATCAGCGCAGCTCCCAATGCGCAGCCAGCGTCGTGAGACGCGGGTTGCACGAAAATGTCGTCGAAAAGCCCTGAATACAGCAGCTTACCGTTCATCGTGCAGTTGTGGGCCACCCCCCCCGCCAGGCACAACCGCTTCATGCCGGTGGCCTCACGGTGATGCCGGAGAATGTGGAACACGATCCGCTCAAGCGCTTCCTGCAGTGACGCACTCACATCTCGATGCTGCTGGGTGAAGGGCATTCCCTTTCGCCTGACCTCGATATTGCGGAGCAACGCCGGACCGATGCGGTCGAGGTGAACACGGTAGCCACCGCCGTTGGCGGAGAGCTCGTAGAACTGCTCGAAGAGCTCGCGATAGGGAGCGGGGTCGCCGTAGGGCGCGAGTCCCATTACCTTATACTCGTCGAACAAGCCGTAGCCGAGATAGCGGATCGTCTCGAGATAAAACAGCCCAAGAGAATTGTTCTCGGGGAAAGCCTCGAGTTGCGTAATTTCTGTGCCAGACCCTACCGCCAAGAGGCCCGATAGGAAATCACCAGAGCCATCAATCGCTAGAATGAGACTTTGTTCGAAGCCCGACATTGCAAAGGCGCTCACGGCGTGCGCCTGATGATGACTTACGAATGAAATACGCGAACTGTCCAACTTAGTGCCGAACTCACGCGTTAACAGATCCTGCACCAACGTTTTAGCATCCAACGGAATGGAGAGAATGTCCGGGTGGGATGCGGACATACCTTCAAGCATGGCGTTGGCATAGGGCTCGCTGGCGTAGAGCGCGACACGATCAATGTCGTTGAGCTGAACCCCCGCCGCTGACAGACAGTATTGAATCGAACGAATTGGGAGCTTGTTGGAGTGTTTCATCCGATTGAGGCGTTCCTCTTCGACGGCTGCTATCACCCGTCCGTCTCGGACGAGCACCGCGGCGCCATCGTGCATAAAGGCGTTCCGAAGCTCGAATCGGTTTTCATGGACTTGGTCAAGTCCGCCGCTAATTCCTAGACACAGCATTTCTTTCTCCACATAGTGACGGGCAAGCCAAATTGGCCTGCCTCAGACCGTTTCCAACTAAATAGGCCGCGTTGTCGCTTGCAGCTGCAACCGCCTGTCAGGCATCACCGGCATCAAAGAACGCCTCATAAGGGTCCGCCTGAATCAACATGAGATGCTTCGATCGTGGCGCCTGCCGTTCCATGACGCCGAGAGCTTGGCTGGATCATCGAATCTTGAGCGGCTGCTGACTTGCATGCCGGCGATGCCGTTTTCATCTGCAGCACGAACTTGTGACGCGGGCTGCCTATATCCTTGCGAAGGGGCGGCTGTTGACGAATAATGCCGCGCCGTGAACTGGCCCGATTTCATTTCCCGAAAGACCGTCGCACAGGCGAGTGACATGTGCTGCACTGTCCGCCTGCTTCCCGGTCGCACATCCGATAACGCCTTCGCTTGTGCAGGAGGCCGCATCGCGTCATTCGTCGGCCAAACATGGCACCGACTGGAAGCCCGGCAATACCGCGTAGATGTAAAGTGCGCTGATGTTGTATGGTAGCGCTGCCGGCCGGGTCTCCAATCCGCTGCCCAAACGAGCGGACTGCCTGCGGCAAAAAGCCCGCCACAAGCAGAATCGCGCTGGGCAGCTGGCTCGCCTGCAAGACTTCGCAGCTCAGGAACATTGGGGACGACTAGCGTCGAACCGCCGACATGATCGGCCAGTTGCAACTCACTTCTCGGCACGACCTCCACTGCACGTCAGGGCGCATGGAAGATTTTCTCCTTTGGATGGGTGATCGGTGCGGACGTGCTTTTGTCCATGCAAGATTTCCGAAGAGTTATGAAATCGTTTGTTTCGATCAAAGTCATCCACGCTATGAATAGCTGCCGGACATGCGCTTCAAAGGGGCTTCAGGCTTCCCGGATGGCTACTCCGATTCGAAGCGCGTGGCATTCCATGCGCTCTATGACAACATTTTTCAGCAAAGGGTATGAGAGCAAACCCACACTTCTTTTTCAGAAGTCGCTTCGAAGCAGCCGAGGCCTTGATGGGCTTCTTCACCAAGTTCGGCGATGGTGCCGCAGACATTCTTCCTCTTTCCGGGCTGAACAAGCGCAGAGTTCGCGCCTTGGCAGTGTATCTGGGCGCTCCGTCTGATCTTGTTGAAAAGATCCCGACCGCCGACCTGGAGAACCTCGTCCCGGTCTCACATACGATGAGATTGACGACTTCCTCGAAGGCCAAGAGATCAACGAAGCGGCGCACAGGCGTATACTTCATGCGCATTCCAGCACAGCCCATAAGCGAGCGCTTCCCGTCACAACGATTGCCATGACGGGTTCGATATTTAGGCATCGGCAATAGCGTCTCAACATACACGATCGATGGGCTTGCCGCAGTTAGGCAGCTAGCGGCCTGAATTACCGCTGGAGCGAAGCGCTGCTCTTTCAGCCCGCATGCGGTCATGAGGTTGACAGTGTCGGCACGTATCGCCGAGGCCGGCACGCGAACTCATTCTCCCTGAATGCCTGCTCTATCGATCTTCCGCAGCGTACCCACTTGACCGGTCGCTTCGACATTCCAGGCACCTGGATTCTAGCCGATCCTTGCCGCTCTCCTTCGGCCGGTCGCAATGCTGGACGTGCGGCCGTTACGCGATGCAGAGCTGGTTGTCAGATGCGTGATGCGAAACGTGAGATGCAGCTCCAGTTTTGGCGATGGCGGGCTCGCCGCATTGTTGATATCATCCGCACAGAACAGGCGCGCAAATGACATCGGATTCAGAGAAGGCTGAGGCGGTCGAGCAGTTACTTGATACACCTGACCTTGCAACCGCACTGGAAAGCGAACAGTTCAAGAAATTCCTCGACCAGGTGCCGATCGCCATAGCCGTTTCGGACCTTGCCGGTGAAGAGCGCGTGGTCTACGCCAATCCGGAATTCGAGAAACTCTCAGGCCTGATGGCCGCCAGGCTCACCCAAGAAAACTGGGCGGCCCTTTTAGGCACGGGCCTCCATCAGCAAAAGGACAGGCCGCTAGCCGAGGCGGTGGTCGAGGGAACCGATTTGGTCGGCACCTTCAGGCTGGAGCGCGGCGAGGACAAACCCGCGATCGTCGACGTTTATTCCAACGTGATCGAAGACGACAACGGCAAGGTTTGCTTCCGACTGGTGGCCCTGGTCGACGTATCGGCTCACGGCGAGGCGGGAGATCAGCGCTCGGCCGAGGAGCGTGTCAGCGAGAAAGACACGCTGCTGCGCGAACTGCAGCACCGGGTGAAGAACAACCTGCAGATGATCACCGCGCTGATCCGGCTGGAAAGCCGCAACGCGACCGAGGCCGACCGGAGACGGTTTGAGCGGCTCGCCGGTCGCGTCGACGCTCTGGCGATCCTCTACCAGACGCTAACCGCCGACGAGCCGAAGGAGGAGGTCGATCTTGGCGTCTATCTCAGCCAGATCGCGTCCGCGGTGATGAGCTCGCATGCAGTCGAGGGGATCCGCCTGGATATGAAGGTGGATACATATCCCGTGTCAATAAACGTCGCCATGCCGGCCGGGCTGGTCGTAAACGAATTGCTGACCAATTCACTAAAGCATGCGTTCCGGGGCCGCGATGGCGGCACGATAACACTGCACAGCGTCGTCGATGGCGACGGCTGCCGGGTTATAGTGGCGGACGACGGAATCGGCCTGCCGGAAGGCGAGGTGTGGCCCAAACCAGGCAAGCTCGGAGCGCTGATCGCGCGATCGCTGACCGAGAACGCCAAGGCCCACTTAGCCGTCGAGTCCAGCGCCAACAAAGGGACGAAGGTGACCATCGTTTTCAAGCGGTCGGCGGCAGCAAGCTGAACGGTTGCTGTCGAACTAGCAGGCTGGCGGCTGGCTTCATGTCGCGGCTTTGAGCAGGTGGCTGCAAATAGGCTAGGTCGCCCTTCACGGCCTGCTTCACATGGTCGAGGTCTTCCATTATGCTCCAGGCTTGCTGCTTCTGACTTCGGCGGCCAGTCCATCCCCACCTAGCGGAAGGCACTCCCGCCTGATTACGTTGCGGCTTGAGTCTTGACGGCGGGGGCACCTGACGCCTTCGCGCTCATCACGCGCGGGCCGGCAATTCAGCAGCGAGTCATCGCTTGGCCAATCTTGCCGAGGACGAAGGTCTAACTTACAAATAAAATTGGTCCGACTGTTCGTGGCCGGAGGTAACCGCGAATTTGCGCTATCGGGACAGGAGAGCAGTGCTATAGGCAAACCGCGATGCGTGCATTCGTTCGATTGGTTCTACGATTATCCTGACGCCTGGGGTGACCAGTTGCACCAGTATTTCCTACTACGCGCAATCTTTGTAGGGTCATGTGCAGATCATCGCGGCCCGCCAAGACATCGGAAAACTGATCGACGATCCTTCAACCCCTGAGATATTGCGCGCCCGAATGGCATCGGCGGCCGCCATATAATAGTTTGCGGCAAAGACGGCCGCGATCGAACGGCTGAGGACGCGCTCGCCAACAGATTGCGCGACAGACGATGGGGTGGATACCGCGGATACGACGCCTGGTTCGATGCTCCGATCAACAACGCGAAGCTCGCCGCGACTTCCGTCTACAGCGATTCGGTTCAAAGGCTTGGCGCGTTGGACAAAGCTCGCCGCGCCGAAGCGCGATGCATAGAAGCCGGGATAGTCGCCCGAACACAAGTCGAACAAGCGGAGTGGTCGACCGTTTCGTCCTCCCCGGGGACGAGCCGGTTGCTCTGGCCTGGGGCGACCTGATGGGTCTTGCGGAGCACCGTCTCCAGCATGGCGATCAGGTCTTCGGGAAGTATGGCCTCATTCTGCACAGACGGTTTTGCGTGGCTGTTACGGATGCCGGCGGGCACGGTGGCGATATGGCGGTCCTTTCGATCGAGCGGCTCGCCACGCTGCGTATAATTCCACGCCAGGGAGGAGAGACGGCGCTCGATCGTCGCCACAGAGTTTGGTTTCTTGTCTCCTGTAACCTTTCTGGATGCACAGGCCGTGATGTAGAGGCCGACGGTCTGCGGATCAGGCGGCAACACCTCCGAGGTGCTGCCGGCGCGCCCAGGCGCAAAAAATCCGCTCTCGACCGAGCGGCGTCAGACCGGTATTCTTATGGATGTTCATCCGGTCCCCCTGGAGTCACTGAAGCTTCGATAATCTCAGCTTTCCCGGTTCGGACCGGATGGACAAGCTACTGAAAGCTCACAACTAGCTACCAATGCGATCAGCTTTCGGGCTATCGGGCGCATCCAGGGAGGATGGGTATGTTCTTGGCTAACGGGCTCAAGCTGCGGGACCGCGGGTGCACGCTGGCACTGATGTTGGCGATCATATTTGTATGTGCGCCTGCACTGGCGGCAAACGCGTCGGATCAGGCGTGCCGGTCCATCGCCAAGCTCCAAATTCCAAGCGTGATCTTTACCGAGGCTAGCCTTCAAAAGCCGCAGGAGATCCCCGCAGATCCCTTCACTGCATTCACCGGCGCCTCGCCTCAGGCGGTAAAAGTGGGCGGGCACTGCCTTGTCCGAGGTGTTATCGGGAAACGCCAGGGGGTCGATGGTCAATCATATGGCACCCGGTTTGAGGTGCGTCTTCCGACGACCTGGAACGACATGTTCCTTTTCCAGGGCGGCGGCGCAGTTGATGGCTTCCTGGCGCCGGCCGTCGGGACCATTCCTTGCCGGAACTCGACCGCGGCTCCCGGGCTCTTGCGCGGCTACGCTGTTGTAAGCATGGATGGCGGGCACCCAAGCCCCGATCCGGCTTTCGGGGTCGATCAAGCCGCACGCATTGATTTTGCGTACGCCTCCATTGGCAAAGTCACTTCGGTCTCGAAGCAGGTGATTGCAAAGTTCTATGGGGCGGCTCCGAAAAAGTCGGTGTTCATGGGATGCTCGAATGGCGGTCGTGAGGCGTTGATAGCGGCTCAGCGATATCCGCTCGAGTTCGACGGCATTGTTGCAGGTAGCCCGGGTTTTCGTCTCAGTGCCGCCAACATTGCCGAAGCTTGGGATACTCGCCAGTACATGAGCATCGCTCCCAAGGATGAGGCCGGCCATCCCATTCTATCCCGCGCCTTCTCCCAGCAGGATCTGAACATCGTCGCCAAGGCGGTTCTCGCTGCCTGTGATGCTCGCGATGGCATTGAGGATGGCGTCATCAACGCCTGGCAGCAGTGCCGGTTCGACCCAAAGGTCCTGTCCTGCCAAGGCGATAAGACGGACAGCTGCCTCACGGCTGGTCAAGTGCAGGCCATGAGCCGCGCGTTCGCGGGTCCGGAAAGCTCCGATGGCGAAAAGCTTTACAGCGATTGGCCATATGATACGGGCGTTGCGGGCGCGGACTGGAGAATGTGGAAGCTGGGCAATTCCCCCACTTCCCAGTCGGATGCAAATAACATCGTTCTGGGAGCCCGCTCGCTTCAATACTACTTCATGACGCCCCCGGCGCCGAATTTTGACCCCCTGAAGTTCGACTTCGACAAGGATCCGGCACGCGTTGCGGATACGGCCAAGCTCAATGATGCGACCGGCACGTATCTCGCCAGCTTCGGTGCCCACGGTGGAAAGCTGCTCTTGTTTCAGGGACTTTCCGATCCGGTCTTCTCAGCCAACGATCTGGTGCGCTGGTACAAGCAAGTCGTCGAGGTCACAAGCGGCGGCGATTTGGAAGCGACTCGCCGTTTCGTGCGCATGTTCATAATCCCGGGGATGACCCACTGCGGCGATGGCCAAGCCTTCGACGACTTTGATCCTTTGGCCGCCATCGAGGGCTGGATAAACCAAGACAAGGCTCCGGATTCTCTCGCGGCTGGCAGCAAGGCATTCCCCGGCAAGCACCAGCCGATCTGCGCTTATCCCACTCAAGCTGCCTATGGCGGTAAGGGAAATCCCGATGAGATCGCGAGCTATTCGTGTCGGGGATAAGAGACCTCGTCATTTGTTCGCTTCAATCTGCGCGCATTCCCGGAACAGGTCTCCCGGACCAAGGATCGGTTGGAAAAGCTAAACCCGGAATTTGTGGGCCGTGCCATAACGCAGTTGATGATCATGCCTGACTACGAAGCGTCGGCCGCCGATAGTCTGGATACAGCGCTCCCTGTGCTCGATGAGGTATTGTTATCGCCTGGGATCTGACCGCCTCATCCCAGCGGGCAAAACGGGGGCATCAGAGCCCGGACGCCTTGGTGAGATTTACGCGGAAACGATCGCGCCGGCGCTGATAATTTCGCGTCATCTCCGCGGAGGCATGGCCGAGCTGTTTTTGCACATAGCGTTCGTCGACCTCGGCCGACGAGGCGAGGCCGGCGCGCAGTGAGTGGCCGGCGAATTTCTTGGCCCGTTCGCCCTCCGACAGATCGCCGCGCACGCCGGCGGCGAGCGCCGTGCGCTTGACCAGGCGTGCGACCTCCTGGTCGTTCAAGCGATCGGCACCGACGGCTCTGCCTTGACCAGCAACGCGCCGAAACAGCGGTCCGTGCGCAATGCGCGCCAGTCTTAGCCAGGTCTGCAGAGCGACCACAGGGCAGGTGGCGTCGGAGGAGCCGCGGCCGATTTCGACCTCGCGCCAGCCGGTTTTGCCGCGCAATGTGACAAGCAGACCCTTATCGGCAAAAATCTCGACCCAGCCGCGCCCGTCCTCGGTCTGATCCCTGCCGACGTCGAGGCCGACGATTTCGGATCGGCGAAGGCCGCCGGCGAAACCCAAAAGCAGCATGGCGCGGTCGCGCAGACCACGCAGCGTGCCGCGGTCGAGGGTCTCGAACATGCGATCAGATCCTCGGGCAGGATCGCTTCCTTCTGCCGGGGAGGGGAGGCGTGGGTGTTGCGAACGCCAGCCATCACCGTGGCGATATGCCGGTCCTTGCGGTCCAGCGGCTGGCCGCGCTGGGCAAAATTCCAGGAGAGCGACGAAAGCCGGCGCTCGATGGTTGAAACGGTGTTGGGCTTTTTGTCGCCAGTGGCCGTACCTGACGCGCAGGCGGCGATATAGAGCCCGACGACCTCAGGATCGGGCGGGAACATCTCGATGCCCTGGCGCCGGCGCCAGCTCGAAAAATGCTTCCAGTCGGCTGCGTAGGCGCGGCGCGTGTTGGCCGAACTCGCCGCCTCGATATAATCGCGCGCGCGGCCGGCGAGCGCCTCAAGCTGCGCAGGCAGGCTGGGATTGGCAATGGCTGGAAGGGGAGGGGGACGAGGCTAGGTCGGCATCGCCCATCTGCATGACGATATCGATGATGTCGGGCAAAGCCGCGGCGCTTTGTGTGTGAAGCTTGTCCGAAATTCGTAGCATATTTCGGACATCTTGACCGTCACTTCGTCCGAAATCGGACCACAGATTTCGGACAAAGCCCCGGCATCAACCCGCCAATATCTCGATCTGCCGTCGCCGCTGCAAACGTCGCCTGTGAGAGGCGAGCCGCCTCTAAACTGGTCGTATATCCCGATTAATAATAAGAATGTAGTCAACTTCCATATTTTAGAGGGCACGCATGCTGCCACTCAACCGGCCTGATCACCACACAAAGTGAGGAAGAACCTGGTTAGGTGCAAAGCGACAATTGCCTCGACAGCGGGTCCCGGAAGGTTTATGCTGCCCAATCTTACCGCAATCCGAAATGGCGATTGAGTACCTTCACGAGTGAAGGGATTCCCGCGGTCTTAGAGATGAGTTGTCGAATGGCGCGAAGTCGCACAGAATCGCGAAGTCGCACAGAATCGTGTGTTTGATACCGATCAGGATCGCGAGCTATTTCAGGCGCAGAGAGGTCTTGCGCCCGATGCACGAGTTGCTCCCGGTCCAACGGAAGTGAATGGGGTGGAACTGCTTTGTCGACCAAATTGTTGACGGAACGTCCGGCGCCCATTGTTGCTACATGTCTGGATTCTTGGGGCGTTTTGGATGATGCAATCCACCATCTCACTCCAAAGGGCAGTGGAATCTGGAACAATGTCGCTTTTGTACGCAGGACATCCTTCGCGCCCGATTGGCATATTGTCTTTAACTCTGCTTCTATTTTTGGGCTCCCTGTTGATATCGAGGCGAGTCCAAACAGGACAATTTTTGCAATCGGCGAACCGCCGACGAAAGCTCATCGCGCATTTCATGAAGGGCAAGGGAAAAATACCATCGTCCTGACGTCTGACGCAGAGCTGGCTGCTCGGCAGAATGCAGAGCGCCGATTCGTTTTGTCTCCACCTATCACTCGGTCTTGGTCTGTAACAAAGACATATGACCAACTTCTGGTCAGCGAAGTCGTGGACAAGCCGCTTCGGCTCTCATGGATTACCAGTAACATCGCCCTGCTTAAAGGGCATCGATATCGGCTGGCGTTTCTGGAACGGCTGAGAGAGGAGCTCGATTTTGACCTGTTCGGCCGAGGTTTTCGGCTGATTGGAGATAAATGGGACGCACTCGCACCGTACCGTTACAGTATAGCTTTCGAGAATACTCGTGCTGATTACTATTTTACAGAGAAGCTTATGGACTGCTTCGTTGCTGAAACAATGCCGATCTATTACGGCAGCCCGGCAATCACGAGGTTCTTCCCTTCCGACTCAATGGTTCTGATTGACCCAGAGGACAAGAACGTAATCCAAAAAATTCAAGAAATCATCGACTCGGACCTCTGGAAGGAGCGTCGCGGCGCAATACAAGAGGCGAAGCGGTTGGTTCTTGAGAAATACAATACGTTTGCTTATCTCGCGGGCTTCATCGAAAGCGTTCACGATAAACCCTTACCGCCGGAAGTTATACACATCGGTTCGCCTGCGGTCGATTTTGGGACAGACGAATGAAGTACTCCAACGCTCGCTTCGCGTGCCCGGCGGTTGGTGGTCTGGCGAGATCGGTACGGAGCGCTCGGCGGAGAATGCCTACCTGCGCAGACGGGCCGGCACGGGCGCACGAGGTCATGCGCCCCCGGCTGCCGCTGATCAGACGAACTGGGGAAGGCCAGGAACGGAATTGAGGACCTCGTCCACGAGTTCGTCGCCGGCATGTTCCTTGGCGAAGGCGATCGTCTCGTTGGCGATGGCGGCGATCTTTAGAATGCTGAGACCCTCACTCATCAATTGCTGGCCGAGCCCCATGAGGCCGCCTCCGCCCTCTGGGTCGTTGCCATGATACTTCGCCACTAATTCCGAAGCTCCGGGAATGGCCGCGATCATGCGCGCAACGGGACCGTCGGCCGCGTGGCGTTGCAGGAAACCCAGCATTAACCCAACGGCCTTCTCTGCGAGAGCCGGGCCGATGCTGGCACCAGTGGCGATGCGCGATAAGAATTCTTCCATGGCAGGGTTCGTCTCTCTTTAATGAGGTTTACACGGGGCCGGTCCGGCGCCCAAAGCGCCCTTGGCCGAACCACCATTGAACTCCACAAAAATAGGCCGGCGGAAGTGCTATTGCAACTGCGCGGAAACCGCCTCTGTCAACGCAAGCTGCGTCGGACGTGCGTATTTCGCAAAAACGGGACAGTCGTTCCGCTAAATCGCGGACAGCAGTTTCACTAATCGCGGACAGCAGGATGGGGTCGGCGCTCGGTTGTCTGGTTGAAGTCATTTGCGATTGATTTCGCCGTTTTCGGCGCCGGTCAAGGGCGGCGGTGTTTTTTGCTTTCTCATGCTGTCGCCTTCGAGGGTGATGCGATGGGCGTTGTGGATGATCCGGTCGAGAATGGCGTCGGCTATTGTCGGCTCCCGAATGCTTCATGATGCACCTTTCCTTGATCGCCTGGTCCGTTGCAGTCGGCGTTGAAGTTGATCGATCTGGTCGCTGGAAAGGTTTCCGCTTGGCCGCGGGCGTCACCATTTCTTTCCCACAAGATCCTTCAACGCGGCATTGTCGAGCATGGCGTCGGCCAAAAGCCGCTTCAGCCGCGTGTTCTCGTCCTCCAGAGCCTTCAGTCGCCGAGCCTCGCAGACATCCATCCCGCCGAAGCGGGCCTTCCAGTTGTAAATCGAGGCGTCGCTGACCCCGTGCTTGCGGCACAGATCGGCAACCGATACCCCGGCCTCATGTTCCTTCAAAATTCCGATGATCTGCTCTTCAGAGAAGCGGCTACGTTTCATGTCCTGGTCCTCTCGATGGGCGAGAACGAACTTCAAACCGGATTAGATAAGAGGGGCAAGGTCAAGGTCGATGACTCAACTGTTGTGTGGGGAGAGCTCTTACTTCTCATTCGCTCCAAATGCGGACGCGGCGCACGAGCTCGGAAGTTGAGATCCCGTAGCGATCGTGAAGCGTCGGCAGCGCGCCAGCGTCGAGGAACTCGTCGGGCAGGGCGATCTGGCGAAAGACTGGGGTCACTCTCTCGCGCATCAGCAGCGCGGCAACGCCTTCGCCAAGGCCACCAATGATGGTGTGGTTCTCCGCCGCCACCACCAGCCGTCCCGAACGGCGCGCGGCAGCGAGTATCGCCTCCGTATCCAGAGGTTTGATCGTCGGAACGTGCAGAACGGCGCAGCCGATCCTGTCGGCTTCAAGCGCCTTCGCGGCCTCCAGCGCGCGCATGGTCATCAGGCCGCTGGAAATGAACAATACGTCCGCGCCCTCGCGCAGCATTCGCGCCTTGCCGATTTCAAATGTATAGTCGTCTTCGTCGAGCACGACAGGAATCTTACCGCGCGAAAGCCGCATGTAGACCGGCCCGTTGTAGTCCGCGATCGCCTCCGTGGCCTGTTCGATGTCGAGCGCGTCGCAAGGGTCGATGATCGTCAGGTTCGGCATCCCGCGGAAAATCGCGATGTCCTCCGTCGCCTGGTGGCTGGGGCCGTAGCCGGTCGTCAGCCCCGGTAAGGCGCAGACGATCTTCACATTGAGTTTCTCCTCGGCGATCGCCATGCAGATGAAATCGTAGGCACGTCGCGATGCGAAGACGGCGTAGGTGGTGGCGAAGGGCGTAAAACC